>DADI01000032.1 GCA_002494975.1 Euryarchaeota archaeon UBA556
TCTCCATTACCTTTCATTGTCCTTCTTAATATTTCATGTTCTGTCATTTTCGAGCATTTCGGACAAACTGTAACATCAACTACTTCCTCTTCGACGTCAGTATCTTCCATGTCTCTTCGAAATGACGTCCTCTATTGAAGCCATCCTTAGATGGGATGGTTGAAATTAGAGTTAATATAGCCACAGACATGAACGACACGGGCGGATTCGGATTACCTCAAATGTCCGAGCGTGAAATGTTTGAAAAATTACTTTCATCTGATTCTAATTATAATGATGAAGAACCAGCTATTGCAGCTAATATAGGCGAACAAATGATACATATGAATCTCATTCCATTAACTAGGGCATTTAGAGTCAGAATTAGGGATATTACATCTAAAATACCCGCAAAAAACGTGGTTTTAGTTGGTGGAGGAATTGGTCACTTATCCGCATGGTTACTTGACTTATGGACCGGTGATCCAGCAAATCCTCCTGAGGAGGTACGTTCAAGGCCAGAGTCATTTAGAATAATAGAGCCAGCAGGTAAATTTGGAGTTATTATTGATAGATTAATTCGTCGCCACTCTGCTGAGCAGTGGTCTCAGATTTTAACACGGCCATGGCAAGAAATTACTGCTGAAACATCTTCTTGGTCTGCGGCAGCAGCGTCTTTACCTTCTAGTGCTCAACCCTCTCCTTTACCTCAGCCAATTGATCTGATAATTATTGATGTACCTGAGATAGATAGGCCATCAGCCACTCTCGCGGCCTTAGATATCGTATCTATTGGGGGTTTCATATTAGTTAAGGAACCAGAAGTGCCTACTGGTGACGTAGGAGTGCCTGAAGAGGGACATGAACCCAATGACGCTCAAAAAAAGGTCGCTTCGTTCAATAAATGGATGGATATAATTCGTAAATGTAACATCAATCATTCTATGGCATTTGCAGAGTTATCTGGTGGCACATTAGCAGTCATACGTCGTTCAGTTTGAAAAATATCAAAAATGTTAATCCTTACATCATTTTTCGGTTTGTAATTTTTAGTGATAAGGTTTTCATTGGATGAATTATCTACTGATTCAATGAGCAAATCAATCCTTAAAATACCATAGCCAAATTTGTCATCATGCTGATTTTGATTTTCTTTCATTTGTGAATTTTGACTAATAAGTAGTTTGATTTCTTCAACTTTACTTGAATCACTATCTGAATTTCTCTGGTATTCGGGGTATTCTTCAAGGAATAATGCAAGCGACCCTGAGACCCATGCAGTTGAAGCAGAAGTTCCGCTTGACCAACCCCACCAAGATTCTCCATTGAAGACTAATACTGGGACTTCGTGTCCTGGTGCTACAATTTCTGGTTTCTTATCGGGGTTATTTCTTGGAAGCTTAGGCGGCCAAATATCTCCATTATTATCTCCCTCCGAACTACCAACCCATAAGTTTCCAAGTCTCGTGATCCCACCTACGCAAATCACATCATCTACTGAACCAGGTGAGGATACATCTCCGTCATCATTTTCTCCATCATTTCCTGCTGCTGCCACTACATAGACTCCATTTTCAATAGCATTTTCAACAGCGGTTTCAAGACTATCAGTTGTGATAATACTAGACCCAAATCCTTGAGCACCTCCTAGACTTAGCGAGATTATGTCTGCTCCTTCAGAGGTGCACCAATTTACTGCCTCTGCTATTCCATCATCAGTCCCCGAACCAGTTTCATCAATAGCCTTGGCGACCAATAAATCGACATTTTTAGAAACTCCATTGAGTCCTCCATCAGCCACAATGATTCCTGCCATTGCAGTTCCATGACCATCATCATCATAGGGAGTTTGCATCGAATTAATCACATCTTTCCAGCCAATTAGGTTGATGTTAGCTAAGTCGGGATGCTCAATATTAATTCCTGAATCTACTACACAAAGAGTCACGCCTGTACCATCTAAGTTTTCTACAGAATTAATACCTGTAATGTCTCTATATTCATCTTCCCAAGTTACTAATGCTTGTGGAGGATTTAGCCCTAGAATAGTTCCGCTTATTGTAGAAAGGGCCCAAAGAATAACTACAGCAAAAACAAAAGTTGTAATCAATGTCAAAGAGACACCTACTACAATTTTTATGGCATCATCATTCTTATCTTTGATACTACTTTCCCACATTGGCGAATTACTATCCTCAATAGAGACACCCCTCTCTTCAGATATATCATCCGAAACTAGATTAGTAGGGATTTCACTCCAATTGGAGTCATCATCTTCCTCATCCTTACTGAATAAATCATAAATTAAAAGAAATGGAATTGCTAACGGCGTCGCTAACAACATCAGTAAGTCCCAACTCAACCAAATAGTAATGATGAAACCCAGAATACTGCCTAGAATAAACAACACATCAGTAACTGAAAGTGATTCGAAAAGCATTAGCCTCACCACGCGTCTTGTCTATCAAAGTGGCTAGTAATTGTAGTATTAGATTTACAATTTCCACATTCGATCCTTGTAGGAAGAGTCATATCGCAGTCTTGACAAATAGTTCCTGGTACTCCTCCTCCTTGACATTTAAATTGCGCACAATTTATAGTAATTTTACCCGATGGGTGCTGTATTACTGAGGTCTCTTCTTTGCAAATAGGGCACATTCCTTGTACATTTTCTTTTGATACAAAATTTAATTCACCCGATACTTCCCTCGCTCTAGTAGATTGAATTCTATCGCCCGCTGCTCCAAGCATGAATTGAGGGTACCATATGATATGAATTAGCAAAAATACCGATATTATACTACATATTAAGTAAAGCCAAGGGAATTGGTATAACTCACCATCCGCTGAAATAGGTCTTGTTGAGACTGAATGTGCTCCTGACCAAGAAAAAATATTAACTAATATCATCCATAAACCTAGACCTATGCTCCAAAGTTTAAGACTATGGTCTTTCCAAGCAGTTTGCACAACTCTTGGGTCAGGATGAGAGTGTCTTTCCAATACATGCACATCTCTTGTCTCAGTAACTGCTCTATGGACTACGAATATTGTTAAAAATACAAGTATTAGATTTGCTAGTATCACTGGTCCTAATTGCGTGATCTGTAAGTCAGTAGGGTGTAAAGCAAAAACCCGCATATACCCTAATTGTACAGCGAACATACTAAGGAGCATATAGATTATATTTTCTCTCATTATTGGGAAACGTATGAATAATTGTATTGCGAATGCGAACCATGCAATGGCGGAAAGAAGTGTTAAAATCAGCGACAAATCTTTGAGGAATAATATTCCCTGTGTACCAACTCTATTGTAATCTCCACCGCTATTTAGTTCGCCTATTCCTAAGTCCCAAGATCCCAGTATTATTGCTAATGCTGCGACCCCAAATGCTGAAAATTCAAATGCACCCCAATTTTTAGAAATCATTTTGAAATGAAATACTATTTCTTCCGAAATCCGGTCTAAGAAACTTAGTCTTTCGTTATATTCAGAAAGTGTATAATTTAATGATATTTCACTCAGTCTCACAGAATCATTTTCTTCATATTCAGAACTAATGTCCATTGATTCGGCACCTCCTACATATCTCCGAGATGAAATCCCGCATTAAGTAACTCGCTTACATGGATTAAAAATATGCTTTATTGATTAATATCAATTCATTGCAAATAGTATCTTCCTATTCTCCAATAAACAAATTATATGGCGCCGAGAGGGAGATTTGAACTCCCGAGGGAAAATCCCACATGATTTCCAGTCATGCGCAATACCAGGCTATGCGATCTCGGCTTCATTATGTCCGAACGTTCTCCACAATTTGAGCCTGTTGCTTTTGAATTGTGAGTTTTGACTCTCTCTCCGTAGTCATTAAATCGAAATTGTAGCACGAGCATATGTCGCCACTGTGGCTTAGGGGTATAGCATCCCATTGGTAATGGGAAGGTCGGGAGTTCAAATCTCCCCAGTGGCTCCATTATTTTTTGAGTTTGAAAATGTTAATTTTTATCATTCCCCACAGTTTTGCGGAAATAAGTTCATAATCTAACAAACAAACGACACGGATATGTCTGACCGCCGTAGGACTGCACTTGCTCTAGTGTTACTAATGATAATCGCTCCCCTAACCTCAGCCGCCACAAGTTCTTGGACAGGTCCAAGCAATGTGAATCCTCCAGATGATGGAATCACTTTGACTGGTTTCCGTGCGCCTGGAAATTCTACAATTCAGGATGGTTGGCTTCATGTTACTGATACTGAGATGGCAACTTCTCTAGATACAGGAATTTTATGGGAAGGCACTGATTTATCGGCAGGAAGATTCTTTGGGACCGATTTTATTGATTCTACAGAAACATTAACTCTATTAGATGATGGCACAAGATCTAATATTAGCACTTTCGATACAGGTGTGTCTTCTGTATCGATGCACAGTTCATACACTTATGCTCCTGGTTGGCAGCATGTTTACGACACAGATACATCCACTTCAGTATCTGAATGTAATAACCTTTCAGGAACATGGGTTGATCATGGGTTTGATAATAATTTTAATAATCAATTAGATACGAATGAAATCATCGAAACTATGATGTATTGTAGTGGAAATGCTTTACAAGATAGTATTACTACTCTTACAGTAAATGATGGAGGATATGATTACTCAGCGGGTACTTTATCTGCGACTGGAGGGTCAGGAAGTGGTTTCTCTGGGACTTATTCTATTAGTTCAGCTATTGCTAGTATATCTGTGAATAGTGGTGGGACTGGATATGCTGTTGGAGAAACACTTTCTTTCCTTTGTCCTGGTGGTGGATGTACAGGTTCTAATGCATCTGCATCAGTAGGTTCCGTTGCTGCAAATGGTTCAATATTATCTATAACATTAGCCAATGGAGGTTCAGGTTACACTTCCCAAACTATGTATATTTTGGTTTCTACCACCAATGGCTCTGGTGTTTCACTGTCCGAAGTACTAGAGACTACTGGCTCTATCTATCAAGCGTTTGTTACAGATGGTGGAAGTGGGTATACAAGTTCTCCAACAATCTTACCCAGTTCTTCTGCAGGTTCTGCAGCGAATATTACTGCAGGATTAGGAGGATTCTTTGATTATGAGGTCGTAGTTAATTCGATAGCATCAGGTCAAACATCTAATTGTATGCTGGGAGGTTTCCAGGTTAATGCAGGTATGGATACTGATGAAGATAATATTCTAGATTCTAATGAAATAACTGATATTAATTATTTATGCAATATAAATGAATTATGGGGGGCGACAACATTCGCAGGCTTTAATGGAACTAATTATGGTGGAGAACAAACAATGTCCTATGGGACAATACCATCTCAAGCTAGTCAAGGAATAGTATCAGTTGGTACAATGCCTGGTTCTGCCGTACCTAGGGGGACTAGTGGTTACTTCCTTTTACCTCAAGTTAGTTTGCCAAACACTGAATTTTATAGTGGTCTATACATGACTTTTGATCATTGGCACCACCTAGATACTACTGTTTCAGGCGGTGGCGACGGCGCTTGGATAGAATACAGAATTAATACTGGAACTTGGAATGACTGGACATATATTTCTCCTGATGTCACCGCATCAGGTGGTGGATATACAAGTACTATGTCTACTGACGCTCCATCTCCAAACGGTGCTCCTTCTGGCGCGGTCCCAGTTTTCGCTTCACCAAGTCATAGCGGTTGGTTGACTGAAAATGTCAGTATTTCTTCAATCTCAGATATTGACAATGCCTCGAAAATACAGTTTAGATTCCATATCTGGACCTCACCTAATGCCTCTTATGAGCGGCCCGGTTGGTTCATCGATAATATTGATTTCAACAATGATGGTATAGATAGAGGTGTGTGGCATCATGGTTGTATTGCTGCTACTACTACTACATGCCAATATGTAGCCAATTCATATGGGGTTCTTCAAAGAACTATTGATTTGTCTGGTACCAACTCTACATCTAGTATCGAAATAGATATGGAATGGGATTTACAAGGTAGTACTCAAGACAATGCATGTATTGAATTATCTTTGAATAATGCAACTTGGTATGACCTCTCATCAACTGGAACTACGTCAACAACAATTGCCTGTGAAGATCGAAGCGGAGCAATCCCTGGTTACCCCTCATATGATGGAGTTTTTGGTGATCAGAGCGGCAGCATCAGAACAGTTGACTACAGTATACCAACTGCTTATCTGAATCAACCCAACGTAAACATTAGATTTGTCGTAGATACAGATGGATTCACTAATTATGGGGGTTCTCTTGATTCCAAAGAAGGTTTTACACTTGCTGATATTAGAGTACTTGATGATTCAGGCACTATACTATTCAGAGATGATATAGAGAACCCTTCAACTATGACGCATTATGGCCTAAATGGTTTTGATGATTGGGCGTACTATACCTGGAACTTTGGTTCAATGGAGGAATTATTCAATTTTGAAGACTCATCAGCATCTGACCCTACTACTGGTAATGCTCCAGGTTGGACAAAAGGAACTGGCTGGGGATATGGTCAACTTGGTTCTGCTGCAGGTCCTTCAAATGTCCCTTCTTTCCCATATTTATATGGTACAAATCTCAATGGTAATTATGCAAATAATGCTAATTCTTTCCTCACCTCACCAACATATGACATACCTAATGATGGGTTAGCTTACCTGACATTTGACAAGTGGGTATGCACTGAATCTTATTGGGATTCAGTAGGCCTTATGATAAAGGTAAATAGCGGCAGTTGGAATTACTTTGACCCTCAAATACCAGGTTGGTACGATGGTTCTCCAGGTTATTCAGGTAACGCTATGAGTGGTAGTGACGCATGGATGAATGGCAATTGTGGACAGAGTGATTTTGAAAATAGAGTCGCTCCTCTCTCTTCTTATGCAGGAGATACTCTCCGATTTAGGTTCCATATAGATACAGATTCTAGTGTGACTTATCAAGGTGGATATTTTGATAATTTCGGTATTCTAATTTCAAATTATGGCGAAGGCGGTTATTGGTTGAGCCCTTCAATTAACATGGGAGACATTGATCAATTCAATTATGGTTGGGTAGATATTGATGCAACAATACCAGAAAATACTTCAATAACTGGCACTTTAATAGATTCTATCGATGAATCAGTAATTCCAGGTTATAGTAACATAACATTCCCCTTCTCTCTAGCTGGTGTTAATTCTGAAGAATATCCACAAATCAGAATTAAAGTAATTATGGATACTAGCGATGAGGAAGCAACTCCTCAACTGAAGAAAATTAGTGTTGGTGGTAAAAGATATTTATCTGCAACAAGTTCTGATTATAATGGTTGGGAATTTAGCCCAAGTGTGGAAGTAATCGATGAACTGTTGAATGCAACAAGTATCGCTGGAACCATTACTTCTGACTATATTCACTCCTCAAGACCGATAAAAAGTATCACCTTAACTGGTAACTTTTCGTCAGGTCTGATGATTAGTGCACTGACATCTACTGGTGCAAGTTTAGGCCAAACTTCTCAAGGTTCTATAGCCTTCTCAATTCCACAGAATGGTTTCGCTCTTTCTATATCTCTCCCTACAAATGGATGGATTGATAGAATGGTCATTACTGCGAATTTCGCTGAACCTGCTGTTAATCCATCTATAGATGTGATCAATGATGGTTCTTCTGAATGGTCTTTCCCTATTGGTTCGGACTACGGTCATTATGGATGGCAATCATTGATATCTACTAGTGACGAAGGTTATATAACAAGTGCAGTTATTGATCTAGATGGCAATTCGCCTAGTTCAGTTATGGTAAGATTACCTTCTTTAGCAGCAGTAAATAATGGCATGATATCAATAGCACCAGGCTCTTCCGATGGCTTCCAATCTCCAGTCACTTTGACTGTCGGTTCATCTAGTCAGACAGGTAGTTCCGGCAGCGAAGTCTTCAATTGTATTTTAGATAATAGTCAGTTAGCAGGAATTAATTATTTATCTACATCTCACACTGATTCCGATACAGGAAGGGAATGGCGTGATGTCTCCATAATTCTTGACTCTACTAGTGCTCAGACAGTGTCGATATCAAGTATTGGAATTGGTTACTTAATATTTGAAAATGTGTCTGGTTTAGGTCCTTCAATATCGGCATACCACAGTTCTATGACGCAAGATGATCCACCACCAAATCAAGTTTCAATCCCTGTGAATATTACTGCAGAAATGGGTTCTATTTCTATAGATGGAGATTTAAAGTTTGACTATATCGTTACAAATAGAGATTTCCAAGTACCTAACACATTATATCCAAATGGCGAATTAGTCGAAATTACTACTAAGCACCATCACTTATATGATAATTCAAATTTAGAAACAATATCTCTACGAGGAATTGCATCTGATGGCGAGATTTTGATGTTTGAGGCAGTTAATGGGGCGGACGGCCTGTGGGGCCAAGGATCTGATCCTGTGACATTTACTCAACAATCAGGTTCATCAGTAGCTCCTATGGATTCTTCAACCTCCTTAGAAATAATTACGCATAACGACGGATACGACGACGTTGTAGTACACTGGATGTTCGATGTCAGCTGGATGTGGGATGACGTGGGTTCAATACGTTGGGTTTCACAGGCATTCGATTCATCTGGAGAAACGGTATGGCCAGCGGTGTCGCACAGCGGTGAATCGGGTAAAAATGCAGTAGAAAATGATCTAATTATTGACTCTTTTGAAGTCAGAGATCAATATGGTAGACTACTATCTAATCAATACTCTTCCTTTTATCCATATGCAATGATGGATGCCGGTGAATTGAATATTACTGGTACTGTAAAATTCCAAGATTCTATAGCAGTCAGGCCTTTAGGTATTCATTATACAGTGGGTCTCAATATATCTGGTCTAAGTTACTTATTAACATCGGGAGATGATGGTTACTACGGCCTTATTTCTGCTCCAAGCGGTTTATCTAACGTTTACTTATCTCCTATGATGAATACTGTAGGCCCTACTGGATACTCTTTGGGTGCTGAAGATGTCACAGGGACGCCTCCATTAGTCAATGTTAGAGTTGATCATGAACCTCCAGTTGCCGGTCCATTAGAAGTCAATACTCCATCCGGATTAAAGGCCGCTCATGGAAAAGTCTGGGACCCAACAGTCCCTCTTTCTTTGTTTGTCACAGTAGATGAATCAGAGGCTAGAGGTGAAATATTAACTCTCAACTATTGGCGAGGTTCAGTTGATGACACTAACGGAGATGGTATCGCGGATGAAGATGAATACCTATCCGTATTCCAACCATTAACTCCTGGTATGACTGGTCAACAGCAAGTGAATTTTATCGGAATAGATGTCTCACAGCAGTTATTTAATTCTCCAGTGCATATGTATCTTGAAGGAACAGATTGGGCAGGACTCAGTTATCAAGATGGAGGTACAGGTGGAGGTTTCGGTGCTTCTAATGCCTGGGCGACAGTTGTTGTAGCAACTGATGAACCTACAAGTATCAAATCTGCTGGCTATTCTCTCGATAGAGATTTAGGCTTCCTACTTCCGGGTAAACAACATACTTTTACTATGCAAATTGAAGAAGCTAACGGCCTCAATACATTGGATAATATCACAGTCATGCTATGTGGCGACGGTACAAGTGAATTAGGTAAAATGAGTTATGATGCATCAAGAGGTACTTTGTGGTCAGATGACTCTAGTTTAGTAACTCCAATTTCAGTTCAGACCATCCAAACTTCTTCAGATATCATTCAACTTTCGTTGATGTTTGAAATATCCTGGAATTATCCTTGGGAAGATGGACAAAATTCATGTAAACCTAGTGTTTCAATAGTTGATGATTTTACCACTGTGGCATATCAGAATAATATTGGCGAACTATCTTGGTATCTTGACAATAAGTATGTGGCTATACCTGAAGAAATAGAGGACCTAACTCCTCCTTCATCTATTCCTAGTGGAACTTCTGTTTACTTGGGCCAAGGTGATGAATTTAGAATGTCTGGGCATGTTTATTACTCAGGTTCTGGGGTCGTAGCCTTTGATATTCCTGATGATATGGTAGTTGAATATACTGTAATTTATGGGACTGCACCTATTCAGGTTTCAACCGATGTTAATGATGACGGTAGTTTCGATACCTCGATGATATTACCATCCAGGGTTCCATCGAATCCAACTATGGCTGTGCAAACAGAGGTATTGAATTTACCTGGATTAGGCGTATCAGATATTAACTTAGACGCTACTGTAACTGTTGACAGTGCGCGTCCTACTGTTTTGTTTGATCAGTCTACGTATCCAGATTCTTCTTTGGTACTTTTAGAATCTGATTTAATCAATGATGTTCTTGTAACTGTGACGATCGTCGATGAAATTGGTATGAATGAAGGACCATTAGATGTCGAGTGGTTAGTCTTGAGATCTGGTGTTGCAGTCGCAGGCTCAGAAAATACTGGTCAATTAGCAATGATAGAAGATGGAGATTCAAAAGATATTTATCAAGGTAAGATAGATTTCACACCATTAAATGGCATGGCAATAGAACAAGGTGATCAAATTGCATTTTGGGTTACTTCAACAGACAGGGCTGGTAACAAGGTCGCAGGTCTTGGTAGCGAATCAGCACCAAGATTACCTACTTTGAGAATAATGGAATTCAATCCCGAGTACACTCGGGTAGTGACTAACCCTACTGAAACACCTATGCTTGGAGAGCTTCTAACTCTCCAAACATTCTGGGCAAATGATGGTAAGAGAGAGGGTACAATCACAGTCGGTTTGTATGAATTAAAACCAGATACTAATACATGGAGCCCTGCACTTTCTACCTTACAAGATGGGGATACTGTAATAACTCTTAATGCCCAATCATCCAGTGTATTAGCGACATTCAAGTGGGAGTCATATGAAGCAGGACAACCTTTGCTAGTATTGGTTGTTACAGATCCTGAGACAGGTGATCCTGACTTTGAAAACATTAATGGTCAAAATATAGACATAACTGGTATAAATGTCCAACCACTGCCTATTGAAAAAGAATCTTCTACTACCTTATACCTAGTTGTAGGAGTTTCTGTAATTGCAGTGGCATTAGTTGCAATCATAGTAATGAGAAGTCGTGGTGATGATGAATATTATTATGATGATGATGAAGAAGATTACGAGGAAGAAGATTGGAAATACGAAGAAGAAGATGATAATTGATCTGAGTAGGCAAATATTAGTTGGGGAGTAATCAAACCCTCATCTAATAGCCTCCTGTCATTACTATCTACCACTTGTCTTTATAGGCTATTTAGCGGCGATGCATACTCTGAGGAAGTAATTCCTTGGATGGGATTGGGATGAGTAATAATAGCGAAGCGATTACAGTTGAAGAACTAAAACATGAAGTAGAAGACCTGAAAGTATTGGTAAATACTCTTCTGACAGTGATTATGGAAGAGGCCGATGGCGTCCAATCAGGAGCGGCGCCTACGATTCCTAATCAGCCACGACGTGGATATTGCATGTAATTAATATTCAACGGGCTCGGGATCTACTGCACTCCACATATAACAGCAAGCAACTGTGCGCCATGGTATCCATTTTTCAGATATTTCATATATCTCCTCATTGGTTAATTTTTCACCGGAATTATATACTTTCTCAATTCCACGAATCATTCCTATATCTCCTATTGGAAATACATTTGGTCGTAGTAGTGTGAATATTAGAATCATTTCAGCTGTCCATCTCCCTACCCCTCTTAGTTGAATTAATTTCTCGATTAATACTTCATCATCCATTTCTTCCCACTGGTATTTTGAATAAGTACCCCAAGATTCAGCAATTCCTATCACATATTCTACTTTTCTTTGCGACAATCCACATTTTCTGAGATCCTCAAATTCTTGCGATAATATATTCTCTGGTTTTATTTCTCCTACTTTTTCTGTTAGTCTAGACCATACTGTCGAAGCGGCTTTAACTGAGATTTGTTGACCAATTATTGATCTAATTAGCGTATAGAATAAGTCACCTCTAGAAACTAATTCCAAGTTTTTATATTTTTTAATTAATTCAGAGAGTTTTTCATCCTTTTCAGAGAGTTCTTTCTTGGCTTTATCCCAGTACCCCGGTTTATCTCCTAATTGTACCATGGCTATGGCTAAGACCTCATAGTTCAAGATGGCTACCATTCTCGCATTAATCATGAACTTAGAGAAAGTACTATTCGGAGGTGCAATAATTTCAACTATTTTATTCGTTATTCTAAGTACTACTGGGAATACTGAATTAATTGAGAAGAACGATTCTTGGTTAATCGAGGAAACATGCCTAGGGAGTCATTCTAGTGACATAAGCCACACGCACAGTAGTTTATCCATATTTATTGATGGTAGCGAAGTTCTTCTATCTGCAAATATTGGCATACAAGATTCTGAATGTCCTGAAGGAATGAGAGGCATACATACTCATGATGATACGGGGAAATTACATATTGAAACGCCGAATCAAATCGATGCTCCGATAGGTGCTTTCTTCAATATATGGGGTGAAACATTTAATTCAGGACAAATTCTTGATAATACTGCTAATTCAGAATATGACATTGAAATGCGTGTCAACGGCGTAATCAATGAAGAGTATGAAAATTATGTTATGTTAGATGGAGATAATATCGAAATCTATTACAAACAAAAGTAACTATCCTTTGATAACTGCGAATGGTTTCATTCTCGCTACGGGTCTTGCTAACCTTGCCTCACTTGTCAATCGGATAACTTCGTCAACATCTTTGTATGCATCAGGGGCTTCTTCCGAAAGTACATTCGGAGTTTTTGTATGTACATTAATTCCCGCTGCTTCAAGAGTTTCTCTTAATTTTTCTGAATCAATTTGTTCTCTTGCAGCAGTCCTTGATAACCTTCTTCCAGCACCATGGCAAGAAGAAGAAAAGGCATCATTTCCTCCCTGCTTAGGGCCTGCCAATATCCAAGACGCAGTCCCCATATCCCCTGGGACTAGGACCGGTTGACCAATTCCTGAAAATTTCGAGGCTAGTTCAGGATGGTCTCCGCCCAGTGCTCTCGTCGCACCCTTTCTATGAACACAACATCTACATGATACTCCATGTACCTTATGATCCTCAATTTTAGCAATATTATGGCTTACATCATAAATGACTTCCAAGTCGCTATCTACTCCTATTTGCTCTCTCAGTATATTTCTAAGTCGTTGGGTCAAAGCTGAGCGATTTGCAAATGCGAAATTACCTGCTGCCGACATTGCATCAAAATATTCTTGACCTTCTTTACTGAATATAGGTGCAGCAGCTAGTTGTCTGTCAGGGATTGTCATATCCCACCTACGGGCATACCAAGAGTTGTCAATTTTCGAATAATTTTGTTCAATTTTCGAAACATGATCAGAGCAAACCTGATGTCCCAATCCTCTAGATCCAGTATGGATCATCGCTGTCACTTGTCCTTTACGTATACCAAAGGCCTTTGCTGCTTGTTCGTCAACTATCGAATCTACAACCTGTAACTCTAGAAAATGGTTCCCGGAACCAAGTGTTCCTAATGATTTACTGCCTCTCTTTTTTGCTCTTTCTCCAAGATTTCTCTCATTTGTTTCTAATCTCCCATTAGATTCTATAGAGGCTAAATCTCTTGATTCTCCCCATCCCATCTCAATAGCAGCATTAGCCCCTTCCGATAGAATATGGTCTATCTCCGTTGAATCAATTATCACACCGCCTTTACCTGTAGCTCCAGCAGGAATTGAATTAGCAAGTTTCTGAGCTAATACTTTAGCGTTAATATCTTTAAAATTGATATCTAATGCACATAACCTAACTCCACAATTAATATCGAAACCTACTCCTCCTGGTGAAATAGCTCCTCCCTGGTTACCCGCATTGATATCAGTAGCCACAACACCTCCAATTGGAAATCCATATCCGAAATGCCAGTCTGCCATAGCCCATGCATTCCCAACAATTCCATCTAATGAGGCGGTATTTACTAGTTGATTAGGTGAACGATCATCTGCATGTTCGCCTAAATGTTCTGAGTCAGCAACTAATATTGCGTCTGTTTTCATTGAACCGTGTTTATTTATACGGATTCTTCCAGGTCCATCAGGTTGAAGATGTTCTCTCCATACTGCCGACATAGTTCTGCGTATTAACCAATACATTTCAACAAGTCGGACAGGACTTACAACAATCGCATTCAAGATAGTTTAATTATTCCGAGACATGCAAGGTTGTAGATGAGATGACATTTGGAGAGGTTCATATTCCATTTTGGGAAGACTCAGGTCATCATCGAAAAACGTGTTCTGTTACTGGATTATACTTTTGGACAAGAGATGAATCAAGAACAACCTCAGGGGACACAAATGAAGACCCATATACATTCATTGGAAGCCCTATAATTGATGGTTTTCCCATGAAGGGTAAAGTTCTGAAAGACGCAATGCGTAATTCTTTCCTCAATTATTTTACATCAAATGATCACACTATGGTGAATCCCTATCCAGTTATTGCTAGGTGGAGGGATGATATTCATCTGACAATAGCTAGTATCGCGGACTTTCAGCCTCATGTAACTAGCGGGCAGGTCCCTCCGCCTGCGAATCCACTATGTATATCACAACCGTGTATTCGACTTACTGATGTTGCTGCGGTGGGACGTTCAGGGAGGCATCTAACTACGTTTGAGATGATGGCTCATCATGCATTCAATAGACCTAATGACGAAAATGTCATCTATTGGATTGATCAATGCGTACGTTTCTGCGATGATATGTTGGTTAATACATTTGGAATTAATTCATCGGAGATAACCTATGTTGAAAATCCATGGTCCGGCGGAGGAAATGCGGGGGCTGCTCTTGAGGTAATTGTGGGGGGTCTAGAATTAGCTACTCTAGTATTCATGAACCTAGAAGAGCATGAAGATGGAGACGTTGAAATTAAGGGGCTAAAATATCGTGAAATGGAACTACAAATCATCGATACTGGCTATGGTCTTGAGAGATTCTGTTGGGCTGCAGCGGGAACTCCAACTATCTATGAGGCAATTTATCCTGAATCTGTTTCTTGGCTCAAAGAAACTATAGGATTTGAATCAATGGTTAATGATTTACAACTTGAGGTAGATACATCTGCATTATTATCTGAATTATCTCGTTTAGCTGGAATATTAAATATTGATGTTGGAACAGATGTTGAATCACTTTACAAAAAATTAATTGAAAGGTTAGATGATTTGAATATTAAAATATCAGTATCTGAGTTAAAACGATTGACTGAGCCTCTATCTGCAATATATGCAATACCTGATCATATGCATGCATTATGTAATATGTTGGGTGATGGACTAATCCCTAGTAATACCAAAGCCGGATATTTAGCCCGAATGCTTGCAAGAAGGGTTTGTCGTATGAAGTCAGATTTGAATATTGACATTACTCTCCCAGAATTAGGGAAACATCATATGGATACTCATTTAGATATGTCTAACTTTATGCAAACTGAACAAGGGATTTTACAGTTGCTAGATTTAGAAGAATTACGCTATCATGAAATGTTGAGGAAAGGTGAATCGGCTGTGAGAACTGCATTCCAAGAAATCCCCAAGGAGGCTTTAGAAGTACCTGATGAAATATTATTTAGATTATCTGAAGAGAGAGGAATAACTCCAGACATGGCGATTTCCATATCGCATAAATTAGGTTGGACAAAACTTTCTGTGAGGGTAGGTTTTTCCGCTGACATGGCAGATAGAAATGCGAAATTAACAAAAGATGCCGCCAAGGTTAAAGAGAAAAGTAAGATTCTTTCGAAAAGTTTAGAAAAAACGTATCAGGATTATTATTTAGATACGAATATTACTGACTTTTCTGCAAATGTAATTCACTGTGAGAAAATATCTGACGCTAATCTTTCATCTTTATCATTTTCAAATGAAGTCGAAGAGAAACCTACTCACATAGTAGTCTTGGATCGAACTCTATTTTATCCAGAGGGAGGAGGTCAATTAGGTGATCAAGGTTTTTTTGTCATTAATTCTGATGAGTCAATCAAAGTTTTAGATACAAAAATAGAGGACGGAGTAATAATACATTTTACTGATGGAGAATTACGTACAGGTTCAATCAATGGAGAAGTCAATAGAATTCGTCGAATTCAATTGATGGACCATCATACTGCTGTCCATATTGTGGGTGGTGCCGCTAGAGAAATTTTAGGCCCTCATATACGTCAAGCAGGATCTAATAAAGGGGAGAAATATGCTCGTATTGACTTAACTCATCATTCAAGAATGTCTAGGGATTTACTTGATATTATAGAAGATAAAGCGAATGAAATTGTTCAATCTAACCCTGGGATCGAGAAAATAATAATGAGTAGGGCCGATGCTGATGCTAAATTCGGTTTTGATATATATCAAGGAGGCCCTCCTAAACATGATCTAATTCGTATAATCAAGATTGGCGATTTTGATACACAAGCTTGTGGAGGAACTCATCATGATGTAGCCGGAAAAGTCGGCGAATTAAGGATAGTCCGGTCCAGTCAAGTCCAAGACGGGGTGGAGCGTCTGCAAATCGTGGCAGGAGATACGGCGCGCGAACATGCAAGAGCCCAAGAGCGTATACTTAGTGAAGCATCAGAGATACTCGGAGTGCAATCTAGTGACCTTCCAAAGGCTGTTCAGAAATTCTTTGAAGAATGGAAATCACAACAAAAAAAGATTTCTAATCTGGAAGCAGAGATTATTAGATTGAGAACGAGTGGTGGTGGAGATGAAGCCATTATGAGAGATGGAATAAGATATGTGATCATGGAATCTAATGGTGATTCAAAACAGCTAATGAAAATGCTATCTGAATTGACTAGGGACAAATCCAAACCAACATTAGCAATTATAGGAAGTCGTGATGGGGGGGGCAAAATAATTGTCGCGACTACTGAAGACACCAAGGCTTCTGAGAATTATAACTCAGTTGAAATACTAAATTCCATAGCATCTCATATCAATGGCGGAGGTGGCGGAAGGCCTACCTTTGCTCAAGGTGGAGGGTCTAACCCAGATGGGATTCCTGAAGCACTTAATGCTGCTAGAAAAATGCTAGATATTTGACCATCCATCCGTTTGGTTCATGACAGTTTACATCTCCGCACAGTCATGGTAGAGCAAGTTGAGGTCTCGGAGAGAGCCTCATCCATTGAGTATGCAATTAGAGATGTAGTAGTTCCTGCCATAGAGTTAGAAAAGCAAGGACATAAGATTATCAGGTTAAATATTGGAGATCCATTAGCATATGATGGATTGCCTACGCCCAAGCATATGATAGATGGGTACAAAGAAGCGTTAGAGAGGCAGGATAATGGATACGGTCCATCTTATGGATTAGACGAATTAAGAAATGCGATTTCACTTTCTGAATCCTCAAAAGGCTGGTCATGCAGTCAGAAAGATGTTTATGTCACTCATGGCGTGACTGAGGCTCTACAGGTCATTTTTGCTGCTTTTCTTCAAGAAAATGACACTGTATTAGCGCCAGGTCCTCACTATCCACCATACATGGCTTATCCACAGATGTACGGCGCCAAAACAGTAGAATATAGGCTAGATTCATTAGATAATTGGAAGATTGATCTAGATGACATTAGATTGAAAATGAATGATTCTGTGAAACTATTAGTCTTGATAAATCCTAATAATCCAACAGGGAACATTGCAACTAAGTCTGAGATTGAGGAACTGATTTCTATCGCTCAGGAATGGCCTAAATGTACAATTATTGCTGATGAAATTTATGATGGTCTAGACTTCACAAATTCCTTTGTATCTGTAGCTTCTCTTTCTAGAAAAGTTCCCGTGATATCACTTAATGGAGTTTCTAAAGTCTATTTTGCACCTGGGTGGAGGATTGGATATATGGCCTGGCATGATCCTGAAAACAGACTAACTTTGGTCAGAGATGGTGTTGAAAGAATCTTACGAAGTCGTCTCTGTGCCTCGACCCCTGCTCAATATGGCTATCTCGAAGGTCTCCAAAATTCTCATGAATGGCTCATGTCTCATCGAGAGTTGACAGAGAAAAGGATGAACTATTGTTTGAAAAGGATTAAAGAAATAGATGGTATATCTTGTGAAAGTCCAAGTGGTGCATTTTATTTATTTGTGAGGTTAACTAATCCTGAGCATTATAAAAATGATAAAAAATGGGTATTAGATTTATTGCATAAAGAACATGTTCTAGTAGTTCATGGTTCAGGTTTTTCTCCCGAATTTGGGTCAGGCCATTTCAGGATGGTTTGCCTTCCTCCTGTCTCAGTACTGGAAGAAGCATTCCTCAGAATTGAAAGGTTCCTAAGTAGTTGATCCGATGCGTTTTTTTAATTTCTCAAGAGGGAATAATGTTGATTTTTCAGATAGAATCAAGAAAAGATGGGTCGCATGTTCAAATGGATTTATTGTAGATTCTCAAAGAAATAGTAATTTAGTTTGGAAAATAGGTATTAATACATTCGAAGACTTTTTTTCAGGTCTTGAAAAAAGGAGCGGTCAAAGTTTAGGGCGCCGTTTAGCTCACTCTTCTTCTGAGTCCGAAGAATGGTTAATTGTAGATTCAAATATCAAGATATCATCAAGTCGTAATCTGAAAAAATGGAGCGAAACGAGCAATGATTGGCAAGATAGAGGTCTAGGTTCTTTTGAATTAATAGATAATTCTGATGAAATCAGGATACTCATTAATCATCCTTCCAATGGTCCTATGTGTGCTGGAATATTTTCCGCGATTTGGGAATTATCATCAGGAAACAGATTCCGATTTAGGTGGAATCAAAATACGTCAGAAAGTTTAATGTTAAGTTTATCTGAAGATAATGTTGACATCCCGTCTCCTCAAAATATTTCTTATCCTTGGTTCCATAAAATTAGTTCCTCTCCTCTTAAAGATGATGATTTTTGGGATACTTTAATGATTGAAAATAGTGGTGTGTGGTCATTAATGGGGGAGAGGATGATGATGGTTCACCAGGATTTAATCTTACGTTTTGAAAGTTATTTTTTACCATATCTAGACAATATTCATGAAGGTCGAAAAAATTCATGTTTATGGGGAAATTTAGATAATAAAAAATCAGATATGTGGACAATTTTTTCGGATACAATGAGGGAAATTTTCTTTAATCAGGGGCATCATGTAATAATCTCCAAAGAACAAGACTGGATTGCTGTAGCTCAACGGCATCTTGGTAAAAATGGTCTCGGTAGTATAGATTCAATAAACTCAATTGATGATTTTGGAGGTATTGAAATTCTCACTACTTCTTGTTTCCATCCCGCAATATATTGTGGCATACTTAGCGGGTGCTGGGAGCGTGCCTATGGCCGTAATGTGAAATCTGAATTTAGAGTTGAATCGGATACAAATATACTAAAATTAACTTCATTATCTGAAATTTCGTACCAATAAATCCCTGCACACCAGTGATGAAACATTATATCGTATCCTAGAGACAACTGTATGCCCCTTATGGGGGGCGAGGTGATTAATTGGCTCTGACACACAATCAATATGCTGTTGCTGCAATTTCTGCAACGCTAATTTTAGCAGGATTTTACACGATTATTGGCGCAGGATTAGCCACTGTTTCAGGTTGGGAAGATGGTTCTGCTGACATCGAAACTTTAGATACCGATATACATATAGAAGGTAAAGATACAGATGGAGATGGTCTTCCCGATAGGATGGAACAGACACTTTACGGTACTGATTGGAGGCTTTCTGATACGGATAATGATGGTTTAGAAGACGGCTGGGAAATAGATAATGGCCTTGATCCATTAGACAGTGGGGAAGCCGCAGCACCTGATCCACAAACTACACAACCTGATGAAAATGATGAAAATACTGAATTGAATGAGACATTCCCTAACCCTGATAACGGGCCATTTGGTGACCCAGATAGAGATGGATTAATCAATGCAGATGAAGCCGCTTTAGGAACCAACCCCAATCTTCAAGATTCTGATGGTGATGGGTTAAATGATCGTTGGGAATCTCTCTATACTTACACTATAGAAACACCTCAAGGTTCTATTAAATTACTCGACCCATTAGATGGGAATTGGGATTGTTACCTCTTGACCCCTGATGTCAAGGCTCAAATTAAGGCTGACATAGGTGCTACTATTTTTGATGAAATGGGTAATCAATTTGGGCATTCATGTGATGCTCTATTAGATTTAGAGCAACCCGAGCCAGATAGTCTAAGGAATTATGTCGAAGAGAGGTACGATACCAATCCCTTGGCAGAAGATAGCGATGGTGATTTAATCGCAGATAGGTATGAAATAGCATTTGGAAATATTGATTTGTCTGTGCATTGTGGTGTTACACAATTTGGAACTTTAACTCTGAAGGCTCCTTATCACGAATATATGTCCGGGCCCGGTGATATGACTTGGTTCGAAGAAGATATGGATGGTGATGGTCGATTAAATGGCCCTGGTGATTGGGATTCAGATGGAGATGGGATGCCTGATGGATACGAATATTGTTATGCATTAGATAGTGATTCAAAGCGATTCCTTAATCCTGCAAATGCTACTGATGCATACGGCGATAGGGACGAAGATGGCCTTAACAATGTAGAAGAATATGAGGTCGCCTATACATGGGGGCCAGAGAATTTCACTAGTCCTCTACTTGCAGATACTGATAATGATGGAATGCCTGATGGTTGGGAGCATTTGAGTGGAATACATCCAAATGATGACGGTGCGAATGCACTTGAAGATCCCGATTTCGATGGTTATGATTCTGATGGTGACGGTGGAGTAAGATTCGATGAGCTAGTTGGTGTAAGTACTATTCATCTTATATCTGTTGAACTTGGAGAATATGTTCCAGTTAACAAAACTATACTTTGGGTTCGAACAGTACAGAATAGTGTGTACGTAAATATCCCTGTAAAAACTCAAACTGAAGGTTGGATTTACGAAATTAATGTAGAAGTAGGAGACGAAGTAATGACTAGGACACAAGACTTAGCTATTGTAGTTGAACAACATGAACGTTTCACTAATTTAGACGAATACAATGCTAGAGATAGAGATGGAGATGGGATGACGGATGGTAGGTCGACAAATCCTTTGATTGCAGATACAGATAATGATGGTTTAATCGATGGCATCGAAGTAATAGGTTGGACAATTCGAGTAGTTGATAATGGTGTAAAAGATGTACTTGTTAGGAGTGATCCTGGTGTTTTTGATACAGACAGTGATGGTTTATCAGATTCAGTAGAATACTATGAAACTTTCACTAATGCAACAGATAGAGATACAGACAGCGATGGACTTGAAGATTTCACTGAAGCAATGGATGGTTTCTATTGGAATGTGACTGAAAAATATTTCACCAATGCGTCTTCCTTTGATACAGATAACGATGGTCTCGCGGATGGCGAGGAAGTAGTTGACGGTCAAGATCAATACATCACTCATGGGAATAATGCCGATAGTGATGGCGATGGATTAAATGATGGTGGAGAAGTTTTGTTTATTCCTAGGCCATGGCAAGCGGCAACTAATCCTTTGATTAATGATACCGATGGAGACGGTCAGCCAGATGGCTGGGAAATGCAAGTATTCTCAATCCAACAGAATACTAAAAGCCACAGTTTGTGGATCAGCAGTACAAATTGGTTACCTCCAGGTTGCGATAATATGTTCGAATGTGGACTTGGTCCAGGTGGATGGGTTTGGACAAATTATGTCCAAGGATTTTCAACATCGGGAGATAGAGATGGAGATGGCATAATGGATCCGAAATATTTCCTTCATGAAATGAATCTTTCGGGCTTCGTAATACCTAATAATGGCAGATGGGCTCTTGATCCAGCCTATGGTGCTCTATCTGATAATATATATGATATTGATAATGATACTCTAATGAATCAATTAGAGGCTCCTGATAGGTGGAATACTAACCCTGTCGATGACGACACAGACGGGGACAAGTTGCCAGATGGATGGGAAGTTTACTATTCTGGTGAGGCTATTTCTCTAGGTCTTGCAGATAATAATTCACTTAATGCATTAGGTGCTAGAGGTCCAATGGATCCTTCCATGATAGATTCGGATCTAGATGGTATTGATGATGGACAAGAAGATTTCGATAGTGATGGACTCAATAGAAGTAACTTACTAAATCGTTACTGTCCCGGGTGGAATGATCAGCAAAATGCAGAATGTCATATCGATCCTATGACTGACTATGGCAAAAGATTCTATGATGATCTTGAGAATTATACAAATTTCGAGGAGATGCAGAACGGTACTAGTCCTATCCTGAATGATACAGATGGAGACCAGTGGAATGATGGTTCTGAGGTCTACCATCAGGACCAAGATGGTGACGGCATGTGGGCTGGATGGGAGTATTTCTTTGATTTTGATCCGTTTGATGCTGCTGATGCTAATATTGATTCGGATGGAGATGGTGTCTTGAATAAATGTGAAAATAAATGGAATACCAATCCAAAAGATCCTGTGAGTTTCCCTAGCCAGGGTGAATTATGCAATCAGTTTGAGTGACTCTTAGTATGTCCTGGTGGATACTTCCTACGACTGCCGATATAGGTGTCCGTGCTTTTTCATCTTCGCCAGAAGGTACAATTGTCGAGTGTGTACTAGGTTTACAATCTATTCAGATTTCTGATAAATCTCCTGATGCACTGAATCATTTAACACGTTCTACTGGTGTTTGGACAATTCCATTGACCAATAACGACTTAGAAAGAGGTCTTGTTAAGTTTCTTGATGAAGTATTATATCGTGGTACTGTTGAAGATCAATGGTTAGTTGACTTAGTGGTTAGAATAGATTCAGATTCTATTTCTGCACAGGTTTCTTGGGTAAATTCTGAATTAGTGGAGAGAGAGATTGAGATTAAAGCAGTTACATTACATGAGTTAGTTCTAAGGGAAGTAAAAAGTAAAGAGAATATACCTGGAGTAGAACCTAATATACCAAGCTTTGAAGGCCCTGGATGGATGGCTCAAGTAGTTCTTGACATTTAAAAATCATTACATATCAAATGGTTTCTTCAGTATCTTCTCTGTTTTGATATTCATCTAGGATTTCAGCAGTTTCTTCCGCATCAATCGATAATTTTTGAATGAAATAAACTCCACCTGAGATAATCGCTATAATTATTACAATAAATATTGGTATCATGTTGAAACTTTCCTCCTCAATTTCCTCCCAAATAACTGAATTGGTAGAGATTGATCCTCCTCCGAATGCGGTATCGTTAACTAATTGTGTAGGGGTTAATATATCGCATGTAAGGCTGAAATATCCTGGATTAATGTTCCTCCAACCAAAGTTAACTTCTATTTGTTCTCCTGGTTCTATCTTGGCATTTTGGTAACCTCCAATGTCTGCATCAATGCCCGTTTCTGTGATGTCACAATCAAAATATAGATTTGCTGTATGGCCTCCTCTGTTCGCTAAAATCGCAGAAATCTGATGTGATTTGCCTGTTTTTAAGGAATCTTCTTCTCCAGTTACAGTTAGTGAAACCCACTCAATAAAAGGCGTATTAAGTGTTCTTAAATCTATATTTTCATCCCATGTCAGATTCGTTCCCGACGGCCCATAATTACTGATATTAGACGCTGCAGTATTCCAAGCAGTTCTATATTCTGAAATAACAACTGTTGCACTTTCTCTTGTCACAGTTAGATTAAACCATCCAATTTCTACTACTCTTTCTCCACCTTTATCGATTAAGGATAAGCCATCCGCTCCACTGAATGACATAATTGATAATTCATCTCCGCTCGGAGAGGTTCCTTCTATTGAGTATTCAACCCCTTCAGAATCAAAAATTAATTTTTGGTCTTCTATAACTCGTTCCCATCTGTCAATCAATTCATCCTTTATGAGGACGTTATCCCAACCAATGACTGAATATGGTTTTAATTTCACATAATGGTCATCTTGGCTACCTGAAATCTCACTATTCTCTATATGTAATGATGCCTCATTTGTAGTCAATACGATAGGGCAACTACCTTTAATTGTAGAATCTATAATGACAATTTCACCACTTGAAGAGATATCTATTCCATTAATTGTAGAGTTACCTGTAATTTGAAGAGTCCCCAATGAATTTATAGATACGCCATTTTCTCCATAAAGCAACATATTATCTGATGTTAAACTGCTTGCCTTATATTCATTAATGATTATACCTGTAGGAGTTTCTAGGATAATACTGTTGATTATTGGGAAAATACCGAACCCATCGAAGCTGAGTTGAGTATCTTGTTCTCCCCCTGGTATCTGTATTCTGAAAGTCTCTCCACTCATTGATAGTTCTTCTATTTCATTAACATATACTTTGCTCCCATTTAGAGAAAAAGGTTCTTCTGAAACTATGATTATATTCATTTCTTCAAGATATTCTCCTGTAGGTATAATTAATTTAGACATATTATCGCCTAGAGTACTCAATGAACTAGCCCTTTTTTGAGATATTATTTCTCCATTTTCGATAAGATCTAGCACCCCCCCTTCCTCGATATAAATTTCAGCAACTGATCTAAAAGTAATTACCGAACTTATAGTGAGTTTCCCGTTACTCTTAATGTAAATATTTTCACTGATATCTGTATCAGTTGACCACTCGACTATTTCATCTATGACAATTCCATCATTATCTTCTCCTAAAACCGGAGTAATAGATAAAATCATCACTGAGGTGAGTAAAATTAGACTTTGAATCACTGCCAATGTACGGGACATATATATCTGGGCTTCCCAATAGTCAATTAAATCTTGGGCGCCCTGTAATTTACGAATGCATGGATTCATGTTGAGATGCCTTTACGACGGGATGTGGCAATTTCTCCAGAACCCTTCCAAACCGACGACCCAATGTCATTTTTTGTAAACGTATTATGTGTATTATTGATGTATGGTTCCGCTTATCTCGCTAATACAGGCGCTATGTTATTCGGTAAATGGATTCCTGGAAAAACAGGTATGCGTGTATTTATTATTGATAATGGCCGTAACTATTCAGATGGATTCCGTATATTTGGTGATGGGAAATCTTGGAATGGACTAATTGGAGGCGGTATTTTCAGTGGTATTCTTTTTACATTGGCTCATAGATTATGGGGCTCTAATGGTGCTGGAGCACCTGAAGCACCATTTGTAGATCCATTATTATTAGCTAATCCCAATGACTGGTTTTGGTTATTTGAAGGCGGTTATGGCAGTTCTTTCGCGGCATTTACTATGGGTTTCATCTTAGGTGTTTCTTGCATGTTAGGTGATCTTTCGGGTTCATTCATAAAACGTAGGAGAGGACTAAAAAGAGAAGGAGATGAGAGCTCAGAAGCTCCACTGTTAGATACAATGCCATTTGCAATAGCGATATTTCTGACTTCTTTCATATTATTCGATGGTCAGATAATAACTCATCCAAACTTGATAGAGGAAATATTATTCTTATTGCTGGTAACTCCTGTAATTCATCGTTCTTTCAATATAATTGGATATAAGTTTGGATTGAAAGAGGTCCCATATTAGTGTATAATTCAAAACTCTCATTCGAATTCATTAATTCCTTGATTACATTGGCCAACACATGGTCGGCATGGATGTCTTAGTAGTCGGAAGTGGAGGGAGAGAGCATGCTCTTGTCCTAAGTCTCTCTAAAAGTAACTCTGTGAATCTTGTTCATGCATCTCCTGGCAACGCAGGAACTGCAATTTCAGGGACCAATCACCCTGTTCCAGTGAGTGATATTGAAGGTATTATTTTACTTGCAAAGAATTTAGATGTTGATCTAGTTGTTGTAGGTCCTGAAGGGCCTTTAGTAGCTGGTTTATCAGATAGGTTAGAAGAAGAAAATATAGCCTGTTTTGGGCCTAATTCAATAGGTGCCAAGCTGGAAGGTTCGAAACTCTATGCTAAAGAGATAATGAAATCTCTTAATATTCCCACTGCAGGGCTCATAGTAGTCGAAAATATCGAGAGAATTGATGATGCACTAGATACCTTTTCTCCCCCATGGGTTGTAAAAAGAGATGTTTTAGCGGGCGGAAAGGGAGTTGTAGTGACTAAAAATCGCTTACAAGCTTTCCAGGCGCTAAAAGAAGGTATTGAACTTGATAATTATGTTCTTCTTGAAGAATTTCTTTCAGGTGAAGAGGCTTCTGTATTGGTGATAATGGATGAATCAGGATATATTTGCCTTCCTGCAAGTCAAGATCATAAGAGGTTATCTGATGGTGATATTGGACCTAATACTGGAGGTATGGGCGCCTATGCTCCTGCTCCTGTATACACACCAGCAGTTGAACAAAGGACAGTGTCTGAGATCATCGAACCAATGCATCATTATCTTCGCAATCAAGAGGTCCCATACCGGGGTTGCCTTTATGTTGGTTTGATGATAAATCTTGATGGTGCTCCTAATGTTGTAGAGTATAATGTAAGATTTGGAGATCCAGAAACACAAGTGACTTTACCTTTGATTTCAAGTGACCTCGGGGAATTGCTAATGTCTTGTGCTCAAGGTCAGATTTCGAACTATAATTTCACTACATATTCGCACTCTTCTGCTACTGTAGTTCTCGCGTCAGAAGGCTATCCGAGTAAATCCATTACTGGAAGAAATATTATTGGCGCAGATACAAGTATCGAAGAAGGCGAGATACGTGCATTTATTCATCACGCAGGTACGTCAACATCTGCATCAGGTGAATTGATATCAGATGGTGGCCGCGTGCTCGCAGCAACCGGAATAGCACCTGATTTGAGTACTGCTATTGAAGCGGCTTATGAAGTAATTAGAAATGTAAAACTAACAGGTTCCCACTATCGTTCAGATATTGGTCACAGAGGGCTCTGAGACAAATATTTTAGGTTAATTTGATTCACTATCAAAATAGTTAACCCACTAACGGTTATAACATCCCCAATTTTCGCCGCAACACTGAGCCTACAGGCTCGACAATATGGTGATGAATAATGAACGATGATAATGATGCGACTGTTGGCGTATTTTCTAATGAGAATTTACTCCCAGTTCCTGCGGTGCTAGCAACTCTTTTGGTGCTCTTCTTTGGAACTGATTATGTCGCGAATGGTGGAATAGAAAGCGACGGATATGTAGACCTCCTGATCTTACCAGTTATCGCTGCTTTAGCCGCGTTTCTTGGTATGGTCTTGAACACATTTGGTGAATCTGCATCCGCTACTAAATCTAGAAATTCCCTTATTTCCATATTGATTATATTTATTTCATATATTCTAATTGAATTTTCTATTCTTGAACCGTTAGAAGGATTTACTTTTGCATTTATGGCAGTATCTTCACTTCTTTTGTTTATTTCAGGCAGAAATGAAGAATTAACTATATTGCTTTCAGTAGTAATAGGTTTCCATTTAGCTATTTCTACTGCAACTAGATATTCTCTTGATGAAACTTCATGGGCAGGTAATCCCGATGAGTTAATCGATGTAGTTCGTAGTTCGATTGGTTCAATTTTCTTTGCATCGTGGGCCGCATCAATATCGTTAGGTGTTCTCCTAACATTGGCAATGAGAGGCCGTTTTGCAACACCAGGCACCGGTTCTTGGTTTAGTGACTTACCTTCTATCATGCCTAATGCTGGTATAATTACTGCAACTGCAGTATTCGTTGTCAACTTAATCCCAGTAATCTGGTTGAGTACTTTTGACGACGTAACATCCTATGATAATCATCTATATCTCGGCTCTGTATGGGCTATTTTCGCGACAATAGTAGTAATCTTTGTATCTTTTTGTAATTCAGAGAGATGGCATGTTTTAGGCACAGTGGTCGCATTAAATTGGGTTATGTATACCTTAGCTCACTTACAAGAAATTGGTAATGACTTACCACTTTCGCAACTTAATGGTGACGGTAACATTAGTTTATTCACATGGTTTTTGCTAGTATTCTGGTTAAATGTAGGTGGGATGATGATTGCAGCCAGTGGTCGATTTGGCGACATATCACCCAGAAGAGATAATTCTGAATTCCGTAAATGGTGGAATCAGCATTCATATGGAGTCATGGTTAGTTTAGCACTTTTCGTTGCTCTAGCAGTAAGAGTTGGATGGAATGTTCTTCCTGCAATGAATGCTGCAGGTACAGGACTTTGGGATATGTCAGGTGGATCTGATCCTTGGTACATGAAGCGCGTAGTTGATTACATAGTTCTCGAAAGAAGTCATCTGATAGTAGATGCAGATAGGGCATATCCAATGGTTGCTATTAACCCACGACCTCCTCTCTTTTCTTGGTCACTTGCTCTAGGAGGAATTCTTCTTTCTTGGTTATCTGGTATGTCTATTGAAACATCGGTATGGTGGAGCGTTGCTGCATTACCTGCGATTTTCGGTGCGCTAATTGTACTTCCAATAGCAGCTCTAGCAAGAAAATTACACAGTAATATGGCAGGTATTATTGCTGCATGGTTAATTGCATTGATGCCTGGTCATATCAGTCACTCTACATTTGGTCTTGCAGATCACGACGCCTTTGCTATGCTTTTCTTAGCAATCGCATTCTACTACTGGGTTAAAGCAATGAATAACCTTACTAATCAGAGATTATTCAATACTCCAAGTTTGAGCCCACTCTATATTGTAGCCGGTATCAGGAAAATGTGGTCAGAACATACCAAGGTAATGGCTAATGCCACACTCGCTGGTGTTTCCTTTGCTATCGTGGCTCTAGGGTGGAAAGGTTTCGTTTATGGTCCTGGTATCTTATTTATCGCATTCGCGTTTCAAGTATTTTTCAATATGTTCCGCCGAAGAGACAGCTTACCTATTACTGCAGCATCATTGCAAATGATGTTAACTGCATTTGTAATACCTCTACCGTTCTATTGTAGGCCTGAACTTGGCCTATTATTCGACCCTAGTGGTTTCCAACCAATGTTCTACATTATCGGATTCACACTTGCATTAGGTTGGATATCTTCGTCATATAGGGATAGGCCTTGGTTATTGGTACTCGGAAGTACTGTAGTCCTGATGGGAAGTATACTCGCAGTACTTTACTCGCTTCAAAGGTTCAATGTTTACGACGGATGGGATGTACTGTTTACTGGAGGTTTTTACTTCTCCAAGAATAAAATATTCGGAACAATTGGAGAAGCACAAGCGCCTAGTCGTGGTGTTCTTTTCGCATCATATGGTCCAATTGTATCCTTGATAGCAATATTTGTATCAGTAATATTACTTTGGAGAGGTGCTAGAAAAGAAAAACAAAGCCATATTCTTCTTGGATTATGGGTTCTCATTGCTATTTACATGGCTTGGTCCGCAGGTCGTTTCATATTCAATGCAACACCAGCAATTTCAGTTGTTGGCGGAATAGGAATCGCCATGATGTGGAATTATGCTAATTTCTCAGGTTTCTCTAAAGAATGGCGTAAATCTGGAATTGCAACTCCACGTACTCGTTTCTGGGCAAATTGGTCAGCATCAAAGAGACATCCTGGAGTTCCGGTAATTCTTCTAGTTTTGATGTTAGTTTGCACGCAACATATCACTTATGGTATAGATTCAGGAATTCCAAGAGGAGAACAATCAGCATCAGATGTCGATCAAACGATTCATGACATTACCCCTGATGTCTTTAGGCAAGAAGTATTAGGTTTCTCTCTTCTAAATAGTGAGAATTATGACGCCAATGGCGATTTATGGTATATGGGGACTTTTGGACCCGGATTTAATTCTGGCTCATGGAATATGGCCTATGAATGGCTTTCAGAGCAAGATACTGAAGTAAGTTTTTCAGAACGTCCTGCATTTGTATCATGGTGGGATTATGGTTTCCAAGCTCTTGCTCAAGGGCAACACCCAACTGTTGCTGATAACTTCCAGTCAGGAATTCCAAATAGTGGTGCTATGTTATTATCTGCTAGTCAAGATGACACGCTTTCATTATTTATCACCACACTAGCCCAAGGTGACCGTCGTTCAACAGATTCTTCTGGATTCACTGATGAATTCGAGACATTATTATTGGATGGTCACATGACTCAAGCACAATATGACGAGTTCAGTATTATTATGAGCCTCAATAAGGGGGATTCTAATGTAGTTCTAAGCAGATCATTGAGCGTGGTTGCAGTCGATGGCCAGTACGAATTATTGAGAGGTTACCAATTGGAATCTAATGGTATCCCCAGTTCTGATGAATTATGGATAGTACTTGAGGATGGAGAAATAATTTCTGAGGTCTCTACTAATGAAGAATCTGCAATTGATGAATTTAATGATGCTAGAAACTCTGTTTCTGATTTAGACAGATATCCTAAAGGACACGATATGGAAGGTGAATTAATAATCCAATTCTATGATATTGCAGGTTACAGATATACACCTGATTTAATTGAAGACTTTGAAGATGTTTCCACTGCTCTTCATCGAGTTAATGCCAAACTTGCTCTAAGTAGAGCTTTCTTGTTACAGATGTTCGATTCTTCAGGAATAAATGACCTATATCATGATATTTCTACAAATTTAGTTTATGATGTCCAAAACTATGAAGGCCCATTAGGTGAGATGATTTCTCGAAACAACGAAATTAGATATTTCGCAGTAGATAATCGTCTTTATCCACTCGGTGGCCAGTATTATGAAGATTATAGCTATCATCAAGGTCAAACTACAGGTATTTTCCATGCTCCTACTTCTTTATCTGGATTAGAGACTGAAACATATATTTCCTCTCTTTATCAAACTCAGAGAGGCGATGGACCAATAATTCCTCGTACTTCTGCAGAATATGAAATAGAATATATGAATGACGTAATTCGTCAACAATCAGGTGCTTTAACTGATGTTAATGAAATGATTAGAATGATCGATATCGATTACCAACATCAACCAGAGTTCTTTGACACTATGGTTGCAAGAATTTACGTTGGATATGGAACTTCAACTCTTGGACTACCTGGAGATGCAGAACAACCTGCGCCTCATTTCTACACTTCTGGTGCACCTGGTTCATATCTAGAGAATGCATATCCTCTTCCCGGTGCAATGATGAATCATATGGTGTTATCAAATTGGTATCAACCAGATTGTGAAACAGATGAAGATGGTAACTTAACTGATTCTGATTGTACAAATCTTGGTATTGGAAGTGCTAACACTCAAGTCAAAATAATGAAGTATTACAGTGGAGCAACTATAGAAGGGACAGTTGAATTAGATGGTGTCGGGCCAGTTCCTAATGCGAAAATCCTGATTGAAAGAGATGCATTCAGTGGAGATGAGGTCGAAATCGATGGGCAAGTCACAGATAGAGACCAAAGAACTTACTGGATTCCTATAGGTACAACAGATGCAGATGAAAACGGTGAATACAGTTTCATAGCACCTGCTGGTAAAATTAGAGTTTCTGCGTTCTATGGTGAATCTGATCTGGATTCTGCGCGAACTCAAATTATGACTACTAACGTAGGGCAGTCTCTTGGAGATATTTTTGAAAGTGAAACTGCAGATGTTAGAATTCTGAATCCAATAACTGGAATTTTAGGTAACGTGTCAGGTTCTACTTGGTTATCTGAGACTATAGTTAACATCTCAGGTGTTGACGGTCATAGTAATGGTGAGTCAGTAATTTCGGCTCCTATAATTGTAGAACCAGCATCTTCGATAGGCAGATTAGTCTGGGCGGGCACAGAAGCATTCTCTGGTGATTCATTAGACGATGCCACAGTTGAGCTAACTCCTTCTTGGGATATGATAGATGCAGAACCTTATGTTTTGTCAACTTCTGATGGTACTATAGATGGAGAAGATCTTAGATTTGAAGGTACAGGTGAAGTGACATTCACAGGTGAAGGAAGTGTCATAACTCAGACTACTGCCACAATCTCTGACTTCACAGGAAATTATACTCAAACAGTATTCAATAATCACAGTATTACTGGAGATGGTGAATTCGCAGGCAACGGAATAATTGATGGTGTAATAAATGATGATATTTCTGAATTAGTTAATTGCGACGTTAATGAGACAATGCCAGAGAACTCTAGTTTGTGTATGCAATCCGATGGAAAATATCTTCTCAATGGTATAGTTAATGCTACCGGACGCTTTACAGCCAATGGCGTGGCATCATTTACTCAGAAATTAGTCCAATCAACTTTCATCGGTTCAGGTGTATTCTCTACTGACACATCTAACTCTGAATTAACTAGTTATGGAACTATTAATGGAACTGGTTCATTCACAGGTACTGGTATATTTAGTGGTGTGATGGTTCAACCTGGTACATTCCACATAGTTGATGCAATACCTGGGTCTTACGATGTTGCAGTAATCTTTAGCGATGGGACACATGTCGCTATTGATGATGTATATACTATATCTCAGTCTTCTAATGGACCTATCACAGAAATTGATATTCATGGGGGTTCTATTGCTGCTGAACTAGTAGATCAAACAGGTAACCCAATAATGGCTTCAATAATATTGAGGACTAATGAGTCCAATGCTTCCGATGCAATCTATGATTGTGATGATGTTCAATACGCACCTTGTCTAATCTCTCCTGAATTAACATGGGATGATACTGAATTAATAGGTTCTAAAGTTACTTTCGGCCCTATTATGCCAGGTGAATATATTGCTGAACTGGATATTGATGGCGATGGCTTTTCTGAATTATACGTTGAATACATATTTGACGCAAATACTGCCTCTTCCTTTGTTTTCCCGTCACCTGTCCCCAATACTTCTGACTTAACATTCCAGTTGTTGAGGGATGGAGACGATGGCAATTCAGAATTTGTCAATGACTTAGATTTGATATTAAATCAGAAGAATGGATCAGGAACTCCAGTTACACCTGTTTTCAACAATATGACTAATGAATATTATGTTGAACTTACACCAGGTACGTGGATTTTAAACTACACTTTGTCTGAAACAGAACAATTATGGGAAGAAATTGAAGTCGGTGACAATGATTTCTCCTCCGTTTATGAATTCTATACTAGTCAAGTTGTAACTGGTACACTATACTATAATGAGAATATTGACGAAAACCTTGTGGATGAAAATAAAACCTTAGAATTCGTACCTATTGTATTCTATTGGGATGATTTCAGTACTACTGTTGAAACCTCTTCTAATGGGACATTCTCTCTGGTTCTGCCTCAGGGAACTCTAGTTGATGCAGTGACTCAATTAGGGACTAATCTGAAATTAGTTAATGGTACACAGTTCACCGTCAATTCCGATATGGAAGACATTGTAATGGTCGCTCGCCCTGGTCAATCAATTACAGGAATAATAAGTATCAATAGAGCTGATAATTATTACAATTCTGACGTAGGCGGTTGGGAATCTGCTACAGTAGTGGCAGAAAGTCTTGACTATGATGTTAAGTGGCGTGCTCAGACAAATGATGGCGGGACGTTTGAGATGGTTCTACCAAAGGGTAACTGGGAATTCTCCGTAATTTCTGAAGACTTTACTTCGGGTACAAACACAACTAATGTTGACAATAATAATGACACTGTAGAGATTATAATTTATCCAGTTGATTCTATATTATCAGTAGATTTCTTCTTAGATAATTCAGGAGATAATAACATTTCTAATGGTACTCCTGTAAATTATGATTTCACACTTATTTCTTTAATTAATGGCTTAGATTATCAAATAGATATTGATAATTCTTCATGGGATGGAACTGGTCATGCTGATGTATCTGTCGAACCAGGTATTTATCGAATATCTGTAGAAATTTCTGATGTAAATCAAGGAGATTTGTTTGGTACTAGAATCATGACTGGAGATGTTGATTTCCAAGTTGGTATGGATTCCTCAACTATTCAACGCTCAATTGGTTTCGATCCTGAATGGCGTGTAAGCATGACTTTCACTAATGAAAGTGGAGGACCCCTATCTGAGCAACTAGTAAGATTAACAAATGTTGAGAACGGTTGGATACTTTCAAGAACAACCGATATTAACGGGAGCGTTGTAGATTTCATTGCTCAAGGCGATTGGATAGTCACTACTGAAACAGTAAATGATGGTGTAAAGGAGGGCTTAAGGACTCTAATAACGTCATCTTCCGATATCACCTCTGAAGAATTACAAATGTCTACAACTCAACTCTCAGAAGTTTCTTTCACTTTAACTGAAGATGATTCTGGCTCTGCTCTCTCTGGAATTAGTTTGTCACTAGAATCAGCAGACGGATTGGGCGCATTCAGTATAGAGGCAACTAATTCAACCGGTTTCGCAAGTAATGATTTAGTGACAGGTAATTGGGTAGTTTCTCTTAATTATACAGAGGATGGTAAGAGGTGGATAGTTGATGATTATTCCCTAGCAGTTGTTCCTGGTAGCGATAATCATTACAATTTGACTGCAAACTTGTTTGTAGCTTTAACTGGTAATGTATTTTGGGACCTTAACGATAATAATGCATCTAACATAGGAGAGGGTATCTCTGAAGTGAATATGGAATTCTCTAATGATTTACTTCCACTAATTCCTATTGATTCAGATGATAATGGTGATTGGGAATTATTTGTCCCTGCTAACACTATTTGGTCAATTAATACATCTTATGATGGATTCGAGAATGTACAAGAAAGTGTTTCAGTTTCTAATGTCTCTAACGAGGTACTTCTAGAATTAACTGCAGGTTTAGTTGATGTTTCTGGTAATATATCTTACGATCTTGGGATATCTAGTATTCCTTTAGAAGACATTATTGTTTCAATAATACCTACTGCAGGTTTAGTTCGAGAAGCAGTAGAACCAGTTCTTAATTCAAGTGATGGAGTTTGGTCTGGTGAATGGTCTGCTCAGTTAGAACCTGGCCTATGGATCGTAAGCGCCAGTGTTCCTAATCAAGATCTAGTAATAATGGGGCTATTAGATGTAGATGTCGTAGATGGTGGTACTCTGGAAATGGAACTAACTAGAGGTGGTTTACTTGATGTGACTACTGAATGGTTAGATTATGATGGTATTTCAAGAAATATAGGTGAAATTAATGATTCTAATGTCGTTATTGATATTGGATTTGGAATGAAGTGGATACAAGTCGTTGATGAAACAGGGACTCTTAGCCTCCTTCTTCCAAACGGAAATGTACAATTTTCAGGTGATTTTGATGTCGAACAAAGAGGAATTTCTATGGAATACATGGCAGGTCTTGGAGTAGATATATATTCAGGTCAAGAATCTCCAATTCTGAATCTATTATACAATCGTATATCGAACCATGACATTTCTATACAAACTTTGAATCTCACTTCTGGCGATGATTCATATGTTGGTTCTATGAGTGATGTTAATCTTGTAGAAAATGAAACTGATGGTTTTGTACCCGTTGAATTCACACTAGAAGTTGAATATTTAGGTCATGAATCATATGACCTTTACACAGTTGGTGGAGCTATATCTGGTTCTGATGGTTCGGATTGGACTCTAGAATTCAATAATGGTTCAGGCGATTGGAATACTTCTACTCAATTTGAAGTAGGTCTAGATAATAGCCTGATGTTTAATGATTTGAATATCAGAGTAACTCCTGCAAATCAGTCAGTTGCTCACTCATTCGATGACGGACACATGGTGACAATTATTGTTTCAACTCAAGATGGATACCAAGAAACTCATGAACTGATAGTTAGAGTCCCTCAAATTCATGGATTTGTGTCAAACCCTATGGAAGAGGTCTATGGGGTTGCCCCTGGTGAATTAATCATCATACCTATCGAATTTACTAATTCAGGAAATGGTGATGATAAGTTTGAGTTTGGATTTGATGATTCTGAATTACCAGATGGTTGGAGTCGAACAGGGCCAACAAGTCATACTTTAGGTGGATTTGTTAGCACTACACATAGTGTCACAGTTGTAGCTCCTGATGTAGATAATGATGAACAATTTACAATATATGTCACTCCAACTGATAAGGCAGGGAATACATATGAAAACATTGAAATTAATATTATGAGTTCTCATCCTATTCTTAAGGTCGAAAACGTTCAATCACTAGGTGGTGGTGAACCTGTTGCAGGCGGTCAAATTACATACGTGGCAACAGTTTCTAATGATGGCTTAGTAGACGCAGAGCAAGTAGAACTGGTTGCAACTCTTTGTAACGATGTAGCATGTAACAATCCTACTTCAGTTAGCGCATTAACTATCTTGGATGTGAGTGCTCAGTCAGAAACTCTGTTCAGCTTCTTGTTCGATCTGTCAGATATTACTACTGCCCCTTACTATCTAGTGCTTGAAATCAATTCTAGTGTATTTGGTGAAGAAAATGTTGATGACAGTAATTGGAATGAAGTCGATGGTATAATGATTGGTTCAAAGAATGTCGATGTTCGTTCACCTGCTGTAAGTGATGATGAAAGTACCGACTGGATTCCATATCTATTAATTGCAGGTTTAGTCATTATTGTATTATATTTGACTAAATCTAAATCAAGACGACCTGGTGCTCCATTCTGAGTTTTAATAGAATGGAACCTTTTTCAGAACAGAGATTCTTAAGTGAAATCTCAATCTGAAGGTTATGGAGGTATTAGTTTGGGATCTATAGAAGACTTGGATTTACTTCCTGAGCCTGAAGATTTCAGGATGCTAACTGCAATTGACCCTTATGCACCCGGATATACTGGTGCCGACTATGGTTTAACAGATGCTGAGGCACGTGAATTACGATGGCCAATAGGTTCTATGAAGAAATATATCTGGCCTAATGGAGCAATTTTCTTCTCTATATCTACAATACTACTCATCGCTAGTTGGCCTTGGGTAAGTGCTTTTCTAGTCCCTATTTTACCGGATTCAGAATGGGCTTACGAAGACTCTGGAATTCGCCAGTTACAATCTGAAGGATATTTTGGCGAGGGTGTACACATATGCATCATAGATACTGGTATTGATATGGCACATCCGGATTTCTCTCATCAGAAATTAGTCGGATTCAGAGACTTCGTACATGGTAATCACGAACAGATAAGGGATGTAGGTAAAGATTCGCATGGTACTTTAATGTCAGGAATATTGATTTCCAATGGTACGTTTGTGGGAGCCGCTCCCGAAGTAAGTCTATCTGTTGCCTTAGCTTTGGATGATGAGGGTACCTCCGGCTCCGGTGATCGAGTAGCACAAGCAATTAGGTGGTGCAGGATTACACAGAGAGTAGATATTATTTCCTTGAGTCTCGGTGGTCAGCCATCTGATTTCTTATCTTTGTCACAAACTAATATTGCTGTTCAAGAGGCCCTAGAAGTAGGCATATTTGTCGTTGCTGCCGCAGGAAATACTGGTTTAGATGCTAGTATAAATGATGTATCTCAACCTTCTAGCATTTCTGGTGTAATATCAGTCGGTGCAATAAATAAGGCAGGGGATGTATGGGGCAGTAGTGCCTATGGGTCTTCTACAGATCCTTATTTTGGTGTTGATAGAGAATACCCAAATCAAAAACCAGAGGTCATTGCTCCAGGTGTTAACATATTTTCTACTACCTCAAGTAGCCTTTCTTCACCATATGCATACTCATCCGGTTCTAGTGATTCTACAGTATTTGTCACAGGTTCATTAGCCCTAATACTTCAGAAATATGGCGATGATATTGCAGGGACTGACGGACTCATTGATAGTGATGAGATGGAAAAAGTCAAGCGGTCATTAGCAATGTCTTCCGATCGAAGTAACTTTGGAGATGATGGTCACGACTCTCATTCAGGATATGGTAGCCTCAATGCACTAAAGTGGTCAAAAGAAGTGGCTTTTTCGTTCAACACGATATAGAAATTAAAATTTTTGAAATATGATACTAAAACTCTTTGTTGATACATTATCTATCATATTAGGGTTAGCGTTGATAAATGATTCATAATACGGTAAAACATGTCCAAGCACCGTGCAAGAAGTTCCTTCCTAGTATTTCTGATGTTATCTAGCGTTCTCATTGCTTTAGTAGGCCCGGCTGCACCAGTAATGGCTAACAATGAAACAACCGCTGGGACAATTATTACATCTGAAACATGGTCAGGTACTCATCAACTTACTGGAGATGTCACAATTGCCTCAGGTGCTAAATTAATTATTCAACCTGGGACCACTGTTGTTTTCCCTAATGGTACCTATCTTGATGTCCGAGGAAACATTTGTGCAGGTGTTTCATCTTGTGGTGCAAGTGGAGATGCCAGTATGGCTAACAAGATTACACTTAGATGGACGGACCCATCAAATTCTAGCGCTATCGGCGAATGTAAAGGGATGAAGCAAGGAACTCAAGAAATCCAAGTAGAGGATGCTTCATGCTTTGAGGGAATGTTAATCCGTAGTTCGATAGATCTCTCTGAGACTGGATTTAGGCACATTACTTTTGAAGATACTTGGGGTATTCCTTACTATATTGATTCTATTAATCGTTGGAGATATGGTGCTATGGTTATTGACGGGGCATCTCCAACTCTAACTCAAATGCGTTTCACTAACATAAATACAAGCAGTGTATTGACTACAAATCTAGCCCAGCCTATCTTTGAAGGTGGTACTTATGTTGCTGGTAGTGATGAAAAGAGCGGTGTGGGTGGTTCTGCTGTTCAGATTTATGGTTCAGGGACTCAAATCTCCCCTCTTGTAATGAATTCTCCATTTTTTATTGGAACTGATAATGGTTGTGGCAATAACGATGGTGGTCGACCAACTCTTTGGGCTGAGGGCACATTTATCGAAATAAATGATGCAACAGTGAATACCGGAGACTATGGATTCGCTCTAGTAAGTTCTTCCGGAAGCCTAACTAATTCTGATATAAATGTCAATTGTAATGGTGTAGATATAAATGGAATAAAATCGGTTCAAGGCGAGGATTTTACTATTGAAATTGGTAATAATGAGATTACAACCGATACAGGTTCAGGAATCACCGCTTATGATGGAGCGAATGTTGAATTGCATAATAATGATATTTCTGGAGTAGGTGAACGTTCAGGGATCACCGTCCAATCTAGTAAGGCGTATGTTCATCACAATGAAATAGGTCCTATAGGAGGGTGGAATGGTCTTTGGTTGACCGGTTCATTTGATGTTATCGCTGAGTATAATAGTATCGTAAATACCGCAAAAACGCCAGTACAAATTGGAGAATTATCGTCATCAGGGCCATCGCCCTCTGCTTCAAGACTTCACTTTACAAACAATACGGTTAGTGTAGATACACCAGGCACCTGTTCTAGCTTCAAATACTGGGGTGGTGAATATACTTGCCCCGCAGTTAGTTTGTTCCGTTCAGGAGTTACACTTTATGATAATGAGTTCAACCTAGGTGGTGATGCTGATGGAATCAGGGCAATTGGTGGTTTATTAGATGTTCAAAGGAACATATTCAATACACCTGGGACTGGTGCAGTTATTCGTAATTATGACAGTGGCTTCGCTAATACTCAGCAATATGGGTCATTAGGTTTCTTCTCTCTAAATACTTGGAACGGTATTGAAACCGCTTACAATATTACTAAGTCTTCAGTAACGGTTCAATCAGAATTTATTCCGAGTTCCCCTCCAGGTCTTTTCCCGGTCATTCTAGACTGGCCTGATCAAGAAGCGTGGCCTGCAAATGGTTTCCAAGGTGCAATCATACCAACCCCTATTTCTGAATGCGCTAGTTGTGATAATTTAACTCCAATTAATTTCCCGCTAGCTATGAATATGGATAATAATTCTACTGTATTTACATTCGCAAACTTATCTAATGTTGACACTTCAAAAATTTATATCAAATCACAGCCTACTCAGTATGCAATTCAAGTCCGTAGAGCAGAGATGGTTAGATTCCAAACTTTAGTTGATGGGATGACTGTTGAAAATACTAATGTTCTCATTGAAGATGCATTGGGTAATGACCTTTATTCATTATATACTGACCAGAATGGATACACTCCTTGGTTTGCTCTGGCCTCTGATTCTCACCTTGATTTCCGCGGTCTCGCAGGGGGAGATAACCCCGATGGTTTTGCGGACGATGAGTTTGAAGATTCATGCTCAGATGGAATAGATAATGATGGTGATTTAACTATTGATAATAATGATTTAGATTGTGATTATAGTGCAGGTACTCGTGAGTTATCGCGTTATTATTACACCGCTTACCGTTTCGGATTCGGCTATGCGAGAAGTGATTTCGTAATCCAAGACGCAACATATCAAGATACTATTAATTTGTTCAATTCTGGTCCATCTGTTTCTGTGATACAACAGGACGGCCACTCTTTCAGGAAAATCGTTAATTTCACAGGGTCTGCTCATGACGGTCAATTAGCTGGTTTCTATGCTACTGATGAGTTAGCTCAATGGGATCAGAAAGGGTATATTCATTCAATAGAAGTTCGCGATCCATTCACAAGTGAGTGGAGTTCAGCAGGATTTGCAGTAGATAGCAGTGACGCAGAACCAGGTACCGTAACACGTTTTAATCATCCATTCAACTCATGGTACTATTCATTTGATATGACTAATTACCAGGAGAATGATTATACATTCGAATTTAGGTCATTCGATGGTATTGATTACAGTCCAATAATTTCTCGTACAATTAAACTTAATGCGGCTCCTCCTGTTTTAACGGTTACATCGCCAAGTGATGGTTCAACTTGGTCAGACGGAACAGTTACTTTCGAAGGAACTGCATATGATCAATATGGATGCCCTATTGACTGTAGTAAAGATATAGGGGAGGTTTATTTCTACATCAGCGGCCCTAGTTTCGAAGGCACAACTCCTACCTCTGGAGGTGCTGATTGGTCTTGGACATGGGATTTCAGTGGCCAACCTAGGAGTTCCGAGGAATACACCTTTACAATATGGGCCTCTGACTCAGATTTCTGTTTGAGTATAATCGATGAATGTGATGCAGTTACCATGACTCTGACAATCGATAATTCTAATTCGGCACCTTTTGTTAGTTTATTATCTCCTCAAGAAGGACAAAGACTTTCTGTGACTGATACTACAATTGATGGTGTTGCCAGAGATAACGATGGCTCTGTATCAAGAGTTGATATAACAGTCAGAGACATATACAATGATGGTATTATTGTCCACCAACAATCTGTGTCTGAGTTCGATACCAATGGTGCTTGGTCTACAGAATGGGACCCAACAATTCTTCAACATGATCACGAATATGCAATCGATGTAAGGTCTTATGACGGTTATGATTTCAGTGGAATGACAACTATCGTGATTACAGCTGACAACCCTTCAGACGCAGGAAATAATCAACCTATATTCAATTCAGATGGGTGGTTAAATGAGATTGTACTGTATTGTGAAATTTCGTCACAATCTCAAGATAGATGCACTCAAGGAGAAATTGATTTGAATCTATTCTTCTATGATTTAGATGTAAATCAAGATTTAATTCTATCAGTTTATGATGCTGATTCCAATGATGATTCTACATCGCCTGCAATGGTAATTAACGTAGGTCAAGACGGTATCGCTACATATGACCCTATTTCTATGTTCTTTTATGATAATAATATGGAAACTTGGACCCTAGAAAATGTAGTGTTCATGGCCACAGATCCTTTTGGTTCAAAAGAAATATCAAACCCAGTGACTTTTACTGTCATACCCATAAGTTTCCAAATTGATGTACCCGAAGTCACAGTAATTCAAGATGGTGAAACACTCATATTTTCTGGCATAGGTCTTCCTGGAAAAACTGTTACAGTATTAATTAATCAAGTTCCAGCGAATAATACGATCGTTGAAGATAATTCAACATGGACTCTGGGAATTGCATCTTCAAGATTTAGTGATGGTTCAGTAACTCCAGTATTCAGATATGTAGGCGCAGACTACTCCAGTAATGTCAAGATATCTGTGGGCACTCCCGATGAAGGTCTTTCTACAGGAATGATGGCTATAATCGCGCTTGTGATTATTGGATTGATTGGCGGTGTATTTGTGTACTTTTATGTAGAAATCGAAGAAGATGATAATTCGGAAGTTTCTGATGAAGATAGTTCATCCGAAGGTTGGATTTGGGATGAAGAATCTAATGACTGGATAGAAGATCCTAATTATAATTCTTGATGACTCAAATGATGGCCTCTAACACCGAAACTTCATGAGGTATTGCAGATTCCTGAACTATCATGAGTGCAGTGGGACAGCCTAGGCCTGGGGTCCAAGAAAGGATTTTACTGCATCTTAGAGATTATGTTGAACATGCGGGGCGAGTCGAAGTCCCATTTGCACTATCTCAAATGGGTATAGCCAATGCTGTTGCAATAGCACGATCAAACGTTCCCCGAGCAATTTCTGGCATGAGGGAACAAGGTCTTCTGATTGAAAGACAGGCTCATGTAACAGGTGTTTCTCGTAAAAGAAAGGCCTATTTCTTGACTGATGACGGATTAAAAGTTGCTAATGGGATTTGGGACAAAGTGAGTGTTCAACCTGTTCGTATGAAGCATTCGGATGGTTCAGTAGAGACTGTACCACTTGTTAATGCTCTAGAGATAACAGATTTACCACTAAGGCATGTAGATATATTAAGATATATTGATGATAATGGTAGTATTGACTTATCGCTTCTTACCGCTGAACTAATTGAGCGGGATTTATCAAAACATATTGAAAAGCAGTTGGTTACATCATATAATGACCTTCCTAGAACTAGAAAATTCTTTGGTCGAGAAAAAGAAGTTGAAGATATGGTGAACTTACTAGAAGTCAGGTCTTCATCCATACTTGTACCAGGTATTGCAGGGATAGGGAAGACCGCTTTAGCCGGGAAAATTATTGAAAGGTTTACTCATGAAAGAAATTTATTATATCACCGCTGCCAAGATTGGGAGGGGTCTCGCTCATTCCTTGAAGCTACTGCTGAATGGCAATCGACAATGGGATCTAATGATTTATCCGATTATTTAGCTGCTACTCCTATCCCTCAATCTAATGTCGCAGTTGATTTGATAATCAAAGGTCTCAAAAATTCGCCTAGTTTAATTGTAATTGATGATTTACATAAGGTTGGTGATGAAACTTTAATTACGATATTGAGGGGGATTTGTATGAAAATACCGAATCTTGACCAAGTAGGTATAGTTATGTTTTCTCGTTCATTTAGGATGGTAGTTCCAGAGAAAGATTCTGACGGTAAGATATTAACATTAGTTATGCCATTAGAAGGTCTTGATAAAGAATCAAGTAAACAAATACTTTCTGCTATGCCAGATATGGAAGCATCTCAATTTATTCATATCTATTCACTTTCACGTGGTCACCCTCTAGTTCTAGAATTAATCAATCGAGGCAGCGTTGGAGGTACATTCCACGCAACTTTGGAAACCTTTGTTGAAAAAGAAATTTTCAGTCGATTATCGGGGCCGCAGAAGAGACTTCTCGGTGCGATTGCAGTTTTTAGAGAACCTACTCCATTAGATGCACTTAGTGAATTAGATGCAGCGATTGATCTTCTAGATGAATTAGTCGAAAAAGGACTAGCCCGGCAGGCTGATAGTTCTAACTATGATGTTCACGATTTAGTTCGTGAATTTTTAGTACTCTCAATGGAAGAAGGTCTCCGTCAAGAATTGCATGGTAATGCAGTTAATTGGTATAGAAATCGTAAAACAAGTGCTACTGATAGAATTGAATTAATACATCATCTTCATAATTCGGATAAAATAGATGAATTGACTAAAATTCTATCTACAGAAGGGCATACACTGGTTCAAGCAGGTCATACTGAATTACTGGGTATTCTTAGAGCATTAGATAGAGAAGGCTTCGACTCTAAGTCTTGGGGTGTTGTCAGAGAACTTAGAGGAGATATTCTATCCATACAAGGGAGATGGGATGAAGCGGAAAAAGAATATGATGCTGCCATACCCATAGCAAAGAAAAATAAACAAAGTAAGGAACTTGCTCGACTTCTTTCTTCTCGGGCAGATATAGCAGTTAAAAGAGGAGCAATGGATGATGCATTAGAGTTACATCGTCAAGCACTTGAAATCCAAATAAGTACTCGAGATGCAGTTTCTGCTGCTCGTTCATATAATAATATGGGGTATATTTTCCGGCGTCGTAGAGATACTAGACACGCCTTGGAAGTTTACAGTAATGTGGAAAATTTATTAGATTCTGAGGATAATCCTGAATTATGCGATTCACGAATCAGACTCGCATCTGCCTTTTTAGAAATGGGTGAGTTGGATCGTGCAAGAGATCATGCAATGCTTGCTCATGATGAAACTAAAGACAATGGTCAGGACACTTTACATGCCAGAGCAAGAGCGGTTTTGGGGAGGTATTATGCTAGAATGAAAGATAACGACTTAGCTATGTTACATTATTCAGGTGCTTTGGAAATACTCTCTGAACAAGCTGACCCACACAGTGCAGTAGAGGTTGAAATGTTACTGGGACAGGTTCTTAGTGATGCAGGTAGAAAAGAAGAAGCATCTGAACACTATTTAGAGGGACTTGCGTTGGCAGAAGCGAATGATTTCCGTCATTTGAAAGGAGAACTTTTAGCGCGTTTAGGGGAAGTTGAAACCGATCGTTCACAAAGAATGGATTATTTACAAAGGTCCTTATCAGTATTCAGAGAACTTGGGGCGAATGATCGTATGAAAGAGGTCCAAAATTCTGTACACCGGGTAGTGATGGGTCATTAATTCGTTGTGTACTTGTAATTCTTGGCTTCTTTATTTTCTAGAACTATCTTGAAATCCGGACCATCTTGCCCCGAAATGAATATTGAACCTTCGAAATCGTCTGCGATTTGCATCAAAACCTCACTTTCTGCTAGATGAGGTGCATTATTTTTATCTGATAAATGGCACAATACCAATGTTTTCAAATTTGGTGTCAAAATTTCTTTGATTATATCAGCGGTCTGACTATTTGAGAGATGCCCCCCCCTCCCCGTAATTCTTCTTTTTAATGAATCAGGATAGGGTCCTTGCATTAATTTTTCATGGTCATAATTCGCCTCAATTGATATATGTGAGCAACCTTTTAGATGACGTTTTAACTCCACAGTTGCTTCTCCTAAATCTGTGACAAAACCTGCTCTATTTCCATCGCCATTACTCACTATTAGTGCAATATTCTCTGCGTCGTCATGAGGGACAGGAATAGGTAAGATACTGATTTCTTCACTAATATCTAATCTTTCTAAATTTGCGAAGGTTCTGCATTCACTGATAGGATTCCAACCCATTTTTATAGCAGTTTCAGTATTTGAATAGAGTTTAGACCCCCACTTTTTAGAGGCTCTTAGTGCAGATTTAGAGTGATCACCATGGTGATGCGTGACTATAACTGCATCAATTGTTTCTGGATCTACATCGATTCTTTTCAATCTTAATTCCGTCTGTTTCAGCGAAAATCCACAGTCAATAAGCATTTTCGAATTACCCGAAATTAATAGAGTAGAGTTCCCTCTACTTCCTGATCCAAGATGTATAATCTCTAATCCCATGTCAAGCATATTGATGGGCCTGCGTTAGGCCCTTCAATGAATCTGATTTATATCTCGGAATATATTGATTTTCAGATAGTAAATTCAGAGTCAAAGTGTAATTATTTATTGCGTTTGTCCGAACGACGCTCCATCATGGTCATAAATGCAAGAAAGTCGCTAAGGGTAGTTAACAGGAGGTCATACCATGAGGCGTAAACAAACAGCACTTCTTATGACAGTCCTAATTCTATCTAGTTTAGCCTTTGTTTCTCAAACGCGCCCCCAAGCTCCTGTGGAAAATACCAACCCTGGTGAAGCAGCAGGAGGAGGCCCTCCTGTAACTGATGAGGATGGAGATAGAATTCCCGATTTTCATGAGGCTGTTTTATTTGGAGAAGATATAATTCTTGATACTGGCTCAGAAATTTTACGAATATCCGGTTTAGACTCTAAGAACGGAACTGACAATATGTCGGATCACGATAATGATGGTGCTAGTGCTTTGTTAGAATATTGTTGGCCCTATACTTTAGATAAATGTTTTACTGATAGAATTGCTTTAACAGGTAAACCTGGTGAATTGAGTGAATCAGGAATTCGCGAGTGGCTTGACCCAAGAGTAGCGGATACTGATGGCGATGGTTTACCAGATGGTTATGAAATCTATATGTGCACCGAAGGAGGGTTAGGTTATCTTAACACAACAAGTGCCTGGACTTGCCTTTGGTTTGACCCATTGGATCCTAGTGATATGTGGGAAGATATTGATCGCTGTGTTGATTTTACATTTGGCTGTGGTGATGGATTTGACGTAGACCGAAATGGAGTTATTGATGCTACTGAAATTTATTCTAATTCTGAGGAATATATATTTGGAGCACCTGAGGATTGGATTACTGAGAGAGACGGTCTTTGGTGCTCGGGTGAAATCAACTTACTAACAATCGGGTCTTGTCAAACTACTGTAGAGAGAGAGACAGGAGATGGTTGGCTTGGAAGTGACCCTACTGAGTCAGATTCTGATTACTATTCTTGGTCTGAGATTATATCTGTCGGACTTGCCATACCGGGTGATGGGATACCTGATGGTTGGGAAGTGCACTATGGATTAGATCCAAGAAATGCTAGTGACTCAATTCTTGATTCTGATTCAGATGGTTGGGATTTAGATAGAGATGGGTACATTATTCCAGATACGTCTGTGGCTACAACAAGTTGGGGGGAATCATTCAGTAATTATGAAGAATATATGATTCATTATGATGGTGGCGTTTCTGTAACTCCTGGGTTAAGAAGTATAGATATGTCTAATTTAGACTCTGAATTTCTGACATTCGACCAATCAACTTCTCCTCAACTTATAGATTCCGCTGTACACACAATTATTCCTGATAACGAAAGAGATCGTCTAATAATTGGATCGAAATATGGTATAACTATTCTTGATCCATTCAATGATTTATCTACGATTCAGAATCTGCCAGCTGGTATGCAACTTAATTCAATGATAATGTGGTCAAAGAATGGAGATGATTATCTTGTAATGCTGACAAATTCTGGTATTACAGTGGTAGAAATGGAAAATGGAATACCACAGTTCGACCTATCTTCCTTCGGCGATAGTGATTTTAGTTACTCGATTGATTCACTAACTGAGATAGCCGTATTAAATACGGGTAGTGGTAATTTAGATGTTATGTTATTTTCAGGTCAAAATGTTTGGACTACCTCAATTTCTGGTCCTTCAATGACTCCTCCTGTCTATCTAGAATCTATTTCTGATTTATTATCAAATAATGCTGCGGATGTTAATACTGCCTTACACATGGATGTAGATGGTCGAGGACCATTATTGCTTATTGGTACTAATGGAGGATTAATTGCTTGGAATACTACAGATGGTTCAGACTCAGTGGGAGAACCTTGGTGGGTATTCAATAGAGAAAATGCTGAAAATTATGTTCAAAAAGCGGATTTACTTAATATATCTAAATCAGCAATTGTTAATGTTCTAGAATTGGCTGGACCTAAAGATTCAGCAGGTAATTATGAGTTAATTACAGGTGCATGGATAGGGACTGCAGGAGGGCTCCATCTAATTGATATTGAAGAAATAATTTCTATGCCACTTTCAGCCTTTGATTCTGAGAGAATGTGGAAAGAAGAAAATTGGTTATCAGGTTCTAATGATGTTCACTCAGTTTATACTTCCAATGATAACTTAGTGATAGTAGGTTCGAGAGATGGAACATGGGTATTAGAGGGGGGCTATCAGGGAGTTACTGGACTTTCAGATAATCAAACATATTTGCCCGGTTTAGTAACTTCGATGGCAACTATTGAATCATCTAGTGCAGTATATTTGTTCGCTGGAATATCTCCTGGTAAATATATGAATATCATGCCAATTAATCCACAATCTTCAGATTCAGACCTTGATGGTATGCCAGATGGATGGGAATTCATCCATGGCTTAGATCCCACTGACCCCTATGATCGTGACCGAGATGCAGATGCTGATGGAGTATTCTATAATCCAGATATTGGCGAAGGTATTGATAGAAGTTGGACAAATCTTGATGAATACAGATTCATAACGAGTTCTGATAATGGATTTAACGGAACTGATCCTAGAGAAACAGATACAGATGGAGATGGTCTTACTGACGGTGAAGAATATTGGGGTTGGTTTACTGAATCAACAAATTTCGATTGCCATTATCTAAATGATGAATACATATGTGATGAAGACACAGGGATATTATCTCAATCTGTACATTTAGAGGGATGGCTAGGTTCAGGAGCAGGTGGAGGGACTGATGGTCCAACTGATCCAACAAATATTGACTCCGACGGAGATGGTATGCCTGATGGTTGGGAGATTGAAAACCGTCGTTGGATAGGTGATATTTACAACGGAGGAAACCTTTGGACATTAGATCCGAGAGATCCTACTGATGCTAATGACGATGCAGATAATGATGGTCTGTCAAACCTTTGTGAGTATAAGTGGTCTAACCTTCTTGAGACAGTTATTGAAGAAGGTCTTCCATCACACGGCGAAACATCCGATGCGGCTCTTAATTGGACTACTACGGACCCTAACAATATTGATTCAGATGGTGATTCTCTACCGGACGGTTGGGAGGCTAGATATTCTTGTTCCTGGTCTGTTAATGCGGCTGGTTTGAATCCTCTCAACGGCTCAGATGCTCTAAATAACCCGGATGGAGATGGATACGATGTCAATCATAACGGAGTACTGGAACTTGAAGAACAACTGGTTAACTGGATTGAATTCCATTGGAAATCAGATATTATTTTCTCAGATACTACTGACAATGGCTTAGTTTTCCCTGAAAATTTTACCACAGTACTGTTTAATGATACATGGGAAAACTTTGCCGAAGGCTCATTTGGCGAATATGCTACTAATTCCTATAATAGTCTGATAAATGCAACCACCGCTATCGATATAGGATCCGGAAACCCTCTAAACCCAGACTCTGATCAAGATGGTATGCCAGATGGTTGGGAATTCTTCCATGCACGTTGGAGTCTTTTCGAGGAGACATGGACTCTCAATCCAGTTAATGAACAAGATAGAACTGGCGATCCAGATGGTGATGGAATGAATAATTGGGAAGAATATAATGTGATATCCAGTAACTTATCTGAAATCGACTCTTTAATCACAGTCCCACAGTTTTACTTGCTATATTTTGGTGGCGAATATCTTCCTAATCCATGGCTATCTGCTGAATCTGCTAGTTCGTTTGGATCATTCTTATCCTCGGAACAAATAAATCTGACTGGATTAACTGCTGACCCTAATAATCCTGATACAGATTCAGATGGTTTATTAGATGGAATGGAATTAATATTTACAAAATGGAATTCTACAGACAATGTTTGGACATTAAACCCTCTTGTTCCAAACGATGGTAACTATGATTCCGATAATGATGGTATTTCTGATCAAATTGAACTTAATTTAACTCTAAATAATCCTATGAATGGTGGTTTATCTCCTCCTGATGCCCCTAGGTTGTGGGAAGAAGCTGAATATTTAGACCCCTCTGAAGCGGAGAATCGTGTCTATAGAATATTGTTTAATAAAGAAGGTAGAGCACAAATTGCATTACAACAATTTCAAGATTGGCAAGGCGGTTCTACTGCAAAACCTCTACTTCAAGCATTATTTGGAATCTCAGATCCAACTTCAGTAGATACTGATAGAGATGGTATGAGTGATGGGTATGAATATTGGTTTACTGAGTGGAATTTAGAAGATAATAGGTGGGAAATGAACTTACTCACTGGGACTGATATCAATGTAGATACTGACCAAGACTCTTTTGATTGTAACGGTGACGGCATTATTAGTCCGTCAGAAACTTTTGATAATTTAGCGGAATTTGAGTCAAGAATATATGGTAAGAAGTTAGCAATAGATAGTATTCCTAATGGTACAGGGCTTGTATCTTATGGGGCCGACGCTGTTAATGCTTACATTGATGAAGAAAGTATGAGTTATTCTGCAGCCTTTAGCCAATTATATGTTACATTCACTACTAAATCATTACTTTCTTCTGAAAAATCAGGGCTTATTAATGAAATAAATCCTGATAACTTCAACATAAGTTTAGCAGGAATCAGTGATCCAACAGATTCTGACTCTGATAGAGATGGAATGCCAGATGGATGGGAATATTGTTACTCAGTTTATGGTGAATTCCTTCCTGTAAATGATTACAGATGGTCTATGAACCCTATTAATCCGCTTGACATTAATTACGACCCTGATGCAGACGGATGGTATGATAGGCAATTCAACGATCAACCTGCTACTCAAGGGAAATGGGAAAATCGTCAATTTACTCCTCTAGCTACTGAGAATCAGATAAGTAATGGTGTTCTCGGTCTTTACTTTAGTAATTTAATGGAATATAATAATGGGACCCATCCTTTAGATGCAGATTCTGATGATGATTCAATGATAATGGAACCTGTTATTACTAATGGTGAGGTAACTAGCTATGTTCAGAACATGAATTTAACTGATGGTAGAGAGGTATTCAAGTATGGTACAAATCCTCTTGATAATGATACAGATGGAGATATGATGCCAGATTTCTATGAATATTACAGAGGTTGGAACGAAACTAATGATAATTGGTCATCCTATCTACAAATACAAGTTCAATGGGAACAAATTTCATCTAATAACTGGAAACCTGTTCAGATTATAAATGGAGTCATTGCTCGACCTGTATTAAATTCAGTATGGTTTACTCACGATGCTACAAATGCAGATGATGCAGGTCAAGACGCAGATATGGATGGTGGTTGGGATTGTTCAGGAGGTAATTGCTTATACGAATCTTACAATAATTTCCAAGAATACTATGGTGTAGTGAATGCATCATTATCGTCACCTTCTTTGGTACGTCAGGCCATGCTGAATGATTGTTCAGGGAATTATGTTGAGGAGTGGTGGCAGCTAAGAGAATCTTTACTGGGCACTTGTTCAGGCTCTTCTGCATTGGATTCTAATTACTTCCGAATGTATAAGATAAATAATAATGATCAATTATTTGCATTAATAATAGACGATAATGACCTAGATTATCAATATCTAGATACGTCTGACGATGAAACCTTGTGCAGTGGCGAATGGACTGACTCATATGGAAGATTTGCGGGAGATCAATATCATCTTCCAAATACTGGTCTTGGTGAATATGTATTCAGTTGGTGGCTTCTAGATATTGATGGGGACCAAATTGCAGATGGAACCGACCCTACTAATTGGGATACTGATGGTGATTGGTTAAATGATTATTTTGAAATTGAAGATGACATGCTAGATGGTATAAGAGGAAACAGCGCGTCTCCAATAAGGTATGATGATAGAACTACTTCTTGAGTTTCATTGTATTAATTTGCTTGAACATAGTCGCGATGTTTATGAGCGGTGAGGGCGAGATACCGGATCCATCGGAACCTATAGAAGAAAAACTCCTTTTTCTTCAGGAAAATATGTCTAATTTCATCAAACAGTATAATCTTCCTCTCATTGAATCAGCCCTTGTGGTATCGAAATATCTGAATATTCTTTTATCAAAATTGGAAGAAATAGCTTTATTAGAAGAAGAGATATTACCTGATAACATCACTAAACCGTGGCCAATTGTAAGTGACATGGAACCTCCCAGAATTGATGAATTTCCTTTGGACAGATTGATGAAAACAATAGATCAAGATAGAATGGATATATTTGATACGATTATTAGAACCGTAATAAATGGCTCAGAAATACCATTTATTAATACAATAACTCTTATGAGGGATTGGGAGAAATTAATAAGAACCCAATTGGCTAAATCAACTAGTCCCGGTCATCTTTTTAGCCCTTTGGAGTTACCTGAAAATTTCTAATTATTGATTTTCTGCTTTGGCTACTAATCTACTTGAAACCCATAAAGCATCTCCAATTGACCACAAATAAAGAGAGAACCATAATATTATAGTGAAAAGAAGAGGCAACTGGATTAGAAACCAACCATTAGCTTTCTCATGCTGACGATTGAGATGTTGCCCCAGGAAAAGAAATGGGATGAGTGATAATAATAATGTGAATAATGGCCTTAATGTGCCCCAAGGGCCGATTCCACCACTTATTTCACTCCAAATAACTCCTATGACACCTAGAGGAGTAGCTTTTTCTTGCTCATAATCTTCAGCAAGACTAACAACCAACTCTTCTGTCATAATCTGTGCTAAACACTATTGAATGATGAATATAACTCTTCATTGTATGGGAAAACGCCAACTATCTAATACTTCTCCAGTTAGCCATGGGTTATCCCAAAGTGTTAGTAACGGGTTATCCCAGATTTTCTAATTTTGATGAAAATGTTTCAGAAAAATTGATCCAATTAATGAATGATGTTGAATATCAGCCACTTGAAGTCTACACATCATTGTTATCAGTTGATAAGAAAGGTGCAAATTCTATCGCTCAGAGAATAAATAATGGCGAAAATTTCGATGCGATTATTCATTTGGGTTTTTCAAATTCTAGAGAAATAATTTCTTTGGAGAGATTTGCTCATAATCAGTTTGTGATGAATGAGCCTGACAATTCAGGTAGAATGATTACTTCTGGTAAAATAATCGAAGATGATTTAGAGGTTTATGAGACAACTGCTCCGATACAGATTATCAATGATAAATTTAATGATATTGACTATGTTTCTTGGAGTTCCGACCCAGGTAGATTTGTATGTAATGAGACATACTTCAGAACTTTATCTTCAATCTCTAATAATATTACAACCATTAATGGCCCTCCTACTATCTTTATTCATTTACCGAATGAAAAACATATTGACCTGTTAACGCAATTACAAGTCATTGAAAATATAATCGAGTGTATGACATTTAAACCTCAAATAGACGTAGTTGGTGGTTTAATTTTTGATATTCATGGCCGTATATTATCTTGTAAAAGGCCCAATGGGGGCACTTGGGAGGGATGGTGGGAATTTCCTGGTGGGAAAATTGAACATGGAGAAAATGTCTTTCAAGCTCTAAATAGGGAACTAATTGAGGAATTAGACATTAATGTTAACCCTATTAAAATTGAAGAAAAAGTAAATTTTGATTATGGTAACCGTAAGATTGAATTAACAATAATTAATTGTGGAATTATTTCAGGTGATCAAATTACACTTATTGAGCATGAAGAAATGAGATGGCTATCTCAAGAGGAGTTGCTTGATGTTAATTGGTTGCCTGCGGATCGTCCTATTTTGGAAAAATGGTTCAATCGAGGATTACCTAATCTTCCTCTAGATTAATGGTTGGCCTTCCTCTTTTATCAAACCATTCAGAAGGCTCGCCGTTATATCTCATTGAATATTCATCTTTGGAATATCTCGGTATTTCATTCCTTCCTTCATGCCATGTTTGTTGTTCCAGCCATAAATCTAATTCATCTCCAGCCAAACTGATACTTATCTTACCGCCAAGAGTATTTTCATCTAAAACAAAAGAAATTTTACCTGCTATTGCGGCTTGCCTAGATATGTCAAATACTGTAGAATCAAATTCTAAGTCCATAGACATTACATCTAATGCAGTATCAAGTATTCTTTGTATCCTTAACTGTTTGAAGAAAAGATCTGAATTCTTTGAAAATCCACTAATTATCACTGCTTTGTTTTTATTAGGAAAAGTGCCTTTTTTGGGTAGATCCTCCGAATTCCAGTCAGGAAAAAAAACATTTATTGATTCAACTATTTTTTCCGCATCCTCATACGGTTGGACTAGAGATGAGATGACTATTCGCGGCTCCATTGCTTACCGCACCAACAAAACAGTCATGAGTTCTCTGTTTGAAAAATCTCCCATGTACACGAATGATTGAAATTGAATAGTTGCTGAGAAGTATCATGGCTGAGCGTTCAGGTACTATAGCAGCGGCTCTATTTTTAATGCCAAGTATATGTGTAATATCAATTAGATATGGTTTACCTACTGTGAATGAGGTTATTTCTAACGATATAATTATTGAATTAGGAATTCATAGTCTTGCATTATTAATTGGTATTTTTATGTATGTCAAATATGGAGTAGTTGAAGATCATGAGTACCATAGGTCTGCCATCATTAAGAGGTTAAGTAAATCTTATTCCCAAGAAGACAAAGGTCTTTGGGATAAGAGTGATAATGCAATATTGAAACTTGAAGAAAATGCAAAATCAAGTGTCAAGGGACGTAAGGGGCAATTAGTTCAGGCAAAAATGTCAGGTAATATTGGTTCATTAAATGTTGAGTCATCTGAAATTGAAGTTGAAGAGGATTTAGATATTGAAATCGTAACTCATCACCGCGGAGTTAATACAATTATAGATGAAAAGGTATTAGAAAATAGAATTGTCAAGCCGAAAAAATCTTTCATAACTCGTAGATTAGAGAAGTCTGCATCTAGAAGAATTGAGCGGAAAAAGATTAAGCAGCAAAGAAAAAACACCAACGAGAATACAAATTTTGCAAAATCTAAGACTATTAATGGAGAATCAGATAATCATTGGGATATGCCAATTTCGTCAAATCTAACTAAATCAGTAGTACCTTGTAAAGAATGTGGGACTTTGAATAATTCTACGAATCCTTACTGTACATCTTGTGGTACATACCTATCTTGAGAATGCAACTATTCAAAGCGGACAGATTGAAGGAGTGTTTGGGTGAAGTCATGTCTGGCAAGAGAGATTACTATGAAATTCTTGGAATAGATAGAAATTCCAATGCATCTGAGATAAAGAATGCGTTCCGAAGTCTTGCGCGAAAATATCACCCTGATAAGAACCAAGGAGATCCTGAATCTGAAATTAAATTTAAAGAAGTGCAAGAAGCTTATGCAGTATTATCAGTTCCCAATGAAAAGAAAAAATATGATACTTATGGGCATAATAGACCGGGAGGCTCTCCATTTGGCCCAGGTGGCTTCGAAGGAGTCAATATCAGTATAGAAGACTTATTCGGAGGAGGTTTTGAGAGTGTATTTGGTTCAATTTTTGGTTCAGGTGGTCGCAATCGTCGAACTAAGAGGCAGAGAGGTTCAGATTTACTTGTTAGACATTCAGTAGCATTCCAAGCAGTAATGGATGGTTCAGAAGAATCTCTTGAATTTCAAGTACTGAAGACCTGTAAAGATTGCAGTGGCCTCGGGTCGTCCTCACCCGAGGGCGTTCGAGAATGTCCAGCCTGTGATGGTAGGGGAAGGATTCAGAGAATTGAAAGAGTAGGTCCATTTACACAGCAAGTTGTTAGTGATTGTTCATCTTGCCAGGGTGATGGTAGAATAGTTCAGAATCCTTGTTCCAATTGTCAAGGTGATGGGAGAGCTAATGAGACTAAGAAGGTACAGTTTACAGTTCCTGCTGGGATTGAAAATGGCACTCGTCTGCGCATGTCTGGTTATGGGGAATCTGCTAAATCAGAAAATGGCGACCCAGGTCATTTATACATAGAAATAGAAATTGATGAGCATGAATGGTTTGAGAGAGATGGAGCCGATCTTTTAATGGCAATTCCTCTTAGTTATACCGATTTAGTACTTGGTGCGACAATTGAAATACCTCATTTAGACGGTGAAAATCTGAAGATAAAAGTTCCCTCTGGATCTAAGCCTGGAGACACAATTTCTCTGAAAGGAAGAGGTCTACCAAGTCAAAGAACTCGTAATGGAAAAGGCTCAGTAATGGTTCTTTTAAAATTAGATATACCTTCAAAGATTTCTCGCGGCTTAAAGAAAAAACTCTTAGATATCAAAGATGAAATTAGTTTTTCAGAACAGGAATTAAAGAATAAAATCACTGAAGAAGCTAAATCACGCAGAAAAGGATAATTACCAATGAATTATCTTATTTGGTGCTGCTGCTAAAGGTTCTCCATTTACTAACCCTGAAAATTGTAGTCCTAAATTTGCATTTTCACCAGATATTGATATTCTTATAAATATTTGAGAATTCTTTTTCATCGTATCAAGAAATATTTCATCATCTTGAAATATATGTTTTGGTGAAACATCCGTAATAGTCAGTTTTGCTCCTTCTGGAAAATGGATTTTCATAGCCGCCATCTCCCAATCACAATTACCTGCCTTTATTCCGAGAAGAAGATTTTTCTCATTTTCTGCAATCTTCCAAGCACAGATATCTATTTGTTCAGTCATGTGAGTCAGTATTGGTTTACCCCAGACTTCATTTATGCTATTCCAAGGACTCTCACCTAACTGTTTCAGAGCCGAATCAATTATCTTTTCATCTTTTGATTCATTTTTGTTTAATTGTTGTGAAAGCCTTTCCCTAATTCGAATTAACCTTTTCATCTCATGTAGTTGTATGTCTGTTGTCATCTTTTCTCGATTTATTATTGCCTTTCTATTCCAAAATATTACTATCATTAATGGAGTTAAAAATAATACTCCTATCAGCTTATAAAAATTATCAAACATCCAGGACAAATCTTGATAATCTTCAATTTCAGGTTCTTGATATTCTCCAAGATATTCTAATCTAAATGTATAATCTATCTCTATTCCTTGATCAGCCCTTCGTTCAATTCTAAATGAATGATTTCCATAAGGCAGAACAATTGTTTCACCATTTGAAGTATTAACAAGTAGACCTGTAACCTGATCTATTTCTTGTATAGTGTAATTGACTTCCGATTTGATCAATTGATTAAGATAAACTCTTGACCCATTTTGATCTATAATTTTGATTAAGTAAATATCAATATTATCGCTGCTGTGGAGACTACCTGTAATTTCTGAATCTAGTTGAATTTCTGTCCATCTTTCATCCGGTTGAATTAACCACCTTGATTCAGGTGCATCTGATAATTCTCCCGCATCAAGTTTCCTTATTGGATTGAAAGAAATATTCCATCGCCCCGTTTCTTCTGTTTTAATTCTCATTTCTACTGCGTCAGTATTTTCATCTGATACTATCATATCTGGGCACAACCCATTTTCGAGAGATATATTTTCTATACTCGTATCATGCTTTATCAGAAATATCTCGAAAATCATATTATTATTGCTAGATGTACACAGTAAACTAACTTCGGTATCTGCACCTAATTTGAACAATATAGAATCACCGTTTTTATCTGACTTAGCTATGTAAGATTCGTAATACCATGAATCATGGTAAGTCAATGCCTCTCCATGATTCCAAGGTACAGATAGTTCTCCTCCGGTTGGTGCTTCTATTGACTGATTATTCCTATAAATTGTGAATTTATATGGGTATGATTCTTTATTTGAATCAGAGTTTATTCTCAACCATAGTTCATAATCTTCCGGGTATTCTAAGAAAGAACTCCCAGATTCAAGTAAATCATTATCGATTAATACCTTTCCTTGTTCGTTTCTATGCCAAACTTCGACCCTTAGGTGTTGGTCACCATATAGTTGAGATACCTCTATTACATCCCCATATTCTCCTCCTATTTTTATGGAATCTTTATCCGAGTAATTATCTAAAATACCAATGAATTCTGTTTGTCTTTCATAATTCTTTATTTCTAAATCACAGTTTCCTAATGAACAAACATCTGAAGTTATTATCGTATAGTAATTCTCCTGATCTCCTTGTGATGGGATTGAATCTATTAAATCTTCATTTTCAACTATTGAAAATTCATCTACCTTAATCATTTGAATTGAAATATCCTCGATTGAGATGCCAGAGTTAGATGATATCGTCAGACTTGCTCCTGAACTTAGTAACCCCGCCCATTCTAGTAAATGGGCATTTTCAGAACTATAATTTGTAGAGATGTCATTAATTTCTATTGTCAATCCAGGGCAACTTACCTTCAAGCATGATACACTATACCAGAATGGCCCGTCATAATCTATATTCTCTTCAATGAGTATGATTTTGTCTTCCGATTGTCCATTAACTATGGCTGCACTAGAACTAAAGAATAGCATAGCTAAGGTTAGTGCAACTACGCGTCTCACGACTCCTCGGACACGGTCCCCTCTTAGAATGCTTCAAGCGAAATGCTTCGTCCGCAGTATGTATGGATGAGCGCCCACTGGCACGGAGTGTTGTCGCAAGGCATCGTTTTGGACGTTTATTCAGCTTAGGGGATAGAAATTCACCAGATGCTTGGTCACCAGCTTTAATTCTATCATCAGAAGATGAAAAATTGCCATATTCTATTGCTCCGTTTGAATTTTCAAGAGATTCTACTAATCTACCAGCTAAATTAACTATTAAAACACGAACTAATCTTACACTTCCATTTGATAGTTTAGATACATGGGTGGCGACTGAAGGTTTGGTATTACCACCAAGTTTAGTTGAATCTAATTCAGGAGAATTCGCTACAGGAAAAGAAATCTTACCCGTGTCATGGCAATCTCTTCATCACGACCTTTCTTTAAATGATGAGAGTTTAGTCCCTTCAATCATCATACTTACTGATTCTCCTCAATTAGCTAACCAAAAAGGATTATTATCTGAGGCAATATATATCATTAGAACTAGATTTCCTTCTTCATTAATTTGGACTCCTGGTATCGCTGGCCCCGATAATTGTGCAATTTTAACATGGATGGGTGTCGATTTATTTGATTTAGCAAGGTCACGGCATGCCTGTTCTTTGGGTGTACTTTTGACTGAAAATGGTCCTAGGGAAATAGAGGAGTCAATTGATGAGGATTCCTCAATTTCATCTCAAATTAAATGTTGGAAAGATTCTCTTGCCGCAACTAGGTCGGCAATAAGGTCAGGTACTCTTAGAGAATTAGTCGAAAAACAAGCAATTTCTAGTCCGCGTTCTGTAGAAAGATTGAGAATTCATGATTCTAAGATGTCTGGATTAGATGGCAGTGAGTCTGGTTTATCAAGAGTCAAGGGCCAATTTCATGAATTAAGATGTCATAGTTATTCTAGCCGCGATGACCCTTTGATTCAAGATTGGAGGAAAAGGGTAGCCGGTGAACATACTCCTCCTATTCATCAATCAAAGGTTCTATTGCTACTTCCTTGTTCAGCGACTAAACCTTATAGATTATCTTCATCTCATAAGAGATTTAGTCGATCAATAACATCTAATGCAATCCATGAAGTAATGGTGACGGCTCCACTTGGTTTAGTTCCTAGGGAATTAGAAGATATTTGGCCCGCAGGTAATTATGATATTCCTGTAACTGGAGATTGGGATTCAGATGAATTGATTGTTATACGTACAATGCTTTCCGAATATATTTCTAGAAATAATTATGTAAGAGTAATAAATCATAGTGGTATTGAAATAGATATAAAATCTGTAGAAATCATTGATACAAGAAAAGGCATGACTGCTGGTTCCCCTGAAGCACTAGATTATCTAAAGCAAATTGTTGATAAATCCGTTGAAGACTTTGATTTGCTAAATATTAGAGAAAGTAAGCATAGACTAGGTAAACTCGGTGCACTTTCAAGGTTTCAACATGGTACTGATAAATGGCTTCAAGGTACAGGGATTCAAGGTAGACCTCCAATATTTACCATTCGTAAAGAAGGAACTCAACTCGCATTGTGGAATCCACGTCTAGGCCGATTTTCATTTACTAAAGCCTGTTTACCTTTACTAGCAGAAAGTGGTAAATTTCCTGAAGCACATTTGGTATCTGGATTCAATTGGCGAGGAGACTTATTTTCATCTAATGTTATTGAATTTAAAGGAAGTATAAGGATAGGTGACGAGGTCTTAGTATACCAAGATGGTAATTTAGTAGGTTCGGCTAGGGCAGAAGCTGCAGGGTGGGAATGGCCAGACGGCCCCAGTCGATTGGCGCGTGCACAACATCGTTTGTAGGTAAAATTGGTTGTATGAGTCTACGTAGCGATTAAAGAGGGGCAGTAGGTCGGCCGGATACCTGAGGTCTTGATATGGCGCGTATGCACAGCAAAGGAAAAGGAACAAGTGGTTCATCTAAGCCCAATATTGATGCAGCCCCTTCGTGGTCAGAATCTGATAAAAGCACTGTCGAAGAATTAATATTAAAATATGCTAAAGATGGCCATTCTTCCGCTAAAATAGGCACTATGCTTAGAGATATGCATGCTGTACCTGATGTTCGTTTAGTAATGGGTGAGAGAATATCCAAGACACTAACTCGTAACAATCTTACTTCTACTTATCCAGAAGATATGATGAATCTCATGCGCAAGGCACTGAGTTTGATTGATCATCTAAATTCTAATAAGAAAGATCTGCATAATCGCCGTCAATTAGAGTTATGCGAGTCTCGTATTCGTCGTTTAGCTAAGTACTACATAGGAACAGGTAGATTGTCATCTAGCTGGGCTTACAAGCGTGACCAACTAAGATTGATGGTCGAGTAGTTCTTTAGGCATAAGATTTGAACTATGGCCCTCTAGGGTCATCTATGAGGCTACTAGTTGATGAGATTCAATTCTCAGTTGTCTCGGATGTTTTAGTAACTGCATCCTCGGAGATTAATCGATTAAAAGATCCAGTTTTACTTTTGTGTGAACCAACAATTTTAGGTTCATTATCAATGTCAGTTATAGAATCCTCATTAATTGATAATGGAATATCATACCGGAGGAAATTCAATACTAAGGAACCAAAAAATGGGCCATGGATCAAAATTATTGATGATGATTCTTCGAAAACAGAAATTCTAACTAACCCTTTACGGTTAACTATCTCCTCACTAGTTGTTGAAGGATTAACCGGACATAAGGGAGATTCTCGCAAGGGTCCATTAACTTCTGTCGCTCAATGCCATGCATTAGCTCAAATCATATCACCTCATGGTCCTCGTACTCGAAAATTAAGGCCATGGCTAATATCTGGTAATTGGATTAATTCTGCTTTAGACCATACTTATGACCCGCTATATAGTGCCTTTAGAGATTTACTCTCTGACGAAGGCTCCATCAGAGTAGTTCCATTACCAGAAGTTCCAGAACCTGATGTTTCAGATTATGAATGGATAGATATTGACGCACTTAATGCGATTTCTTCTAGGTGGGTTACTCTAGATATGGAAGGTAGAGCAAGAGCCTTATCTCACCTTATTCGCTCATCTTTAATTCGCTCTAGCCCATCAACTTCTCGATTAGAAGAGATTGTCTGGCATTGTGTAATGGGTAATGGTTGGTCAACGGATCTAGCAAGTCAAATATCTTCTGCGAAAAAATACTGGGAAGATGACAATCCAAGCATTGCTTCTAGTAAATTTGTAGATAAATTAATCCGAGACGGGCAAATTTAATTATTCTTCAATCCTTAACATTACGTCACACCCTGAACATTCGAATCTTAATGGTCTTACTTTAGATTCTACTGGATTACTAGTCCCACATGCTGGGCAATCTATACTGGGTCCTTTTTTCCTCGTAGAGCCATTTCCTGAGTTTGATTTAGGGGATACAAGAGATATAGGGAATACTAGTAAAATACTTGAGGCAACTATAGCTAAAACTATCTGCATAGGCATACCAAGAACATAGACGACTAATGAGAGCCCTCCTAAAGCGACTACGGTTATTAAAGAAGGCATACTACTTCTATTTCTAGTTAAGAATAGCCCCATTGCTATTGCAACACAGAGTGCAAATACTGATATCATAGCAGAAACCAATGGGCTAAACGCCATATTACCAGATGGTAAATACTCAATTCTGAAATCTGCATCTACTTCTATTTGCTCTTCTTTAATTTGAATACTCTCTAAGAATATCCATCTTCGATGTTCAAAATCTATATCATTTGCTGACACTGGTCCTAATCCTGCTAACATTGTTGTTTTTATTTCTACGTCTATGTTAACTTCTTTCCAATAATTATTCGTAGGATTACGTATGAATTTTTCAATTAATAGCTGTCTTTCATTATCTATTACAGAATATGATGTCTCGATTGTTATCGTTATTTCTTCTGCAGCGAATGACCTAGTTCCACCCATGTCAATATCATAAGACGTACCTCCTAAATCTACTGGATTTATTCCTATAATAGACTCAATATCTAAGGATAAGCCATTTTGCATAAAAGATCGCATATCAGATGATGAACCTGCAATATGCGATGTTAGTGCGAGTAACTCATCGTCATCCACCTTCCCATTGTTTCTATTTGAAGTTGCAACTGAGTCTGAATATGAATTAAGATTCTTCCACCAACTATTCGAATCTAAACTTGTATTTCCTATATTATCCATGCCCCACCTCATCCATTGTGACATTGCACTGTCAAAAGATATCTCAATTTTCTTTTCAATTATATCCCCTTTAAATTTAGCATCAATCTCTACACTAACTACTGATCCGCTAGTTCGTAATGGTTCAGAGGAAGGATAATAGCTCCCAGTTCCTCCATTGTTGTCTCCTATGTTTATTTCATGTGATTTTGATACAGAAATTTCCAGACCTGACTGCGGAGAAATGATAAATTCAGTAGTATAGATTCCACTTTCTGTATCTTCTGGCATTTCCCAGACAAATGTTACCTCAACTCCTGATTCCAAAGGTGTAGCTATTGGGCTTAATGTCAGAGGTGAACCCTGGAGCATAAAACTTCCAGTGGATAATGACCACATATCTCCATCGAATCCTGAATTAACATTTATCGGGAAATATACTAACCCTGAAGTGACACTTGCATCCTTTATTTTGATATCTACTAATGGTAAGCGGCCAGTTACTTTAGCAACCGAATCATCCGAACCCCACAAAAAAGTCAGTCCCGCCTCTGCAGTTGGATTAGAGAAAAGTAGATTATTCATAGAAAGAGAAAGTTCTACTTTATCTCCATCATTTACTGTTCCTGATGTGACTTGAACTGAAATCTCCAATTCTCCTTCTCCATTTAGGAACGGTTCAACTCCTCCTGGTCCTGCATTACCTGAGTAAAAAGACCCTCCAATTCTAATATCTAATGTAGAATTTATTGTGACCCCCACTGCTCCTTCAACTTTGTAAGGGATTGTAAATGACCAAGTTTGTGTAGGGTAGTTTCCTTCAGAACCCCATATTACTTCCCATGTACCTACTTCAATTTCTCCCTGCTGCCATGCAGAAACGGTTGCCGAAAATTCATCAGATAATTCATTCTCGAAAGGAGATAACCTTCCATTAGAAGATTCATCTAGTAAGTATAAATCGAAATCGCTACTTTCGCAACAAGATACATTTTCATCTTGAGAATCTTGAGCATAAGAAGGCATACTACAGAAAGAGACGAATAATAATACGACTATAGCCAAAGTTTTGGCATTCAGCCCCTCTCCCATATTTCCATCTGGTTGGCTTATTACCCTTCAATGCGACGCCTAATAGATGTTATTTTAGGCAATCTTTGTAACCATTCTTCCTTTATCCATGGAGCCATAATAGCTTAATTATGCTTGAATCATTTTCAGATTCAATTATTGCATAGCCCACTCTTTCAAGTTGTACTATATCTCCTTTTTTTAACTCAAAATCTTCAATCATTCCTTTCTGAATAATTATCTCATTCCCTTTAGGAATAGTTAATGTTGAATTTTTAGCCATTGAAACTGGTAACCAATGAACAATTTTCCTTTTATCTAAACGTTCATAAGATTCTAATTGAACCATATTATCTGATATTTTGATATCTGCAAAGTCTTTCAAACGAATTTCAGTTTCCTTGATATCATTTTTTTCTAAATATATTTTTTTATCGTTTAAATCCCAAATTCTTTCACCCTTTATCTGATTCATAGGGTGCCGCTTTAGTGATAATGAGGTGATTAATTCGCTGGATTTATTAAATTTCAATAACTCAGGATCTCTCACAAATACTCTTCTTTCACATCTCTCATCTATCCTGCTTGAATTGAATGCTTCTATGGTTTGTAATGATACAGAAATATCTTTTTGTGTTAGACCTAAATCAATCCAAAAATCTCTCATGGCATCTGCGTCGAATCCTCTTCTTCGTAACGCCTTAAGTGTTGGTAAACGAGGATCATCCCATCCTGTAAAATTTCCATTTTCTATATCTTTTCTCATTCCTGATGTTGAAAAACTTCCAAATTCATGAATTTTAACTCTTCCCCAGTAAAGAGTTTCAGGATAATTCCATCCGAAATGTGCATAAAGTAGAGTTTGTTTTCTCGTGGAATCCATTAAATCCTTTCCTCTAATGATATGTGTCACACCCTGCTCATAATCTTCGATTGCGCTTTGGAAATCTAGTAGTGGCCAAACTTTGTATTTTTTCCCCACCATTGGGTGTTCTGAATGCTGAATTCTTAATGCTGGCCAGTCTCTTAGTGCAGGATTTGGTAAATCCATTGATGTTTTCACTCTAACTACTGCCTCTCCTTCATTAAATGCCCCATCATTCATTAAACTCCAGTCAGAGATATTCTCTAGTACACTCTTCGATCTACAGGGGCACTCCTCTGAATTATCTCTTAATTTCTTGAATTTTTCTGCCGAACACTTGCAAACATATCCAAATTCACCTCTTAGTAATTTTTCAGCATATTGAAGATAAATATCCATTCTTTCGGATGCCTTTACTATAATGTCTGGTTTTTTGCCTGTCAGCCATTCAAAATCTGATTCTATCCAATCATAAGCTTCTTTTATCGGTGGTTTAACCTTAGAGTCTGTATCATCAAATCTTAGCACAACTTTTCCCTCATATAGTTTAGCGTATTCTGAGTTTATTGTGACGCCTCTAGCATGTCCCAATGTGAGGGGTCCATTTGGATTGGGTGCGAATCTTAACACAACTTTTCCTTTCTCTGCATTGGGTAATTCTTTCAGTCCAACTCTTTTAACCTGTTTCTGTCGATTCAATGCTTCCGGATTTGTTTCTTCTAATGTTTTACGTACGGCTTCAACTCCATCTTCTAAAGCCATATTATTCGCAATATTCACTTCAATTTCAACTAATTTTTTAAGTTCTTTAGCCTTACTTCTAAGGTCAGTTCTTTCACCTAATATTCTTCCGAGTACAGATCCAGATTTCCCCGATCCATTATATTCTACAGCATTCTGTAGAGCATATTTCTTGACAATTGCTATAATTTCTGGACTCCAACCGTCATCGTCAGTCATAATATCAAACTCTACCGGTAGACAATCACATTTCACATTTCAGTATTTGACCATTCGTTAAGTGATGATTGAATACGTGTTCTACCCAACTCCTCGCGTATTGGTATTGGTAAATCATGAGTACTATTCCATGCGTTCTTGACAGTTGCCCATGACCACCTTAGATATTGATTTGGAGTTTTACTATTAACTAATTTTTTAACCGCTTCTTTTGTTTTTGGGTCTGAAGGATATCCACTTCCAACATCTAAATTCAGTAAATCGCTTATCTTCTCAATTTCTTTATCTCTTCGAACTTTAGCCAAAATACTCGCCGCACCTACTATTATTTCTTCTGAATCCATCTTATGCCTTGCATGAATTTCCCAATCTTTCCATTTGGCTCCTAATGCATTTCTAATTCTTTCTTTGAAACGTTGCTCGTTAACATCACAAGCATCTGCTTTAACTATTCCATTTTTTTCCTTTATTCCTGTTTCATATACTGCTTCTTTGAATAGTTCAATTTCTAATTTATTCAAATTTATTTTATTCCTTTCAATATCAATTCTAGATGCTTTGCATACGATTATCCCAATTTTCCAGTTTCGATTCTCAGCTTCCAAATATATTCTTTCAGATATTTCCTCACGTTTTTTTCTGGTTATTTGTTTAGAATCAACTGCACCTATTGATGCCAAAAATTTCGTATCCGAATTAGGAATTCCCAATGCACAGACTACTAAAGGACCGATTGCAGGTCCTCTTCCTGCCTCATCTATTCCGATTTGGTACATTCTAATCACTACTGTCAGATTTCTTATCTTGCTTCAATCTAGAAATTCGAGATTCAAAATCATCTTTCTCTTGCAATTTAATATTATTAGGATGGATTTTTTTATTTGTTGTAAAATCTTCAGCCAATTCTACTATATCCTCAAGTGTATCGCTAACTATTGACTTGTCTAATGATGAACCAGCCTTCTCTATTAGAAACTTTGAGGGAGCAGTCTTTTCAGTCGTGTGTGTATCTTCAGATTTTTTAACAAATTTCTCTGCAAAGTCCTCTGAATCTATCGTTTCATTTTCGATGATGACTTTAATCTCAGTTTTTTTTGTGAATCTCGACATCCAGTCATTCATAGTCTCACTCTCATCTTCCGGTAATCCTAGTCTTTTACGGTCTTCTTCCAACCGATATTGTATCGCTTTAACAACTCCAATACTTCCAAATATTATTACTACTAAGCTTAATATTACTGTTTGCCATGTCCTCAAGAACTCAATAAATGCTGATTCTTGATTTTCTTTGATACAATCTCCACAGTTTTTTTCGAGAAATAAATCCTCTGTCTCAGATTCAAATCCCTCAAATATTATTCTGGGGTCTCTTATTGATCTCACTTCTAATGACATAGATGGGTTTTGGGTATAGAAAGAACTTTGTGACATTTGATCGTAAGAAAGGTTCATCCATGCGGTAAAACTGACTGATTCTCCTTCTTCTATGCCTAATATCTCAAAAGAGCGTGGATTTTTCATCGCCTGTCCTTCAGCACCATCAGGGACCTCTAATTCGAAGTCTGTAAATATATTGCAATCTAGATTTACAATTATTCCATCATTGGTATTGCCTGTATTCTCAAGTGTCCAGTACATTGAAACATTGACTTCACGATTCTCATAATCATAATTATGAGTATATATTTCTTCTACTAAATACCAATTAAAATAATCTCCAACTTTAATTTCGAAATTTATACTTGAAGGGCTCCAACCATCAACCCATAATTCAACAACTAAATCAGTATATTCTCCAGATTTAGTCCCTTCTTGAATTGATACATTGAGATATATTTGATTATTTATTTCACCCGCATTTAATCTTATATTATTCTGACTCAGACTCACATTAGCCCATTCGGGAACTTCACCTAGAATTAATTCAAAGTCATAAGGTATATCACCAGTATTTTCAACTATTAATTCAGTCCTACAGATTTCACCTGGACTTGTTTCAAATTGACAATCGATATTATTCAGTTCTAAATCCCCCCCCGATCGAGGTACTATATTCACTCTTTGTATTGCGAATACAGCATCTTCAGGCGCTGCAGTACTCCAAATTTTTATTTCAAAGAACATACTGCCTGCTATTAAAAGAGGGGACTGAACTTGGAATCTAATTTTCCCAGTTTCGTTAGGCCACATTTCTTCTAGTTCTATCTTGTTTTGGATGAAAACATTCCATTCCTCCAGAGCAAATGCTTGAGAATATCCCACAATAGCACTACCATTTTCATCTACTGGTCTTATACTAACAGCAATATCTCGTTGAGTATTGCCTAGATTTCTAGCACTCATCTCAATTGTCGCTACATCAAATGGTGCTATGGAAAAAGTCCCTCCCCCATCGATAATCTCTGCTCCATGAAAATATCCATATCTCATTGAAAAGTTATACCAATCTTTAACTCCAGAAATTTCAGATTCTAATTCCATACTAAATTGATGCAGCGAGTTTGCTAGTGGCATTCCATTTCTAGTAATTGGTGCAGTAATTGAGAACTGAATCCATGAAGTAATATCTGATGGAGCACTGAAATTTACGCCTTGAGTCGAATCCAAGGAGTAATCCCATGTTATATTCCAATTTTCAGCACCTGTAATCTTTATATTTGCGACATCCTCATTTTCTCCTAGATTTGTGTAGTTAATGTTAAGATTAATTAGATTCCCTGGGTCAATAGCGAATACTGATCCTGAATCGGGACCAAATTCAATGCTTGGAGCTTGTATCTGAAATGGATAAATGTACTGTGATGTTTCATTAAAAACCGTACTTGCTGCAGCTTGTTGAAGTTCTAATGCTCTTGTAGCAGAAATTTCGCTAGGATGGTATTCTCCAACTGGCGAGAGTCCAGTAATTACAGCATAAATTACACAAGATGAGAGGTATGTTCCATCTAGCGACGGATGTGAACCATCCGAAGAATAAAGGTTTGAAAATGCATTTTCTCCTTGACTAGGGTCCAGTCCTGTATCATTCACTTTGTGATATAGGTGTTTGTAGGCAAGTCCAACTGGTGCTAAAAATACAGGTTTTTCTTCACTTGTAGAATTTTCTAAGAACATTTCATAACCTTGCTGAAGATGCAATTGCATCTTCAGATAATCAGTATTTCTACTCATGTCTCCTCCGTGCCAATTATTACCGTTATCTCCATTTTTGCGCCCCCATGTCATGAATAGTATAGTTTGCCCGCCTTCTAATTCCACTCTTTCATTTAGTAATTGTACCGCTTCATTACTATCTATCCAATAGCTTGAATCACTTGAAAATGATGGGACCTGACTTTGATCCTGTAATATTACAAAGTCTTGTCTTTCTGATAATTTGACATTTAGTTGATTGCCTTGTTCTTCAGAATCTACAGCATGATCAGATAATACCATACCTCCTCCTGTGACAGACTCCACATCAGAAACTATCCCTGAATCATCGAATAATCTTTCTAATTTTTGATTCAAAGTGTTTGAACTAGTATATGAATTTCCTATCATTAAAATTTCTAAACTTATAGTGGAGTTTTCATCTTGTTGACCTTGGTCTAACTGCTTTGTAATCACATCTCTTTCATTTTCTAGTGAATAAATTTCAGAATTATTTCCAGTTTGTAGCAGGATAAATGAAACTAAGATTATGGCTATAACCCCTCTCTTCATGAATGGTCCTAAGTGTTCGACTCTTTCATTCTCACCCTATTTTGTTCTGAAAACGGCGAAGTATTCATGTCCTTGGTTGCTTTTCGACTAGCATGGCGCCCATATGGCCATTCAAGAAAAAATCTCTCGAGCCTGCAAAAGCATCCACGCTCGAGGCAAGTAAAGTTGTAGAATATGAAAGACCGGATAAGGTCGATGAGAATATCGAAAAAGATCGTTCCCATCTGACCAACAAGAATTTTGTAGATGCCATGGCTTTACTTTCAGAAGATATTAATGAATGAATTAAACCTTACTAAAGGACTGGATCCGGTATCAACTGGCCTAGTGCATTAACATCAAATTCACCAGCTTGAATAGGTACTCTGAGACCGAATTCGAATGATACATTTGGGTCAAGTTCACCGATTTGACCCACTTCGACTCCTTGGATGATAATTTTAGCACCTCTCCCCTTAATCCATGGACCTTCATTTGGTTCAACTTTTTCCCATTCTATTTCTTCAGAATTAGCTCCTAGGTCACGAAGTAAAGCTGAAGCAATACCCTTTGCTGCTGAAAAACCTCCGCCAACTTCTGCGCATGCCCATGCTACGCGATTCATATTTTTTGAATTTCTAACAACGGTCCCTAATTCGTGAACCTTTTGTGGAAGTTCATGATGTCTGTTTGCAGAAAGAAGATTCAGTAATGACGGTAATATATGTTGTCTCAACATAGTATGATCTTGCGTTATTGGATTCGAGATTGTTGTACTCTTGTCCGCCTCTAACCAACGTACTTTCTCAAACTGATCTCTATAATTAGATAGTGTCAGACTTTGAGTTTCTTGTAACCCTAATGCACAAAAACTTGCACTAATTCTTCGATGTAAACCTGACGAAGGTAATGGAATTGCATCCAAATGGACAGTTGACAATTGTTCTGGAAGATTATCATAACCATATCCTATTGCAATATCCTCTACAATATCTATTGGGTGCATTATATCGCTCCTCCATCTTGGCATTGCGATAATATGCTCTTTTTCTCCAACCATGCAGTCAGCCCATTTTTCTACTTTGTCAGGTCCATCTGTAACAGTTCTAGATTCTATCAAAGTGCCACCCATTTTCTTAATTGATTTTGCAATCTCTTTTTTATTCAGAGACATTCCTAATATTTTTTCGATTAATCTATCAGGGACTTTATGTATTTTTGAGTTTCCTCTTGGGACATATTTTTTTTCTCCATCCCAATTCTTTAGTTGAATTGATTCTACTTCCCCTCCTCTTTCAGCGAGTGATAAGCAGATTAATAATAAACAAGCCTCACAAGATCTTTCATCCCAACCTGTCACATCTATGAAGAAATCTTTAGTATCTTCCGTAACTGTTGTATGGTCTCCATTGATAATTGGTGGAAATGATAGCACTTTATCATCAGAGTCAATTATAACTGGATATTTATTCATATTTTCCATCAAATGCGCATATTCTTTACCTTTGGGATGAGATTTTAAAATCTCTTTAATCGACATTTCTTTTCCTTCAGCCAATGGTATAAATGAATGATTTTTATCCACACTAATTACATTAAATGGAGGTTTTAGTTTTGACAAATCATGCACTCCAATGGATGCGAATTTTCTCTTTCTTCCAAGAGTCAAGTGTAATTTTTCTTGATGTTCCATTAATGATTGAATAAAATCATCTTTTTCTTTAGAACTGTTTCCATTATCTACGCCTCTGACTACTGCACCCAATATTACTGGGCGTATTTTTTCAATAGTTGGATCGACCGTCATGTCTATATTCCCTTCTGAAACTTCAAAATCAGGAGAATATTCTACAGAGTTGAGAAATGATCTAGCCGCTCTTGCGATTGTTTCATGACTTAACAAGTCCGTTCTATCCGGAAATATCTCGATCTCAATTCCCTCGTTATCATTTTCTTCAACTACACAGCCTATGGATGGCATTTTTTCAACCCATTCTTCTGAGTTATATTTTATGCCATTTTTATTCTGCATATATTCTAAAATACTATGACTAAACTTTAGCGTAGGCATATCAAAACCTCAATTCCCTAGCCACATAGGAAGTGGTCTATCGTAGCCAATTAATCTCAGACCTGAAATTGCAGCAGTATCATAATCCATGGCTCTTAGATTCCTTCTAGTAACTTCTTCGAGGCTTTGAATACCCAAGTTTATCATCCATCCTCTAAGATTTGAATTCAATTCAATTAAAGTTTCTTCGATGCTAATTTTCTCATTAGTTTGAGGGGCTACTATTACTGAAAATCCTGCACCTTTAGCTACGATTAAGTCTTCTGCACTAGGGCATTTATCTAATTCAATCATCAGAGTTTTATTCTGTTCTTTCATATTTATTGCCCTCGCTGCTAAACCAATTCTCGGTAATGCTGCTGCTGCTCTACTTCCTCCTGGGCTTGAAGCATCTATAATCGCCCCATCTAAATTTAGCTCTACAATTAATCGGAATAGGTTTTCTACTCTCTCGACTCTATCTTTAAGCATAATTAACGATTTTTCTTGTACCTTACTAGTCATTGAAACTATTAATGCTTCTATTTCAGCATCATTCATTGAGGGCAAGGATGTCATATTCAGAACGATTCCTGAGCATTTACCTAGGTCTTTGGTAGCAGTAATTATATTTTCTTTATTGATAATTAGTAGGTCATTGTTTCTAGGGTTAGATTTCACTAGAAATGGTTGCTGAGAAACAATTTTTGAATTGTCAGTAATTCCTTCATCCCTCTCTATTAGCCATGGAATCGGGAAAAGAAGCCCCTCGTCCTCATTTCCTATTGAATTAATTAGTGTGTGATTGTCGAGAGCATTATATTCTGAAAGGCTCTTACTAGATGATGTAGTGATAGAAATTTTCTCAAAACCCTCAGTTATGCTTGACTTAGGGGTTTTCGTGTTATTATCAGATTTATCTACTGCTACTATTACTAAAGCATCTTTATTTATTGATAATCCAAGAGGTTCAAGATGTTCTGAGATCTCTGAAATTTCGTTAGAGTCCATACTTCTCATATCTGCTCCCTGACCTGGAGGGGGGCAGTTTCCAGCGACAATTATTTTACCTCCTGTCATGCCAACGCCAGGTTCTTTTCCGACAGACCCCAATACAATTATCGTACCTCCTGACATCCATGCACCAGTTCTTTCACCGGAATGGCCTTTGACAATTATGGTCCCTCCTCTCATTAATTCTCCAGCGTTATTTGAAACTGATCCTTGAACATTTATCATTCCTCCAATCATGTGCGTTCCAATCTTATCCCCTGCATCTTTTTCAATGATTATTCTACCTCTTTCTTGAAATGCACCTGCCATTGATGAACAATGTCCTTGTAATGTAAAATTACCTCCTTGATTCATGGCTCCAGCGCATTCGCCTAAATTACCTAATAGTAGTACTCTAGATTTTTCAGGTAGATGGGTAATGACTCCTATTTCTCCTTCTTTTGGTTTTTCATCACCACCTCGCCCCCATCCTATCCTCACTAACAGGTCTCGGTCTAATGCCTCTGAGAGCATTTTTTCTAGGTCGCGATTCAATTTCATGCTCTTAGCAGTGACCTCTCGCATACGACTCCCAGCACTCTGACAGTGTGTTTAGTCTTGATTCTGACGGAGAAGGAAGTTTTCTTATTTAGCATAATCTTAATATTTTTTCATCTGTAAAAAGGGTATATTCATAGAGTTTGTACTAGGGCAAGGTAAACATCCCAAGGGCAGTATGTGAGAATATGGTAACTATCAAAGTCGCAATAAATGGTTTCGGTACAATAGGAAAGCGCGTGGCGGATGCAATTGATGCACAGGAAGATATGGAAATAGTAGGCGTAACTAAAACAGGGCCATCCTTTGGGTGTGGGTTAGCAGCTAAGAAAGGATTTCCTCTTTATTGTACATTTGATGATGTTGAAAAAATTTCATCATTTGATGATTCGGATTATGACTGTAAAGGGGGCCTCTCAGAGTTACTCTCGGTTGCAGATGTTGTGATTGATTGTGCACCAGGGAAGATGGGTGCAACTAATCTCCAAAAATACAAATCAGCTGGTATCAAATATATGTTCCAAGGAGGGGAAAAACATTCTCTGACAGGCCTTTCTTACACTTCTTGTGCTAATCATAAAGAGAATTTCAATGCCCAAGGGACGCGTGTAGTTTCATGTAATACAACTGGTCTTTCGAGAACTTTGGTGCCACTTTTTGATCACTGCGGTTCTCTAAAAGTCGAATGCACAATGATTCGTAGAGCCGCAGACCCTGGTGATTCAGATAAAGGCCCTATTAATGCAATTAAACCCGTACTGAAAGTCCCTAGTCATCACGGTCCTGACGTAATGACTGTTAAGCCTGAAATTGAAATAAATTCTCTTGCGGTTGCAGTACCTACTACTCTGATGCACGTCCATTCTATTATCGCTGATTTACCTGAGGGGCATGGTCTGAATACTGAGAAGATAATTGAGATGTGGATGGATACTCCGCGTGTTATTGTAATGAATGGAAAAGAAGATCGTATACCAACTACTGCTGAAGTTATGGAAATGGCTAGAGATATTGGTAGGAAATGGGGAGATTTACACGAAATATTTGTCTGGGAAGATGGAGTTAAATTAATTGGTAATAGGTTATATTATTTCCAAGCAATTCATCAAGAAAGTGATGTAATTCCAGAAAATGTTGATTGCGTCAGGGCATTAATGGGTACCGAAAAAGACTGGAAAACCAGTGTTTCTAAGACCGATTCTGCAATATCAAAATACTATAATCTTTGATATTTATCTTCCATTATACGAGTCATTCAGTCTTAATGGTCAAAAGGGTAGAAACGTCCGCCCGATATAGATGCCTGCTACGAGGACAGTACTTCCTGTACTTCTATTACTGATGTTATCATCATGGTCAGGCGCAGTTGCCGCATTAAATAACGATTCAGAAAGCCCTTCTATTTCAATCCCGAATGAAGAAATTTCAGATTCGCAATGGGGTGCAATGTCGGTCGGTTACGAATCTAGTTATGATGTTAAAAAATTCTCTGGTTTAATTCATTCTCCTTTTGGTGATTTCGACCCTTTGGTAGACCCTATTCCTCTCGGGCCCGAGAATCTATATGATTCATCTGCAATATACCGAACTGGATTAGTAATTATTCAATCCGATGGAGTTGATATGACTGGATTAATAGATTTGTTGGATTCCTATGAGATATCCATCATAGATCATATTCCTGATTCGGCTTTGATAGTAAGATTGCCCATTGATGATATTTCAGAAACAAAGTCCTTACTAGAAAAATCAGAACATGTGAGATGGATTAACGGTTTACCAATCGCATGGAGGGTGTCACAAGAATTAGTCAGTCTTGCAGGTAGAGGCGGAATTATTGTAGATTTAGATTTAATTCCTGCATCGGATTTAGAATTTGCGGAATTATTAGAATTAGAAAAAAATCTGAAAGTATTATCGGAAGATGAGGTTTCAAGAAGCATTTGCGATGCATTCTTATGTCAAATTAAGAATATAGATGCGTCATGGATCCCAGTTTTAGCAATGGATGGACGTATTCTAAGTATTCAATCCTCATCTATTATCACAATTCACAATGATAATGCAAGGGAACTAGTAGGAGCTGATATTGCATTAGAAATATCTTCTGGGTTAAATGGAAGTGGTGAGATTTTAGCTATTTCAGATACTGGAATTGATGAAGATCATGGTGATTTTAATGGTAGAATCAGGGCGATTTATAATCAATTTGGCCCAGATAATTCTTATTCTGATAGAAATAGTGGACATGGCACTCATGTGACCTCGACTTTACTCGGAGATGGAGCTGGGGAATCATTTACTCAAGGTTTGGTTCCTGCTGCAACATTCCATTTTTACCAATTAGAGGCGGATAGTTCTGGTATTTTGGCACGTTGGGGCTCTCTTTACGATATGTTTTCACATTCTTATCAACAAAGTGCCAGAATTCAAACTAATAGTTGGGGGAATGTCAATCTAATAGGCGAATATAGTTCAGATTCAAGGTCTGCAGACTCTTACATAGTCGACCAACCTAGTTTTCTCGTATTATTTTCAGCTGGAGATTTAGGCGATAATGGTTACGAAACCATAACTCCTCCTGGTACTGCAAAGAATGTACTGACTATTGGCACTTCAACAACTGGTTCATATGGAAGTCAATCACAAGGTGCAGTTTCCTCTACATCATCTAAAGGCACAACCTTAGATGGCCGTATCAAACCAGATCTTGTTGCACCAGGTGTTATGATATGCTCTGCAAGGGCAGAAGAGGCTTTGTTTACCGAAGGAGAAAGCTGTTCAGCCTCGACTCACGAGGGTACAGAAATTCCTCTCTACATGACTCTCAATGGTTCTTCAATGTCTACTGCAGTGGCTGCTGGTGCAGCCACTATGGTTAGACAACATCTACGTGAAACTCAGTCTCTTGCTGAACCCCGCTCGGACCTCATTAGAGCGATTTTAATCAATGGTGCCGATGATCTAGGTGTTCCTGATATTCCCAATTCGATGGAAGGTTGGGGCCAAGTCAATGTATCAAATAGTATATTTCCTAATTCTGCTGATGAACAACTAGATTTACTATATGATAATTCTAGGGAATTAAGGCCTGGTCATTCATTCATTTATACTATCGACTCAGATTCGTCTTCTAAATTCGATATAACACTCGTTTGGAATGATCGTGAAGGTTCAGCAGTGGCCAATCAATCATCGCCGAAGTTAGTAAATGACCTTGATTTGATAGTTACTTCCCCTAGTGGAGAAATTTACTATGGTAATAATTTCATGAATGGTTTTAGTGTTAAAGATGGTTATTCAGATGATTTAAACAATGTTGAGAGGATAAGATTAGCCCTTCCTGAGAGTGGCACCTGGTCTATTGAAGTTGGACACGCTGGCGGGTATCTGCAAGATTATGCTATAGTTTTAACAGGGGATTTAATGGAAACATTACTTCCAGATTTAACAATTCTTTCTAATTCACTTACCACTTCGGTAGAAAGTCCACTTCAAGGTGACACATTTTTGATAGAAGCGCAATGGAAAAATCAAGCGGCAGGGCCAACCGGTGATTATTCGGTATTAATCGAAGATATCACTGATAATAGTGTAATTTTTGAGCAAGAAAAAACATCACTATCTGGTGGTTCAATATCTTCACTATCATATCCTCATATATTTACAACAACTGGCCTACATACTATCAAGATGACATTAGATTCTAATTCGGAGGTATTGGAATTAAATGATGAAATAGATGGGATTGATAATAACATTATTGAAATTGATATTTATGTATCTCAAGTCGGTGTACGGTTAACTCCTCTATTAGTCGATGGTAATTTGCCGTTGACACCTTCTGAAATTGAGGACTCACGTACTCGAAATTTAGACCCTACTACTACTAATTCAGTATCTTTTCAACTAGAGATGAGAAACGAAGGCACATCTCAAATCACCGTTGATATCTCTGCATCTCCCATACAGCTTTTGGGCATTGGTGGCTTGTTGATATCCCCTCAAGATGAGTGGTGGAAATTATTTAATGAATCAGGTCCTTGGACATTATCTCCCTCTGGGGATCAAGGTGATCGAAGAATCATCTCTTTGGATTTTTCAGATGTAGATTCGGATGTCGCTAATGCGATATATGCTCTGCCTGGGATATTTGTTTCTCAAGTTACATTATGGGACAAAAATTCACCTACAGTATACCATTCATTACAATTGAGAACAGTAGTGGAAAGGGTAGAAGGTTTAGTCACAGTTGTCGCTGGAGCGGATGATTTAGGCGCTACGCCTGGGCAATTTGCTCAATATTCTCTTTCAATTCTTAATACTGGTAACGGGCCTACTCAATACACAATAACCTGTGAAAGCGAGAATCGATGGATAGTCAAAGTAGGAGACAGCGAAACTTCAGTTCTTAATTTGGAGCCACTTTCAAGGCTCCAATTTTTACCTATTCCGATAAGAGTCAGAGTACCTAATGATGTGCTAGGATCGCCTTCTTCTGGTACAATTGAAGACGTCAGTTGCACTACTCAGTCCGTAAATGATCCCAGTTTATACTCAATAGATGAGGCTTCCGTCGAAGTATTTGAGAGTCGTGAGTTCCGTACTGAAATATTTTCAGATAGTGGTATTTCACTTGGACCATTAGGACTTGCAGATGATAGGTCTGTACTGAATGGCGAATTAGTTACTACTAATCTAGTAATAACTAATGAAGGAAATGTGCCTTTACAATTTACCGTTAATGTACAAAATAGTTGGCCTACTCAATTGATTGAAGGTGCTAATGAAGTAGTCAATGGAGATATGAGTGTTAATATTTTAGCTGGTAATAGTCTTTCTATTTCAGTCAATACTATTGTGCCACTTGCAGCTAACAAAGGAGACTCTAACACAATGATAATCCGCACCACACTTCAAGATTCTGAAACCTTGATTAATGGTACGAGATTAATTATCGAAGAACTCGCATCTCTAGATACCGAGAGTTCTGGGCAAATCGAAGTTGCTCTAGGTAAGTCCTCGATTACTCAGATAAAACTCCACAATGTAGGGAATGTCCCTCTAGATATTTCTTTGACGATGGGTAGTTTACCTGCGGATTGGTCAGGAGGATTTCTTTCTGGAAATTCATTTGAGATGGATATGAATCGTGAAGCATATGTTTCTGTCGGACTTGACTTACCCGGTGATCTTCCTGCAGGAGAATTATCTCAAATAGTATCTATAATTGTTGAATTTACTACTCCTAGTGGTGATACTTATTTTGAAACTATTGAATTATCAGTTGTAGTAGTTCCTTCAATTTGGATTGTGTTAGAATCTGGTTTAACATCAATTGAAGAAGTCCCATCAGGTCAGGCAGCAATTTTTACAGTTAATGTGACTAATTTTGGAAACACTAACACCGGTGCTGAAATAATAATTTCTCAGACTAATGATTGGAATCTTCAATTGAGTGACAATTTAGTAGATGACATTCTACCTGGTGAGTCAAAAATTATACAATTGTCTGTTAAATCAACGTCAAGTACAGATTATGGGATATCAAGTATCGAGTTATCTGCCAATGCGACTAACTTTTTTCCTGAAGATGTAGAAATTACAAATTCTAAAATCGAACTAAAAATGAGTAAAGAAAGATCTTCTAACTCAGGTGGTATTTCTGGATTAATAGAGTCTATAGGATTGCCCTCATGGACACTAGCCTTGTTGTTCTTATTTTCTCTAGCAGGAGTATTCGTCTTAGGTGTCCGAATGAGGAGGGATTCTCAAAATCTGATGTCTTCAGAAGAAGAACTCATACCAAAAGGGTCTGCCCTTTTATCCGGCACTTCTGCAGAACGACGCAATGCCGCTCTCGACACCTCTTTAGGGTCGGGAGATACTATGACTGGAGGAGTTAGTGAAGATGAAATACAGGCTGCAATAGCTGCTTCCGGGCCGCCAAAACTATCACTTGCTCCTGAAGGTTCAGCGCCATTACCTTTGGGTGGTTTACCTGAAGGTTGGACTATGGATCAATGGCAATCTTATGGTCATCTGTGGTGGGAGCAGAATCAACCTTAGTTAGGGTTTGACTTATCACTATGACCTTTCCCCACAGAGTTATGAAAGGTTCGATAGTATTGTTTGGTCCTCCTGGTGCAGGTAAGGGTACGCAGGCAAGCAGGATAGTCAATTTAACCTCAAAACCACAAGTATCTACTGGAGATATGCTCAGAGAAGCAGTATCTTCAGGAAGTAAGATGGGTTTGGCAGCTAAAGTTTTCATGGAAGCAGGGGAATTAGTGCCAGACGATGTAATAATTGGCCTCATCAATGAAAGACTTAGTCAGGATGATGCATCAGGTGGTGTTCTTTTTGATGGCTATCCTCGTACCATTACTCAGGCCGAAGAACTCGCTAAAATAGCCCAAGTTAGTGCAGTAATTTCCATCGAAGTTCCCGATGATTCAATAGTTGAAAGAATTGTTGGCCGTCGTATGGATCCAGAGACCGGTGCTATTTATCATACGAAATTTAACCCCGCCCCTGAGTCAATTTCTCAGCGTTTAATTCAAAGAAAAGATGACAATGAATCGACTGTAAGGACGAGATTATCTGCATACCACGAGCAGACATCACCTCTTGCTGGTTGGTATGAGAGCCAAGGACTCCTGATACGAATTAATGGAAACCAATCTATAGAAGATGTAGGTAATGAAATCATCTCTCGCCTATCTAATTAACGTGATTATAATGCCGGCTAGAAAACGCTCGAAAGACTCAAAACGTCGAAAAAATCGTTCTTCAGAAGCGATTAATAAGTTATCCGAGCTCGTTCTTTCTCCGGACAAAAACTCTCACAGAATCAGAGATGTTGCAGCGAGAGATATACTTAGATTAAGTAAAAGGCATGGTCAAAGTAATGAATCTATTTCTCGCATTCTGATTTGCAGGTCTTGTGAATCAGTTATGAGATTCGGAAGAGATTCACGTATCAGGATAAGGAAGCAATCAGTGATTACAACTTGTCTAAGGTGCGAAAATAAAACCCGGAAACCACTGTAAAATGGATGTAATATTATGAATATACCGAATGCAATCAAAAGAAATGCCATGGATAGTAGTTTAGAAATCACTATTCGAGTAGGTAAACTTGGAATTAACGATTCAGTAATTGATGAATTAAAACAACAATTGAAGAAGCGTAAATTAGTCAAGGTGAAAGTAAACCAAGGGGTAGCCAATGGATCTTCAGAAAGAAAAGAGTTATTTTCTTTAATTTCATCTTCATCTGAGTCTACATTGGTGTTCCAGAGAGGGAATATCGCAGTTTTCTGGTCCGGCATGTAATGGCAGTAATAATTTAGTAAACCAGTAGTTTACACGGTGAGATATTTAGAGGTAATGCAGTACGCAAGTTCATGTCTAAGGACGCCCGAGGCCTTCATCCTCGTTTAATCATGTTTCAGTTATCTGCATTCTTTGTTTCAGTAATTTTCCCTCTGACAGTTTCTGCTGCTAGTGTTTCGGAAGGTCCTTGGGAACCTTCCACAATGCCAAGTTGGGCAGTTCCAGTGGCAATATCGATACTCGTGGCTGTTTATGGCTTGATAGTTTTCGAAGTTGTTCACCGGGCACTGGCAGCCGCATTGGGAGGAATAGCTGCCGTTATTTCACTACACATTGTAGGAAATGGTCCTGATTTGACGGTCATTATGACATGGATAGATTGGGAAACGATTGGATTACTCATAGGTATGATGGTAATGGTTGATATTTTGTCTAAAACCGGCCTTTTTGAATGGGCAGCAGTACAAGCATATGCTCGAAGTGGCGGTTCAATTTGGCGATTAACATTCATTTTATGTATTGTTACTGCTGTATTTTCCGCTTTATTGGATAATGTTACTACAATTTTATTGATAGTCCCAGTTACTATTCAAATATGTCGCGTTCTAAATTTACAACCCGTTCCGCTAATTATTGCTGAAGTCATGTTCTCTAATATTGGAGGTGCAGCAACTCAAATTGGGGACCCTCCAAATATTATCATAGGTGCTCAACTTTCAGCTCAAAGCCTTAGTGGTGGTCCATTAGCTGGACAAGGTATAGGTTTCAGCGATTTCATCATTCATGTGGCTCCGGCGGTTGTAATAGCCATGATACCAGCTTTCTGGCTATTGAGGATACTAGAAAAACCAGGGCTTTCAGGGAATAGGGTAAGGAATGTAGATCTTTTAAGGGCCCAATACGGCATAAAAGATGTCGCTCTTCTTAAAAAATCTGGAATTATATTGATTGGTGTAATCTTATTGTTCTTTTTACATTCGGCCATTCCTCATCCGTTATTGTCCGTGGCTACAATTGCTCTTGGAGGTGCAGTTTTGATGCTTCTTGTCACATCTCCGCACCGTGTCGAAGAACAATTAGATGCAGTGGAATGGACAACAATCATATTTTTCGCGGGATTATTTATAATGATACACGGGCTTGAATATATGGGGTTGATAGAAATGATTGCAGATTTAATTTCTGATACAATATCTAAAGCATCTGCGGATAATAGAGAGATGGTCGCAATCCTTCTTCTTCTTTGGGTCTCTGCAATCGCATCTGCATTCATAGACAACATACCGTATACTGCAACTATGGTTCCTGTAGTAATTCAACTAGCTTCCGATCCAGAATTAGGGTTGGCTCTAGGTCCATTGGCATGGGCCTTGGCGTTAGGTGCTTGCTTAGGTGGTAACGGAACTATCATAGGGGCTTCAGCTAATGTGGTCGCTGCAGGTTTAGCGGAAGATTCTGGTGATGACATATCTTTCAATAGATTCTTCCGTACGGGTTTCCCTATCATGCTACTCACCCTAGTAATATCTACTGTTTATTGTGTCGTCAGATATGCTATTACATGGTCGAATGATGCGTATCCCTTCATAATAATTGCACTGCTTATCATAGGTAGTCTCTCACTTACTCCTCTTGTTTACAAAGATATAGAAAGCATAGACATGAGTGATTTTGACTCCGGTAACTTAGACATTGAATCAGAATAATTCGATTCTTTAACTGAGTTTAGCGGCTCCGGTTTTAGATATTTTTCAGTCGAAATAGGTATATTTTCGATTCATTGTTTTCCCAAAAAAATAATTAACTAGCAACTGTATATTCGTTATACTCAGCCTCTTTCATGGGGGAGTCGCAACCCTTTACTTCATATACCAAAGGTAGGTCGGACGGCTGCTTATAGTGCGCTTTGGTACTGCCATGTATCAAGGTTAGTGGTTGAGA
>DADI01000046.1 GCA_002494975.1 Euryarchaeota archaeon UBA556
CGAATTGAAAGAAATAAATAAAAGACTATCAGAGATTCTTGAAAGTGTGCGAATTCAAAGATGAGGAGTTTTTTAGATGACATCTAGAAGTCTTGATGATTTTTTGGACGAACAAAATTCACGAATACACTTGTCTGATAGAAAATTATCTAATCTAGTAAGAGATGCTTATCCGATTGGAGTTCCTGCTTTAATCATGAAATCTAGCACAGATAGAATGACCGATTCTTCTGGGTATTCATTCATATTAGGGACTCCTGACGAACTATTGAGAAATCTTGCATCTTGGTTAGTAACGAATGCAGGGAATACACACAGAGTATTATTGAAATTAATCGGGAGGTTATGGAAAAGACGCGGGAGAGAAGATATCGCTTTAGCAGCTATATTACTGTCTAATCTCGATCATAAAGGGATGGGGACAAATCCTTGGTTGATACTACAGCAATCAATCAATTCTATGGAGTCGATAGATTCTTTGCTATTGAATATTGAAGAACTATTTCGGGCGAAACGTCAACCGCCTAATGATGAATTAATATTTAATTGGATAAACGGGCGAAAAATAGAACAACATATGTCTTTGATTGTCGTTTATTCTGGATTACTGCACGGGCACACATTTTCCTCCGAACTAATTGGGAAGATAATGCAAATAAATATACCATTAGGAGATTCTATTTTAACTCGAATAAAGAGTAAAATCTCTTCTTTGGAAGCGTAGTACTGATTGCTGATGGTTGCCTCGGGGTGCCATGGTGGAGCGTCTATTACCTTCTGATGACCCCATTGCTGAAGATGTTCTCGAATGGACCATTAAACGAGATTCTAAAGATATTAAACAACTAATGAGATGGATGGAGACAACTGAAATAAGGAGAGATAGGCAGGTTCTACTAAATCGAGCTATGGATTTAATGGATGAAATTCAATACGCACTCAATCGATTAAGTGAATTAAGGTGAAAATATGCGATCTTTACTTCTAGCAGGAGGTAGATCATCACGTATGGGGCAAGACAAGGCTCTAATCGAAATAGATGGTTTACCAATGATTACAAGGGTCGTTAATGCATTAGTTGAAGCTGGCAAAGAACCTATCAGAATAGCGGTTGCAAGTCCTGAAAAAATGGAGGCTTACGCTGCAGTCATTGATTCTAGCCATAATATTGAGTGGGTACTCGATTCAGTACAGTATGCGGGACCAGTTGATTCAATTATAGAAAATTTAAATGACCCCTTTGCAAAAAAAGAAGAGCATGTACAATTAGCTACAATAGATGTCCCTTGGATAAATGCAGATGTATTTACTAGCTTAGAAAATTCTATCTCGAAGGATGATGATGCTATTGTTCCGACGGATGGGGAACTTTTACACCCTTTGCTTTCTTTAGTTAGGCCAGGTCTTTTGATTAATTCGTTGGGGAATTGGGAAGGTGAACCACTTCATGAGATGTTTCTAAAAATACCACACTCATTATTAATCGTTGAACCGAATCTGATTAAGAACATTAACTCAAAAAAAGATATAGAATAACCAAATGCAGGGTATAAGTTGATATGAGAAAAAGATGATTGCGAGCCATGATGGAAGGAAGTCATATGGGAAGACCTGCAGAGATGATGTCGTTTATGGACGCTGTAAAAAGTGGCCTGGGGAGATGGAATGATTTTTCCGGAAGATCTTCTAGATCTGAATATTGGTTCCTCTATCTATTTGGAATGGTTTTTCAAATAGGAGGTTTTGTACTAATGATGGTTCATGAAATTTTTGGATTTGTATTGTTGATTGGGCTTCTAGGTCTTATCATTCCATTCCTTGCTATAAGCGTTAGAAGACTACATGATGTAGGACAATCAGGATGGATGTTACTGATAGGAATAATCCCTATTGTGAATTTAGTTGGCGGTTTCGTTCTACTTTACTGGTTTATTTTTGGTGCTGGAGAAGAACAAGAGAATCGATTCGGACCTGTTCCAACAAACATGTTAGAATAATTGTTTACGATGTATAGACTGATAGGCAAGTAAGAGAACCATCTGCTTGCATTATCGGAGCCATATCAACAGACATTAACTTAAAACCTTCATTTTGGAGAATGTTCTTTGTCTTAGAGAAACCTGCTGCAATGATTAACCTGTCATTTGAATACCCAATGGTGTTTGAAGCATAGCTTTCATTATTCGGTATCCAAATAATCTCTTCTGCAAATTTAGAGATCTGATTTTCTTTAAGATGTCCCTCTGCTGCGATTATTGTTCCTTCTCTTGGAGATGAACATATGGTAGTCAAATGTAAAGTAGAATTTGGAACTTCAATAAATTCAACATCATAACCATCTTTATTGACATGAGATGCAAGGAATTCTGCACCTTCTTTGTTGGTCCGTGTTGAACGGCCTATTAGGTATCTATCATCGTAGAATATCACATCGCCGCCATCAAGATTTGCCCCGTTGGGCATTTGAATAATTTCTGCAAAATTTTCCATATGTTCTAACACAGCAATTTGCTCACCTTCTCTAGAAGGGTGGCCCATATTAGGAATGATTGCTTTACCATCGATCATTACTGCTGTATCTTCAACAAAACAACTATCTGGAAAATCTGCTAGTTCAGGTAGTATAGTAACTTCAGTACCATGCGCTCTCAAAGCAGTGACATATGCTCTATGAGAGCCCGCTGCATCTTCATAACTAGGTGTTTTAGTTCCAAAATAGTTAGAAAGTGCGTTACTGTAATTAGAAGAAATTCCTCTAACAACAGCAGATTTCCTGCTCCTATCATATGCACCTGGCACGGCCATCCGTCATACCATCCGTTCATAATGCTTCGGAATACGGAGATGAGATTCCCGAATTAGGAATTTATAACTCTTAGAAAATATATTTTTGTGATGTTTTATACCTCTTATTCATGGACTTTCATGATTTCGGGCGGTTATGGAGAACTTAGTTGAAGCTGTAGATAGTAATGGGAAAAAAATCAGTCCGGTGCTGCCATCCGACAAGAAAAATTACCTGATAGATATTGATGGAACTGTTGGAGAAGATATCCCCAATGAGGAGCCAGAAAGAATGGTGACTGCTGAAGCCTATCCAGATGCTATCGAAACAATAAATCGATGGTTTGACGAAGGCCATCATATTTGTTTCTTTACTGCTAGAACTGAAAATCATCGCATAGTAACAGAAACTTGGCTAAATGAGAAAGGTTTCAATTATCATTCTCTATTAATGGGTAAGCCACGTGGCGGAAACTATCACTGGATCGATAATCACGTCGTGAGAGCTACTCGCTACACTTCTAAATTTACAGATTTAGTAAAGCGTAACGTAGAGATTGAAGTATTCGATGACGAATAACTTCAATCGTCTCTACGTGGCAATAGGAACGCTGCCCCTAGCATACTGATAGTTGCAAGAAGTCCGCCAAAACCTGGCATATTCGGAGCATTTACTCCAGATTCTGAAACGTAACTGTCGGACCATGAATCATACAAATCGAATTGATAATCAGGGTGCATGCCAGTTAATTCTAGCGTATCTCCAGCGGAAATCATGCCATCCATGTCTACATCCGTGTAAACATAAGTTGAGTTGCCTATTTGGCCAGTTAGAGAACTAAGACTTGCTTCTCCCTCTACCATACATTCTGATCTTTCATCAGAATTGCATGATAAGAAGTTGATTGAGAAGTCGCTCAAAGGCGCCTCGAAAGTTTGATTATCAGCTATTGTAAGGGATAAATCTCTTGGCTCGTT
>DADI01000001.1 GCA_002494975.1 Euryarchaeota archaeon UBA556
CATTATGCTGCTTGCCATCATACTGATTTAACTATCATTTCTGAAGATGTAGAGTCTTCTTTTGATATATTTTCTAAGGAATTCGAAGGCGTGGGAGGTGAGGTAATTGTCAGATAGGGAAACTTTAATCGAACTAAATGAAGTCAAAAAATGGTTTCCTATCAAGTCTGGTTTATTATCTCCTGTGAAGAATTTTGTCCATGCAGTTGATGGAGTAAGTCTTGTTGTAGATAAAGGAGAAACATTGGGTATTGTTGGAGAGTCTGGTTGCGGAAAAACTACACTTGGTAGACTTATTTTAAGCCTCATACCAATTACATCAGGCTCAATAATTTATGATGGTGTTGAATTAAGAAAAATGAAAAATAAAGATATCAGGAGAAAAATGCAGATAGTTTTCCAAGATCCCGGCGGTTCAATGAATCCCCGTATGACCGTCAGATCAATAATTTCAGAACCTTTGATCGTCAATGGTTATTCTGATGGTGCTGAAATGACTAAAAAAGTAGGTGATTTATTAGAATCCGTTGGTTTGAAGAGGAATCATATGACTAGATTCCCTCATGAATTCTCAGGTGGTCAAAAACAGAGAGTTGCTTTAGCTAGGGCTCTAGCACTTGAACCAGATTTCATCCTTCTAGATGAACCAACTAGCGCATTAGATGTTTCAGTTCAGGCCCAAGTGCTAAATTTATTAGATGAGATCCAGAGAGAAAGAGGTCTAACATTTGTTTTCATAACCCATTCTTTGAATGTAGTACATCATATTTCAGATAGAGTTGCAGTCATGTATCTTGGAAAGATAGTCGAACTAGCAGAAACTGATAATTTATTTGAAAGCCCTGCTCACCCCTATACTCATGCTCTTCTTTCGGCTATCCCTGAACCAACAGTTGGTCAAGATAGAAATGAAAGGATAGTTCTAAGCGGAGATGTTCCGAGTCCTGCGGATCCGCCTTCAGGATGTCGTTTCCATACAAGGTGCCCAATAGCCAAGATCGGCGTTTGTGATGTAGATGAACCAGAATTAGTGAATATTAATTCGGGACATAAAGTAGCATGTCATTTCCCCTTGGCTCCCGGTGAAAAATTACCTTTGATTAACAATGGCATCCCATATGGTATTCACCCCCAGTCTTCAACTAACGCCTCTGATCAAGAGTCCTAAAAAGATTAGAGTTAAACATCTCTGTGTACAAAGCAGATTGAAATTTACTCCTAGATTAGTCTATGGCTTCAAACCATCCCGCCATGGCATGGAGGGTCCCGAAGAGACATCTAATTCAGTCGATTTTATAGATAAGAAATCTCAGCAAGAAGAGTCTCTTTGGAGAATTAAAAAGGCATCCGATTTAAGGAGGCACAAAAGAGTTCAATCTATTGTTGGTCAACAGTTTGAAGGTTGGAAAGTCACATTAGGACGTCCATTGTACCTTATTTTTTGTATACTATTTGATGGGCTAATATTAACTGAAATCCCAATTCGTTTAGGCAGAACTGTCCCTTCATGGATTTTATTTGGAGTAATATTAGGTTATGTCATAATGCTCCAGAAGCAATATTATGACCAATGGTTTGATGTCGATTTGACTGGTTTAGATATGAATTAAGGTTAATACTCCAAATTTCAAAATATTCATTTGCCTGTTCTAGGATTTAAAAAACATTAACTAATAATTCATTTGCACATTTTTCAATAGTTAAAATATTCATTTGAACAATTATCTCTAATTTGAATGGGTATTAGTTCTAATATGTGCTCGATAACTTTCCAATCGAACATATAATAAACCTCATTGTCAGACGGTAACTTATGGCAGATAAAGCAAAATTAGAGTACATATGGCTAGACGGATATAATCCTACACAGAATATGAGGAGTAAAACAATGGTGAGAAATAATTTTTCGGGCAAACTTGAAGATTGCCCTATTTGGAATTTCGATGGCAGTTCTACCAAGCAAGCAGAAGGTGGTTCGTCAGACTGTTTATTGAAGCCGGTTGCAATATTTCCAGATCCAATGAGAGATAATGGATATCTGGTTATGACTGAGGTCTTGAATCCCGATTCTACACCACATGTATCTAATGGTAGGGCAACAATCGATGATAATGATAATGATTTTTGGTTCGGCTTTGAACAAGAATATTTCATTATGGATGTGGAAACTCAACTACCGTTAGGCTTCCCATTAGGTGGATACCCTGGGCCTCAGGGTCTCTATTATTGCTCAGTTGGGGGTAAAAATACACATGGCCGAGCATTTGTAGAAGAGCATGCTGATTTATGTATTGCAGCAGGTATAAATTTCGAAGGAATCAATCAAGAAGTTGCATGTGGGCAGTGGGAATTCCAATTATTTGCTAAAGGAGCTAAAGCAGCTGGAGATGAATTATGGGTTGCTCGATATCTTTTAGATAGACTAACGGAAAATTATGGATATTATATTGAATATCATCCTAAACCAATAAAGGGTGATTGGAATGGATCGGGTATGCATGCTAATTTTTCAGATGCGAAATTACGTGATAGTGGAGACGAAGCAGTATTCCATAAAGTATGCAAAGCATTTGGCGAAAATATCAAGAGGCATATGGATGTTTACGGTGCTCATAATGAATTACGTCTTACTGGGCTTCATGAAACACAATCTATTGATCAATTCTCTTACGGAGTTTCAGATAGAGGGGCTTCAATCAGAATCCCTATTACAACAGTAGAAGATGGCTGGAAAGGGCGCCTTGAAGACAGACGCCCTGCATCTAATGGGGACCCTTACAAGATTGCCTCAGCCATAGTTAAAACTACAAAATCTACGTATTGATTTTTAATAATCTAACTACTTCATCGGCACAACCCCAAGATAGAGTAACTCCTGCTCCTCCGTGGCCATAATTATGAATTATAATTTTGTTACTAATGATTTCTTTTTCCAGTCTAAGTTCATAACGTGATGGCCTTAAACCAACAGCTACCCCTATGATTTTGTTTCGATCTAATTCCGGCCATAATGCTTCACATTTGGAAAGAATATAATCTGTATCATTATCCCGAATTGTTTCGTCCCAATCGCCTTTTTGTGCAGTTCCTCCTAGGACCGTAAAATCTCTTCTTGGTATGGTATAAGTGAGTGTTTCAGGTTGTTGATCAAAGCGCCCAAAACCTGGGTCTTGTTTGATATAGATTACTTGTCCTCTTACTGGCATTACTTTTTCGTCAGAGCAAAATTCTCTAGCACCTAGTCCAGAACAATTCACAATTAGATCTCCAGATACATCTTTAATCGAATCAAATTTTTGTAATTCTAGCGTGCCTCCTAGTTTTTTAAATTTATTTAATAACCATGGCATGTAAGAATTCATTTCAATAACAGGTGCTTCCATTTCCCAACCAAATTTATATTCTCCAATTATCTCATCTTCATCTAGAATTCTAAAATATGGGAGCCCAAAGCTCCACCCCGGTGGTTCACATATTTCGTCAAGATATTCTCTACCTTTTCGCAAAGTTATACATTCGACTCCCTCAAAATTCTTCAATCTCAGTAATTCATCGAATGTTTCTGATGCCCATCTATTAGTTTTCTCTACTGGCTCTACAAGAAATGGATACCACCATGCTGCGGCAACATCTGATACTGTATTTGGACTTACATCTTCAGTCATTATCTTAACTTTCCAACCCTCTTCTAGTAGCCTAATCCCTGTTGTTAAACCAGAAACTCCTGCGCCAACGACTGTGATTTCCATAAATTGCGATAAAGGTACAGTAAATCATTTACTCGGTATGCCAACCGTCTTCAATGAGACCCATACTCGTGCTCAATGGTGAGAAGTTGCCCAAAGTCAAGAAACCCAAGAAAGGTTGGTTTCGTCCTGAGAAAAAGAAGCCACGCAGAGGCCCTGTGGTGCCACCCAGTGAGAGAGGTCTCCCGCCATGTCCTGCATGTGGTGAATGGAGTATGCAGAAAGATGGAACTAGGAAGGAGTTATACTGTGGCTCATGTGGTGCAATAGTTTAGTAATATTAAATCACAAATCCAATATGCTAGTACTCCTCGCATGAATCGTCGCAGTGATGAGGAACCGCACCGGACACCTAGGGTGTCGCGAGTGATGGGCGATCTGAGCGACACTAAGGTGAGAAAATGGATCAGATTGTCACAGATGAATACGGTCGTAAATTACGATTAATCAATCCTGTAGATCTTTCATCTGCTCCTAATGATTTTCAATTATCTAGAGCCAGTAAACCCGTTAGAAGATATTTTTCTTTGCTGGGTAATTCTCTGCTAATGATATTCTTAGTACAGGCATTTTCTTTCCAAATATTTGGAATTCTTGAATTTGAACCATTGTATATCATTGGCTGTAGTTTTGTTACCCTTCCTTGTCTGGCGTTTCTTATTTTTCTGCATCGTCCTAAATTAGTCGAGGTTCGTTTGATTACTGCCTCTGAAGGAGGGATAAATTCACACGCTATTCCCGAGGGCGGTTCAATTCAGACCACTATGTCTAGTAAGATGACTAGATTTCTAGTCAGAGATGATTCAATAATTGATACACCTCCTTCTTTATGGGTTTGGTTAGTATTCATCCTATCTTTAATTTTTTCATTTGCAATCGCAGTTGTTGAAATAATTGGAGGCGATTTAGGACTGATATTTTCTTATTTGATGGCATTACCAATGATTTTAATCCTATTTTCAGTACCAGTTTATGCTTGGTGGGCTTCTTCTACATCTTGGATCGGAATTCCAACACGATTGAGAGATGCGGAGTCATGGTTAATCGCCGGAATGGCAGCAGGTATCCCTGCTATCATAGTGAACAGTTGGTTAACTCCTAATTTAGTCCCTTCATCTTGGTCATTATCTTCGCAGGATTTCATCACTTATACACTGAGTGCCCCTATCGGTGAAGAAATATTCAAATTTTTCGCGATATTATGTTTTATTTCATCAATAAAGGGGCCCAAAAGTGGTTTTCAAGTTGGTTTTACTGTTGGCCTAGGATTTGCGATTTCAGAAAATTTCTCTTACCTTGTATCCTCTTATGGAGGGGGTGGATTTGCTGGCCTTTTTATAACTTCATTAATTCGTGGAATTGGTTCGATACCGGGTCATGCAGTTTGGACTTCTTTTAGCGGTGCTGCTTTGGGTTGGTGGTTAAGTGAATCGAAAAATAAGGCACAAATAAATTTGTTAATTCATCGATTTACCTCTAAATCTATGGATTTAATTGAAAGTATAGGTATTGACATTGATATGGACGGCGATAGTTCGGGATATGATGGTCCTGAATATTCTATAGTTCAGGCTATTCATGATGTGGAAACAGACAATCAATCTCCAAGTTGGACGATTTCAGAAAATAAGATTGATTCAATTTCGACTTCTCTAATTTCTAATGGTAGCTATTTTTCGTCTAGTAAGGGTAATTTTACAATCAAGAAAAAATCAAATGATTTACAGAGTGTTTCTAAATTTAAGATAATCCCTCCTAAATCATTATTCTGGGGAGTATTAATTGCTATACTAGGGCACTCATTTTGGAACGGTTCAGGGATAATAATCAGTGAATTGGGTGCTGATTTAGGTTTTAGTGAAAACTTAGTAATTGGTATTTCTCTATTATGGATAATTATTATGGTTATTACGGTAATCTTTGTGTCTTCATTATTAATGAGGGGGATAAGTTCTCTCTCTGAATAACACAGTACTTTCACCTAGGTTCGACTTTCTTTCTCCGAATCCTTCATGACTAACTGTATTAGCAGGAAGTTTAGGTGTTAATGTTGGATTTGACTGATGACCAACTTATTTCTCTTGGTCTTGTAGTAACATTACTGGTTTTTTCTCGAGCTAAAGATCTTCTAGATATTAGTGGAATATTGGCTGCTACATTCACTGGACTGACAGTTTCTCTCTTAGGTCATTGGACTTGGTTGGTGGCACTATTTGTTTTCCTCGTAACAGGCTCATTAGCAACTAAGTGGAAGATGGAAGAAAAGAAAGCACTTTCTTTAGAAGAAGCAAATGAAGGCCTCAGGGGATGGCGTAACGTTATAGCAAACGGGGGGGCAGTCTCTTTAGTTGCAATATACAACTTTTTTTATCCTGGTGAAGAATGGATATATTTAGCTGCGATATCTAGTATCTCAGTTGCTTTATCTGATACTTTAGCCTCAGAAATAGGTTCTTTAGACCTGAGGACTCGAAGTATAACTAATCTCCAGTCAGTACCCGCAGGCACTAATGGGGGGATGTCTCCCACTGGAACCGTTGCTGCCTTTGCAGGTGCATTGATAATAGGTATCGTAGGTGTTATGTTTTCACCCGATGATTCAACAATTTCACAGATTAATTTGTTACTTTTGATAACAATTATTGGTTGGCTTGGTTGTCAAGTTGATTCACTTCTAGGCGCATTATTGGAGAACAGAGGCTACCTCGGAAAACATAGTGTGAATTTTCTTGCAACATTCTCTGGAGTATTTATGGCATTATTTTTCTATAGCCAATTACTTTGAAGCATTATGCGTTGGTTTTGATTAATAGTAGGTCGTGGCGAGAGTATGAGTGGTAGAAGGTCAAACAAGGCGTTTGTATCATTATCTTTGTTTTTGCTCATTATTCTCTCTTTTACTAATATGTCGTCAGCCCAAATAATAGCGCCTGAAGGGCCTGGTATAGAGTGGGAGAAACCGGAAAGTCATCGCCTTTTTCTGAAAGGAGATTCAGGCAGCCCATATTTAGATAATAATTGGAGTTCTTTGACGGGCCAGCCAATAGGTTCTATTGATTTTCAGAAAACTGCAGGGCCACAGAATCTAATAGATATTCAATCTGCACCGTTGGAAGAAGATTTAGATTTTAATGGAAATATAAGCATACGTCTTTTTGCATCTCTGGATGTTGCCAATGATGGTTGTAGATTCACAAATGTATTACCCGATTCCCCCCTAGGTTCTGAAACAAAATTTTCAGTATCTCTTTCATTAGGTAATAATCAAGTTTTATCCTCTGTTGAGAGTAATTCAATAGTAATGGAAGAATCATTTACTTTGGCTCATGAATTCCTTGTTGATGCTAATAACGTCAATGTCAGCCTTCAGAAAGGTGATTTAGTAGGCTTAAAGATTGATGTAATACATGATTGCGTGCAAACAGGAGTGCTATGGTGGGATACCTATGATGCCATCACGGGAATTGAATTTAAGGGGGAATTAATTTATCCCGAGCTTGATGAAACCGTTGATCCTAATGGTATAATTAGGGTGGAATTCACTCCTAACTCGCCTTGGGGGAATGACCTTTACATATCTCAAGTATTGGAAGTAATAGGTCCTGTAGAATGGGCAGACCTCATTCACGGCAATGCAGATGAAGATACTAGATTAGATCATTTTGAAATTCCTCACGGATATAGGACAGATGAATTCAATCGAACAGTATTTACTTGGTCTTCTCCAAAATCATTGTCACCTGGGAAATATATGGTAGATAGTTGTTACAAATTATCAGATCAAGATCCAGGGGAAAGTTGTGACTTAGTAGGTGTATTGAGATTTGAAGTATTGGAACCTGAAAAGGCATTATTGAATGGAACTTGGGCTGCAATATTAATCCCACTAGGAATTATTGCATGGATTGGAATTTCAATGAAAGACGCTATGTTGCCTCTTCCTGCATATGGGGTAATTTTACTACTTGCCTTGACTACTTTAGGACCTGCATTGAACCTACCTGACATAGATTTTGATGAACCGAGAATGGAGGGGGCCGCTCCATCATTTTCATTGTATGAACATGGTTCTGAATCTGAATTAGTTGAATTAAGTGAATTAATGTCAGATTATGATGCAATAGTAGTTGGTTTATTCACTCCAAGTTCTCCAAATGCAGGGATTCAGAGAGTTGACTTTGAACTAGCTCAGAATACAATTGGAAGCGATGTTGCCTTTCTTCAAATTGCTACCGGGGAAGGAGTTAATAGTTTAGATCTTGAAGAACTGGTAAGTGAAATTAATGGTAGTTGGCCGGTACTAATGGATGATGCAGATTCTACCATCGGGAAGTCATTTCCTAGTAAGGCCTCTGATGCTGTTTTTATCATTGATTCAGCCGGATTTATTTCCTCATGGAAGGCAGGTGTAATGTCATCTCAATCTATTGAAGATGCTGTCGAATCCTCTTATTTAGGGTCAGGTCAAAACCCATTAGATATCTTTGGACTTATCCTCAGTACTACATTTTTACCCTTAATAATTTTAGCCATGCCTAGGGGAGATAAGTATAAACTTCCTGATTCTCCTCTTATACCAGGCGCAGGAATTGTGTTAACGCTATATGCATCTAGTATTGGATTCGCAGTTTGGGCTCTTCCAGTAGCGTTATTTTCTTCTTTTGGTTTGGGTTCTTATTGGATATATATTGAATTAATACTTAGCGCATTATTATTTTATCATGGATTCTCAATGCTATTTAGAGGAGGTATCAAAGAAATTGAGATTATTGGCAAGTACGTATACTCAAAACTTCCAGATGGATATCGGGACTGGAGAAAAGAGAATCGATTTTTAGATGATCTTCATCTAGGATTATGGGTTGCATGGTTACTGTGGCTAAGGGCACCAAGTACAATTCCTCAAGCAATTGGGGCAGTTGCAAGATCGGGTCTTTTAGGAGTATTAATTTGCATATTATTCTTCATTGGTTACTCAATAATGGCAGGAGTTGTAGTAGTCACCTTTGGAATTATAGCATCACTTCCAGGAGATATTTCTCGTATAATGGGGTCTCTTAGTGTGGGGTTAAGGCCTCGCGCTTGGGGATTGGCATGTGCAGTGCTTGGGCTTTGGATATTTTTCAGCATAATCGTCGGCCCAATTATGATAATATTGTAGATTTTTTATTATATTTTAGAATCTCTAGACCGAGACCATCATAAGAGTGATGTCTTTCGACAGGAATACCCTTGGGGGTATAGTATAACTTGGTAGTACAGCGGGCTCCAGTTGCACGGGAATGACGACGAATAAGTGATCTGATGGTATTGATGACCAACTGGAGCGCTGACCTGTCGCAACCCGAGAGCGTGCAATTGCCAAGTGCACGCTGAGCGGAAGATACCCGCTGATCTGGGTTCAAATCCCAGTGCCCCCACCATATTTTTTAAACACATAATAGTTTTCTTATTTTTTCATACTATTAGGGGTAGGGTTGAAGGAGAACATACATTTGCCAGAGTATAATGAATCGCCGAGTGGTTGCAATTTTTGCTGTGTTCTTATTGGCAGCCCCATTAACCGGAAGTCTCGCCCAAGGAGACCCTGACTCGGAAAAATCTGACAATTTGCAAATTTCTCTTCTAGGTCAATCAAGAGATGTTCCCTATCAGCAGCCTATTTCTTGGGATGAGTCAACTCTTTGGTGGGAAGTCACTTCTATGGATGCCGATAGGAATGGAATACATGATTCACTCCAGTCTGAAACTGGAATTGTCAATCTAGGTATTTCTTATTCGAGAGATGTTACCGATTTAGATATTCAGAAACTTTCTAAATTAGGCATTAATGTAAATTTAGAACTCCCAGTAGTTAATGCTCTATTAATTGGTGGTATTCACAGCAATCAGATAGAGATTATTTCCCAACTTGAGGGGGTAGTTATGGTTGAACGTTATGGTTCTGTGGTATTTTACGGGGATATCCAAACACCGGCAGTCAAAGCTCGAAACTCTTCTGAGTATCCAGTGGGGGCGTGGGACCTTGGAGTTAGCGGCCAAGGCATGAATATCGCTCTTGTAGACACAGGAGTAGATAATGAACATCCAGGTTTGAGTGATAAATTCGTTGCTGGTTATGATGCGGTTTGTTATGTTCATACTGATCCTACATGTCTTCTCTCAAACCCTCTTAGAGAGGATGATGGTTCCTTTGATCCAGATGATGGAAATCAGCATGGCACCGCATGTATGGGGATGGCAAGCGCAACTGGGATAGAAGCAGATGGCTCCCAATCTAATTTCTATGGTTCTGCACCTAATGCAACTCTCGTTGACATTAGAATTGGTACTGACGTTGGTGCGGGCCCATTTGAAAATTATCTACTAGAACAAGAATTCTATGAATCTGCTATGAACGGTTTACAATGGGTAATTGATCATCATGATGATGCTTGGCCTGGGGTCTCAGAAGAATATTATGGGATTGATATTATTTCTTTGTCATGGGGAATCACTAGTCATGAAAGTGGTGGTTCAGACGGCTCAGATATGCATAGTAGGATATTAGATGAAGCAATGAATGCAGGGATAATTGTTTCAGTCGCAGCTGGTAATGATGGGCCTGATAATGAAGGGCTTTCAGGAATGGGTTCATCTGATTTATCGGTAACAGTTGGTGCGACAGATGACCAAAATACAATCAACAGAGAAGATGATACAGTAGCGGGATATTCTTCAAGAGGGCCAAGGAAGGATAATGGTGATGGTAATCCTCTTAATGAGTTAAAGCCTGAAATTAGTGCACCCGGATCTAACATTATTCAGGCTGAAGGATGCGTTACGAGTGGTAGTTGTTCAAATCTAATTGGTGACGCATCAAGTAATACATATACCAGTCGAGGTTCAGGAACTTCATATGCTACTCCTTCTGTTTCTGGAGTCATGGCTCTAGTCTGGGAAGCAAATGAAAATTTAACTACTATGCAACTGAAAGAAGTTTTGAAGCAAACATCTGAGAGACGTGGTGAACCGAGTGCTCCTGATGTCGACCCATATTGGAACAGAGATTTTGGATATGGGATGATTGATGCTTATTCAGCGACAAAACTTGCGATGTATTTGAAGGAGAATGGTATTACAGAATTAATCGATCCTTCAATTCAGAATCATTTATTATCAAAAAATGATAATAATACAATACAATTAACTGGTCACTCATGGAGCCAATCAGGTTCAGTTGAATCTGTTAAATTTAGAATAGACGGCGGATCTTGGTATGATGCTAATTTCAATTCATCAATTACAGAAGTCTCAGCATTAACTCCATTTGAATGGTACGTTAATATTGATTCAAATAAATTATCTGAAGGAAATCACACATTAGAAGTAACTGCTTTCTCATCCACTGGTCAATCGCTCCCGGTTACAGTCCTGATTGAAGGAGAAGGTAATACGTCATCATCTTACTCAATTCCTTCTTTCGTATATATCTTAGTTGCAGTTGTAGCTTTAATTTGGTTATCTGTTCTAATACTTTTGAGATACCAAAACGATAGCCAAATCTCATCTCTAATTAACCGATTCGAACCTACAAACAATGATGATATTATTGATGCAGAAATAGTTGATTAATGGAAGTTCTCGATACATCCCTTTCATATCATCGTGTAGATGTCCGCAGGTCGTGGTGCGCTTCTCTGACAGAGCAAATAGCATTCGACCGACAGGGGTTAGACGTATGTTTGACCTTGCAGGCGATGATGCGATTCAATTCGGATTGGGTGAACCAGACTTTCAACCACCAAATGTAGCAATCAAGGCATTTTCTAGGGCCATGGAAGAAGGTAGGAATAAGTATACTACTACTGCCGGGCTTCCTGATTTGAGGAAAAAAATCGCAGAATCATGGCATCATAGAGAATCTAGTCTTGACGAGTCTAATGTTTGTATTACTATGAGTGGAACAAATGCTCTATTGGACATATTTCTTGCACTAGTTAATCCAGGAGATAATGTATTAATCCCTGAACCTTACTTTCCCTTGTATCCTACTGATGTAGTATTATGTGGCGGTGAGGCAAATATGTATCCTTGTTATTTCGAGAATGGTTTCGTCCCTCTTGTAGAAGATTTAGAATCAAGAATTAATGAGAATACGATTGCGATTTTGTATAATTTCCCTAGTAACCCTACTGGAGGTAATGTTACTGAGGAACAAAGGGATGTTCTTGTTCAATTTGCAAAAGATAATGATCTTTGGTTAATTACAGACGAGGTATATGACAAGATTGTTTATGATTCGGAACATGTTTCTTTCCTTGGAGCCGGATATGATAAAGTGATAATGATTAATTCATTTTCGAAAACATTTGCTATGACCGGTTGGAGAATCGGCTATTTGCTGTCTCCAGACTCAGATGCGATGGTCCAATTAACAAAAATGCAATATTATGTCACTGCATGTAGTAATGATGCAATGCAATATGCAGTTCTTGAGGCGATGGAAAAAGCTAGTAATTACCCAAGTGAGATGTGTGCGGAATTTAAGGGTCGAAGAGATTTAATTTGTAAAAGACTTAACGCGATGCCTCGAGTTTCTTGTAATGTGCCTACGGGTGCATTTTATGTATTCCCTAAGTTCGATATCCCAGAGTATACTAGTGAAGAATTAGCAATGAAAATGCTAGAAGGCGGTGTTTTATGTTCACCTGGAACTGCCTTTGGGGCAGCTGGAGAAGGGCATCTTAGATTTGCTTATACAATTGGTCGAGAAGATATATCTAGAGGTATGGATAGAGTGGAAGAAGTACTTTCGAAACTAGTTTAGGCGATAAAATGAGTTTGTTAGTTTCTTATTTCTCTGGTATAATAACACTGTTAGTTTCGTGGTATTTTTTGAAAGACTTAGTGGTACCAGTATCTATTATTTTTGTATTTTCTTCAACTTACCTTTACCTATTAGGTCCTAATGCTATCGCCTTTGCATTATGTCTTTGTAGCGGCTGGATTTTACTAAACCTATTTATTGAAAAAATACTGCCTATTTCTTCACCATCCGAATAAATCAGGGATATCAATCATCCTTTCTTCTTCATCTTGTTTTAAATCAGAATTAATTGTATCATTCTGAACTAAGATTTCTTCACTAATTTCTTCTTCATTAACTATTTCTTTAGGTTCTGGGAGACTTTGTTGAGAAAGATTTTCTAACTCCTCTTCTTTACTTTTCATCCAATCAGGGATTCCATTCGAACCTCCAAGTACGCTTATTGTGGTGAAAGCAGCCATTGGTAAAACCGAAAGCGCTACGACAGAATCGATCGAAGATCCTTTAGGGATATCTGCATTAGGTGAAACCCAACTCAGAAAAACACCTTCTAATTGTACATTATGCCATTGTGTAAGTTGAACGCCCAATGCATCTACTGAAAAGTCGAGAGTTAATCTTGCAATACTCCATAAGATGATTATAGGTAGAATCCAAGATACTTTTGTAATTCTCCAGAGTATATTCCTAAATCTTGCTGCAAATCCTATTAATTGTCGCGCGATGAATGGTTGAATCCTGAATGCAATCCATAATCCCAAAATATATCCAATAATCCCTAATTCGAACGCACTTTCTTTTCTAATAAAATTCTCAGGGATGCCTTCCATGATTATTATAGGAATTGAAATTAACAAAACTTGAGAAGGGACGGCGATTAACTGGAGGCCTCCATGAATTGCAAGCAATTCATTTTTATCACTTCTTATCCTATCGGAAACTAATCGGCTCATTTTCCCATAAGGACTCGAGTAGGACGCCATTTTTGCTCTATCGATGAGTTCTGGATCATACTTTCTTCTACTTAGCCCCAATGCGGGTAGCCACCCTCCTCGCTCGACTACTGCTGTGGGCCTATAACCTCCGATAACTAAGGCTAGGAGTAAGCAAACGACCCCGTAAGTAAGTCCTGAAACAATTATCCAATGTAATAACTCGAATTGTGGTGTCAAGGCATAAGTTTCTTCATTGAAGTGAATTAAGTGTGTTAATGAGAATCCAATTACTGGAATTATGGTTATCTGAATGAATAGTATTAGACCTAAACCAAGTCTATGTGAAAGACTGGCTTTACCATTCATATTATGTACGCACACCGATAAGGGCATAAATTCTTCATTACAATACAATCATTATGTGTTGTTTTTTTGATGTATTTTTGGACTCCAATTGGATAATGCGTAGAATTCTTTCCAGAAACGTTTACCCCCAACATTCTTACACGAATTAGGTACCGAATGAATTTGTTAATCATGCGTATGCTATCTCCAATCTTTGTGTTATCGATTATGCTTCTAATGAGTCTATCTCCTCTAGCTATGAATTCAAATTTAGATGAAAGTAGTATCGAAAGTGCTACCGGACCTAAATCATTGATAGATTTTGAAATAACCTCAATTGAGATAGGTAATCAAACTAGGGATGCGAGTGAATGGACTCAACCTGATGGTTCAATAGTTGAATATGTGATGAGAGATGAGACGATTCAGATCAATGTTACTTTCACTCAAGCAGGTTCATCTGGTCAGCCGGCTTCAGCAGAGGGATATCTGCAAATTTGGCACCCTATTGGATTTATTATTGCCGAATACAATGTCAGTATGTTATTATCAGGTTTCCAGTCCTTAAAAGCCAGTTTTGTTTGGACTCCTAGTTCTGCTCATAGTGCTTTAGATGAGAATGGTTACCTAGTTGGAGGAATAATACTTAGAGGTATTGTAGATGGTGGTCTAGCTGATGACACCGAATCTAATAATGAACTGGATAGGTATGTCCCCGTCGCAATGTGGAATGACCCGATGGAAAATGGATTCTGTGGCGACGTAGATGGTGATAGTATCATTGATTGTACAAATCAACTCCAGGCAAATGTCCCTACATGGGTAGGTGCTGGTTATGACTCAACCGGCCAATTGTCAAATGATCCTGACAGTTATGGACATTGGAGAATGGATGATTCATTGAGTGAAGATGGTGAAAACCACTGGAGAGTTTCCCGCCCAGGCGCCAATTATGCAAGTAATAGGCATGATAAATTATGGTGGGGTTGGTTCACGCCTTTCGATAATTGTAACGAACCAGGACATGGTCTAGGCAATGGTGGTCTTGATTCAGCAGTCAGTTCTAATTATGGTAATAACTTTTGTAAAGTTCGACTCAAAGGTTTCGATTTCTTAACACTACAGTTAGTTACCAATGCTTGGGGTGAGATGGGAGCAGGTGATCAGGTTAGGTTAGAAGCAGAATCTGGAGGCCAAGGCGAATTTTTCAATTTTTCATCTCAGCAACTTTCAACAACTGGTGATTGGAGTCAATTAGTATGGAATATGTCCGAAATCCATGAGTCAGCAGAATATACTCTGGCTTTCCGATTTGATTCCAATAGCTCTTTTTCTAGTCCAGGGATTCAAATCGATTCATTTTTATTATTTGCTATAGAAAAAGTACCAGAATACACTTTAGACTTCGATTGTAATGACCCTCTTCCTAATTCATATCTTGTAGTTCCTTCTGATCCTAATCCTCCCTCTCTATACTGTAAAATAAAGAATAACGGGTATATCGATATTACCTTAAGATTGTATACTGAAGTAACAAATAGGTCATGGATGTATGATTTTCCTCTGCGTATAGATTCAAACAACCAAGTTGACCATGATAATTATGTAATAAGCAAGGTGATCCCTGCTCTTGGATATATGGACACTTGGTTTAATCTCACAATACCCGATGCATCGGGTGTTCAGGACTTATTCTGGGATGTTTGGGTAAATGATGGAGTTACTAATTTATCTAAAGAATATGTACGCCTTCCCGTTTCAGTAATGCCTGCATATTCTTGTAAATTAAGGCAAGCAACATTACAAAACCCTGCTGCTACATTAGAGCCAGGAGCAAGTGGAGTAATTCCTATGACTTTGAAGAACACTGGTAATCAAGTCGCAACATGGAACTTTGCTGCATCTTTCCCTGATATCAACTGGGTTGATAATGCGGAAATTAAATGGATGTACGACGGTATAGAGGTGTCTAATCTTGAGTTGGCACTAACTGATGACATAACTATTGATGCAATAATCACCGCTCCCTCACAAGTCTCTCCTGGTACTTATCCCGTGACTTTATTGGCATCTGGGATGTCTCCTGCTCAATATTTAGCTGAATGGCAAGTAAACATAGTAGTGCCTATTTTCTCTGATTTGACAATAGAACCTGAAGTTTCTAATTTAGTGGCGCCTGCAGACGATTCATTGCGATTAATAGAAATACGATTAATCAATGATGGTAATTCTCCTGAATCTTTCGATTTAACTATTCAATCAGATTGGAAATTAGGGATAGAAATGAATACAGAGCAGACCTTTGAGATAGATCCTTTCGGAGGTGACAGCACGGTGACCATGCTACTTCCTATGCCCTATGGTATAGTTAATGAGACGTATTCTGTCATAGTCACAGCAACTAGCAAGACTAATGCGCAATATCAAAAATCTGCTCAGATACTACTTACTGTTCCTCAAACTAATTTAGTTGAAGTTGAAGATTTAGATATGTTGGAAGAAGTATTCCGGGGCGGTGACGACCCGCGCACAGTAAATTGGAGAATCTGGAACCGAGGAAATGTCCCTGACTCGTTCGAAATTTCTTTTGACCATTTCACCGATGTTTCTGCTTCAGCAGTTGGATTAAATTCAGGTAAGACTCCTTATATCCTTCCCGGCGACTCTTACAACTTGACTGTTCGTTATTCATTCGCAGCAACAACTTTCGGCGATAGAACCATTTCTATGTCCGCCACAAGTGTCCTATCGCAGACTCTAGGTTCAGCCGTGTCAGGAACTGGCGAGGCAGTATTCCAGGTAGGTGCTCAAGGATGGATCACATTGAATCCACCTGCGGTTTTGGATATTAATGAGAAAGGAACAGATATAGAAGTAATATTTACTGTAAAGAATGAACACCCTACTGACGCTCAATTACTTAGAGCAGATATTGAAAGAGATTCTGATATTTTCTTTAACATTATTGATGCTAGGGTAGAAACTAGTGATCAGAACTTCGTGTTAGAGGCTCAGGCGACTAGACAAATCACAGTCTATCTGACTGTAACAGACGATAATCTGAGGAACCTTGATGAAAATATCATGAATTTCGAGCTGTTCCTAGAAGTAGATGGGGATATAGATAAAGTGTCGAAAAGCGCAAGTGTAAATATGTTCAAATTAGATCCAATAGAAGAAGGGCCAGATACTGGTGCAATTGCAGGCCTAGCAGGAAATATATTGTTTATCCTCGTTGGTTTGGTATTGCTTATAGCAGTTTTAGTTGCAACAATCAGAATTATGCGTAGCGCTTCTTCTCCATTAGAGGAGATTTCCTCTTTTGACGATTATGAGTACACTCAGAACAGTGGTTTCAACTCTGATCCTCTACCTGGTGCTCCTGAATTACCTTCTGCAGATAAAGTAGCCAACTCTATGTATGGTGGTTCTAAAGAATTATTTGAACAACCACCTCCACCTCCGCTTGAAACGGTTGAAAAAGAAGAGGAACTTGAAGAAGAAGTTGTAACTGTGGAACAAATAGAACTTCCATCGGGGGCACCTCCTATTCCAGAAGAGGGCCTTCCAGAGGGATGGACAATTGAACAATGGCAACACTATGGTCAGGCATGGATTGATCAACAGAATCAAGAATAATTTATTCAATCTAGAATTTAACTAACTGTGCGAGGGCTTATGAGGGCTCCTCAGGTCGGCCAAATCCCAATACAGGAGGCATATTTCCAATGTACAATGGACAACAACCAATTTTTATCCTAAAAGAAGGCACTGAAAGGACAAGTGGGCGCTCCGCTCAGAGTAACAATATCGCTGCAGCCAAGGCAGTCGCAGATTCTGTCCGTTCTACGCTTGGCCCAAAAGGAATGGATAAAATGCTAGTTGATGGAATGGGAGATGTTGTTATTACAAATGACGGCGCTACAATATTAAAGCAAATGGATATTACTAATCCTGCTGCTAAGATGATTATTGAAGTTGCTAAAACACAGGAACAACATTGCTTTGATGGCACAACAAGTGCCGTTGTAATTGCGGGTGAACTTTTGAAAAGAAGTGAAGACTTAATTGATCAAAATGTCCACCCTACAGTTATCTGTGAGGGTTTTCGTCTTGCAGCCCAAAGAGCAGCTGAACTCATAGAAAAACATTCAATAGAAACCAGTGAAGAAATGCTCTCTGAAGTTGCTAAAACAGCATTAACTGGAAAGAGTGCGGGAGCAGTAAAAGAATTTCTTGCAGATATCTGTGTAAGGGCAGTACTTTCTGTAGCTCAAGAAGTCGATGGAGAAATAGTTGTAGATCTTGACGATGTTAAAGTCGAAAAGAAGCAAGGAGGTTCAATAGGTAGCAGCACATTGGTCGATGGAATTATTTTAGATAAAGAAAGAGTCCACTCCGGTATGCCGAAGTTTGTTAATGATGCTAAAATAGCACTTATTAATTCAGCAATAGAAGTTAAGAAAACAGAAGTTGATGCTAAGATTCAAATCACAGATCCAAATATGTTATCTCAATTTTTAGATGAAGAAGAATCATATCTTAAATCATTAGTTGAAAAGATACAAGCATCAGGTGCAACTGTAGTTATCTGCCAAAAAGGAATTGATGACTTAGCCCAGCACTACATGTCGAAAGCAGGATTATTTGCAATTCGAAGGGCGAAGAAAAGTGATATGGAGGCATTATCTAAAGCAACAGGAGGAAGAGTAATCACGAATGTAGATGATCTTTCATCGGATGACTTAGGTTTTGCATCGAAGGTAGATGAAAGGAAAATAGGCGAATCAGATATGGTATTTATCACTGGATGTAAGGATGCAAAGAGTGTATCAGTTCTCTTAAGAGGTGGTACAGAACATGTTATTGATGAGATAAACCGTGCGTTTGATGATGCTATTGGCGTTGTAGCTGTTGCTTATGAAGATGGTTCTGTATTAACTGGCGGCGGCTCAGTACTTGCGTCTATAAGTAGAGAGTTAAGATCTCATGCAGAAGGCATAGGTGGGCGTGAACAGATGGCTATTGAAGCATTTTCGGGAGCTTTAGAGGTGATTCCACGGACTTTGGCTGAGAATGCTGGTTTAGATCCTGTTAATACTATAATTGATCTTCGTAAAGCACACTCAGAAGGGAAATCTAATTATGGCGTAAATGTATACGAAGGTGGAGTAGCAGATATGGCTGCTGGAAAGGTTTTCGAACCTAGCCGAGTAGTCGATCAGGCTATACAATCTGCTACCGAAACAGCAGTGATGATTTTACGTATAGATGATGTAATATCAAGTCGAGCATCTAGCCCAATGGATGGCGCAGATTTCGATGGAATGGGAATGTAAATTATATTCTCTACAGTCGTTATTTCAATACTGCTACACGCTACATTCAATAATCGCCGATAGTTCGAACGGATTACCCTTAGGGGTAATGGTGTATCTATGTCTGGTAGTCGGTCTCTTCTAGTCTTGTTTGGTTCTCAATCTGGTAATGCTGAAGATGTTGCCTCAAAAGTAGGAAAAGCCGCATCTAAGTATGGTTTAGAGGCAACAGTCAAGGGGATGGATGAGGTCACAGTTAGTGATTTGGCTAGTCAAAAAAGAATTATGATTTGTTGCAGTACTTGGGGCGAAGGTGAACAACCAGATAACGCCGAGGATTTGTGGATTTCCGCAAATGCAGAAGATTCACCTTTAATGTCAGGAGTTAATTTCTCAGTCTTAGCATTGGGAGATACATCATATGAATTATTTTGTGAATCTGGGAAAGAATGGGACTCTTGGTTGGAAGCAAAAGGTGGTTTCCGAGTAAATAATCGTGTAGACTGTGATGTAGATTATGAAGATCTTGCTCAGGCATGGATGGATGAGACCCTTGCTCGTATGGGCGCTGTTGATGATTCAGGGACTTTCCAAGAAGACCAAGTCGAACAGGTGAAATTAAATGCATCTGGCGCTGATATTAATCAAAGCAAGAATAGTAGTGACGCTGAGTCATCATCAGTTGAAATATCTACAGATGGCGACCGCTCATTGCTTATTCTCTTCGGTTCTCAATCGGGAAATGCAGAAGCATTAGCCGCTAAATTTGCTAAACAATCCTCTGGATATGGTCTTGAAGCCGAAGTAGCAGACATGGATGGCTTTGATTTATCTTCTTTGTCTGGTAGGAAAAGAGTGTTGATAGTTTGTTCGACATGGGGCGAGGGAGAGCAACCCGATAATGCAGAGGAACTCTGGATTAAGGCATCTTCAGCGTCAGAAGGTCTCCTTGCTGGTGTTAATTTCTCTGTTCTAGCGTTAGGAGATACTTCCTATGAATTATTTTGTGAATCTGGGAAAGAATGGGACAAGAAATTCGAAGAGCTTGGCGGTACTAGATTAGTAGATCGAGTCGACTGTGATGTGGATTACGACCAAATATCTCAGGAGTGGGCAGAAAATGCCCTTGCAGCCATGGCAGCAGTTGATGGAGAAGGTATATTTCACGAAGAGATGGTTCAAGCAATCAAAGATTCAATGGTTTCAGGCTCCACTGGAGCATCTGGTGAAGATGGATTTACTGTTCCTGAACTTAGATCTGAATCGATAAGTGCTGAAATTAGTATATTCAGATATGACCCAAATACTTCAACAACTGGTAAAGATACTTGGGTTTGTGCATTACCTGGCCACATGTCTATTTTAGATGTGCTTAGAACACTCAAATCAACACAAGATGGTAGTCTTACTTTCAGAGACGGTCCGGTTGATGACCCAACTACTGCGATATCAATCAACGGACGTCATGTACTCCCGGGGAATCTTAGGCTAGACTTATCTGCACCTATTAGAAATGGGGGAATTAGTATCAACATTGAGCCATTAAATGGTTTTGAAGTAATCAGAGATCTCATAGTTGAACATTGGGATTTAGAATCAAAAAGAGAATCCAGTAAGCCTTGGATGATTTCAGCAACTAGACAAGGTTTGAATACTCCTCAAGGTGCTTTAGGTTCTATGTCTCCTCTAGTTGCTTCTAAGTTGCATTCAATGATGGATATTCATAGCTATCCTATTATTCATGCCTCTTCCGATGCAACTGCTTATTCTGATGATTATTATGGCCCTGCTATTATTGTGCAATCATGGGCTAGGAGAAATGATCCTCGCACTGCTCCTTCTAAGAAAAAAGAAATTGAGCAGCTTCTTGACTCTCCCTCAGGAATTAAAGCAGAGACTGATTTTTCTTCAATACGAAGGCAGGGCAAAGGCTCAATAATACATGATTCATTATTAGATTGTAAAACATCTACTCTGGCTAGAGATGGATTTACAGGTCGTCATGGGAAACATGTTTGGTGGTATGCCTTCACTGTCAAGAGCAGCGGCCGTGTTAATGATACTGTTTTGTATAGACAAGTTTTAGGGCCTATTGGATTATTTAGTAATCTCTTTTCCGGCGTTACTGCTAGGATGGTATTAGGATTCACAAGAACTGGGGGTAATATGATTAACGATATGTTAGCTTTTGTAGCACCACCTGCTGGACTCGGAAAAATGCCCAAACAATTCAACTCCTCAGTGAAAAATCATCACGAAGTGGTAGCAATATACAATGAGATGGATGGTCGTTTCTAATGGCTATAAAATATGCTTATCACCCTGGTAATGTGGCTCACTCTGGTTCTCCAGAAGTAGCAGAATCTATGATTCCTCTGATTAAATCATTGGGTATTGAATTAACTTATCTAGATGGGGCTACGAGTTGTGGCGCTGGAATAATTCGTCAAGTTAATCAAAGACTTCAATTAACTTTGAATGCACGTATTTTTGCTCAAGCAGAAGATTTGGGCCTCGATATACTTACACCCTGCGCTTCAACTGCAGGTAATCTTTCCGAAGATTTATTTTTATTAAAATCCAATCCAATTTTGTTAGCAGAGATTAATGAAGTATTAATGGAAACATGTGGCTTAGAATTTTCTGGAGAGACTTCTGTTAATCATCTGTTACACGTTATAGTGGACGAAATTGGTCTTGAGAAAATTAAACCTTTGGTGGTTAACCCTATTGATTTTAGAGTAGCATCATATTATGGTCCAAATATGCAACAAGAGGGATTCTGTGGTGATGATGATATTTATGATCCAAACTATATGGAGCAATTAATCCAAACATTAGGCGGTCATCCGGTTAGGTGGGATTCTCGTATACAGAGTGTAGGTGCGCCGAGTTTACTTTCTGAAGAGCCCACCGTACTTAGACAAGCAGCATCGGTGCTAAATGACGCTAAGTCAGAAGGTGCGCAAATGATAGTTAGTGCGTGTAACTTATCTCATTCAGTATTGGATATTTATCAAGGCAAAGCATCTCAGAAAACAGGTCTTAAAACAAATATACCTGTAATTCATTTGTCTGAGATTCTATCTTTTGCAATGGGCCATTACAACACTCGCTATGCACAATTAAGGACTAGAGTATTAGTAATAGGTGATTGATACATTATCATTCATCTTTTTCTCTAAATTCTTCTAAGCCCCTTTGGCCTCTTGGTCTGAAGTTAATAGGTTCTAATGATGTTATCATTTTCTTTTCATTGATTGTTTCATTCTCATCAATCTTTGTAATTTCAGGTCTATTTTTTTTTCTAATTTCCAAAATAAAATTGGCAGCAGCAATTTCTTCCTCTCCAATTTTCACTCTGAAATTTTTCATATTTGATAGGTCTTCATGTGCCTTTCTCGGCAACTTTCTTCTTATGCGGTGAACAGCTCTTTGCATATTCTTTTCTTTTCTTTCTGCGGATTTTTTCGCGGTCTCATCTTTTGTTCCTTCTGCTACAAGAACCATTACTTCTCCTTCACGGTGCCTACCTGTTCTACCTCTTCTTTGTATTGTTCTTATCTCACTCCCCACGGGTTCATAAAAAATTACTAAATCAGCACTTGGGATATCTAAACCTTCTTCTGCAACAGATGTCGCTACTAACACATTATATTCTCCCTCTCTAAATTTATCAAGAACTTCGATTTGTTGTTTAGGCTTTAGGCCTTTTTTCCCAGCTCTATCGGACTGCCCTATGACTTGAACTGATTTCACATCTTTTAGATCATCTAATGCTCTATCTAATGATTCGACTGTATTCCTAAAAGAAGCAAAGACAATGATTTTACTATTGGGATCTCTTCTCAACCTATGTCTTATCAATCTCCTTACCGTTCCTACTTTGGTATGTATTTCGTCCATCTCATCTAAACTCTTTTTTAATTCCAATATTCGGGGGTCTTTATGGAACATTTTCAAAGATTTACTCATTTTATCGCCGTCATTTGAATTATCTAAAAATTCTCTTGCTGCAGTGATTCCTTGCGTCAGGAGATGATTAATTAGATGATTCAAAGTCATTGCAGTAGCAATCTGGGAGACAGATGAATAAGCCCGTGTATCTCCAAGAGATATGGCGCTCTGAGCTCTCATCTGTGCTTCTTTCAATCCTCCGAAAGATGGGTGTCCAGGTCTGATATACCTCCCCATTCTTCTTTGTTGATTGACAATTCCATTTATCCAGAGTTCTAGTGGTTTGACTAACTCTCTTATTTTTTCAGGCACATTGACAATTATTTCTTGTATTTCTAGGCCCGCAAGATATTCCTCAAGCATTGGTTCCTTTGCGGTTCTTATGTGTATTCTTTCAACTTTTAATCTTTCACAGATTTCTGCAACAAGTTCCGTTTTAGACCCTGGGCTTGCAGTCATAGCCAAAATTAGAGGTTCTTTAGCATTTGAATTATATAATTCCGCTGTTCGAGCCATAGCATGCTTACCAGTACTATGGTGTGCCTCGTCAATAATAAGATGTGAACAATTTTTAAGATCTAAAATTCCATTCGTCACATCATTTCTTACTACATGTGGAGTTGCAACTATAATACGTGATGAATCCCATAAGTTTTTTCTTTTTTCCGGAGGTGTCCCTCCGGTCATAGAAATAACGTTAATATGATTTATATTTTTGATTACTCTTTTCAGGTCTCTTACATGTTGATCTACCAATGGGTTTGTTGGGGCAATAAAAAGTATCCACCCCTTATTTTCACTCAGCATCTCTGCAATTGTCATCCATGCTACAGCAGTCTTTCCAGCAGCAGTTGGGAGTACTAAAAGTATGGAACCAGTCAGGGCTTCATCAACTGCCTCTAATTGATATGCGCGTGCATCTACGGTGCCATCTACGATGCCAGTATGTTGGACCACGCGTCGCATAGGTGAACGACCTCAAGGACAGGGTTCAAAATAGTTACACACCTAGCCTTTTTCATTATTGATGCAGAGGCCAGAATATTTGGCCCCCGATTCTTTCATAAAGGGATGGTAGGTCGCAAGGCCGCTTACAACGTGAGATACCAGACACTATAGGGCAATGCACAAGCAACCCGCAGACCAAAACAACATTCGGGGTTTTGGTTCGGTGTCACGGTGTCTCCTTGACGTTACAAGCCCGGCAAAAAGCCGCACTGCGGCCTGATGTTGGTTAAAAAAAAAGGAGGAAGCAAAAATGGCTGACCGTAGTAAACCCCGCCGTGGTAGCATGGGCTTTAGCCCTAGAAAAAGGGCTATTCGACCATATGGTCGTATCACATCATGGCCTGAAACAGATGCATCAGAGATTAGAGTACAAGGATTTGCTGGCTGGAAAGCCGGAATGACTCATGTATTGATCAGAGATACTAATCCTCATTCAACATCTGCAGGCCAAGAAGTAAGGAAAGCGGTTACAGTAGTTGAAGCACCTCCAATGAGCGTTCTTGCTGTAAGAGGCTACAAGATGACTCCATACGGTATGCAGACTTCAGGGGAGTTTTGGGTTAACGCTTCAGATGAAGGCCCCCAAGGACTCATGCCTCGTTTTGCAAATCAATCACGCGGTGAACGCGATGCAGATGAGGGTCGCAAGCCTGAGAAGAGAGCTGGTCGAATTCCCGGTAGAAGTAACGGTTCATCCGAGGCGGCTTTTGAAGCATTAGTTAATGCAGATTTATGTGATGTTAGGATGATAGTAGCTACTCAGCCAGCTATGGTCAAAAGCATTAGTAGCAAAACTCCTGAAATAATGGAAGTCGGTCTAGTCGGCGGCGACAATAATGAGAAATTAATGTGGGCTAAAGAGCGTTTAGGTGGTTTAATTACAGTCGCAGATGTTTATGACATAGGTACTGAAATTGACGTCATCGGTGTTACTAAAGGTAAAGGATGGCAAGGTTCTATCAAAAGATGGGGTATTAAATTACTAAGCCACAAAAACAGTAAGCGCCGAAGACAAGGTGGTAACATGGGAGATTTCGGTACTGGATATGTAAGGAAGACTATCAGGCAAGCAGGTCAGACAGGTTATCATCAGAGAACCGAAATGAACAAGAGAGTTCTGAGAATTTCAGAACCGAACGAATCAGATATTACTCCAGAGGGCGGATTCTTACATTATGGTGAAGTTTCAAATGATTACATGATTATTGAAGGTAGTTTGCCTGGTCCAGCAAAGAGGATGCTAAGGTTCCGTGATGCAATCCGTCCACGTTCCGCTAAGCCAGAAGTAGATCTTACTTACGTCAGTACATCATCAAAGCAGGGGGTCTGAATAAATGAAAGTAAAAACTTACAATTTAGTTTCCAATGTTGAACAAGAAGAGTTAGATGCGGGATTACTTGCAGAATCATATGTAGTGGAAACTACAGATGGTAAAAATGTGACTCTGCCATCAATGTTTGAGAGTGAGATACGCGAAGATTTAGTGCGTTCAGCAGTACATGCATCTCGTGCCAATAGAAGGCAAGCATATGGTCACAACGAGCATGACGGTAAGAGAGCCCCTCAACCTGGAATGAAACATTCCGTTGAATGGTGGGGTAAGGGACGAGGTGTTTCACGAATTATGAGGAAAACCGGCCAAAGAACTGGTGCACAAAATCCCCATACACGCGGGGGACGTAGAGCTCATGGCCCTAAAGTTGCAAAAGATTGGTCACAGAAATTAAACAGTAAGCAAAGAACTCTTGCTCGCAACTCTGCTATAGCAGCTACAATAAATCCCGAGATGGTCTCTTCTCGAGGTCACAATTTTGATGAAAAAATTCGTTTCCCAATAGTAATCGATGGTTACAAAGAATCTCGTGATGGGTCCACAGAGAAATACGATGTCGAATCCCTACCTCTTCAAAATTCAACAAGAAAATTCGTTGCCATGATGAGAGGGTTGGGCCTCGGCGGAGATTTAGATCGCGCAAAATCAGGTAGAAATATACGTGCAGGCAAGGGTACTATGAGAGGTAGAAAATACCGTACTCCAAAGAGCATTCTTCTTGTCGTTGCTAGTCGAGAGGGTCTACATAAAGCAGCTAGAAACGTACCTGGAGTAGATGTAGTAGCTGCTAAAGATTTGTGTGCTGAAGATTTGGCTCCTGGTGGCGACATGGGTCGCTTGACAGTTTGGACTAAGGCTGCAATTGAGGCAATGGAGTGATGAAAATGGTTAATCCTTACGATATAATTTTAATGCCTTGGATCACTGAAAAAACTCTAGAGGCTCGTAGAGTCTCGGATATTGAGAATAACTATAGAGAGAATAATAATCGAATTGAGTTTATTGTGAGGAGAGAATCCACAAAAACACAAATCCGCCAGGCAGTAGAAATGCTATTAGACGTGAAAGTAGCCAAAGTAAATACGAAGATTACTATTACTGGTAAGCATGCAAGCATCCGCCTTGCAGAAGGTTATGATGCAGAGGAGGCGGCGCTAAAGTTAGGCGCTTTCTGAGGTGATATTATGGGTAAGAGAACAAGATCACAGCGTAGAGGTTCAAGTCCTAAAAATAAGGTTTCAAGCCACAGATTCCCTGCAGCAAATAAGTTGCCTCGGGTCAGTGGAAAAATCGCAGAAGTCGTGGATTTAATTCACAGTCCAGTACACACTACTCCACTTGCGAAAATCAAGTTTGAAGACGGTGAAGTAGGTCACATGGCAGCACCGGAAGGTATGTCAGTTGGACAAAACATCGCTTTTGGAGACAATGTTTCACTTAAGCCAGGAAATGTCACTACTCTAGCTCAGATACCTGAAGGAACTCCTGTCTGTAATGTTGAATTAAGACCAGGTGACGGAGGTAAACTTGCAAGGTCAGGCGGTAATTCTGCATTATTAGAAACTCGTATGGGCGACAAGGTTAGAGTCAGATTGCCTAGCGGCCGTTTGAAAGAATTACATTCAAAATGCCGTGCTACGATCGGTGTTTTAGCAGGTCACGGAAGGACTGAAAAACCTCTGATGAAGGCTGGTGCTGCGCATTATCGTGCAAAAGCTCGTGGAAAGTTATATCCAACAGTTAGTGGAGTAGCTATGAATCCAGTAGATCACCCTCATGGTGGTGGAAATCACCAGGCTGTACACGGTCCTAATTCTGTTAGCCGTAACGCGCCACCGGGTCAGAAGGTCGGAAATATCGCTCCAAGAAGAACTGGTCGCGGAAGAGTAAGAGTTAGGAATGAGGAGGCATAATTATGGCAAGAAAATCCAAGAAAATGTTCCGTTCACCAAAACTTGCTCGTCGTCAGGCTAGAAAGCGCCGTTCTCAAATTTCAGAACGTCGTAAGAAAGAATTCCTATGGAGAGGTTACACTCTTGAAGAACTTCAGGCTATGCCTCTTTACCCTCCAGAAGATGACCTTAGCGCAATATGCATTGCTACATTGATGCCTTCTCGTGCAAAGAGGTCTTTGTCTCGTGGTCTAAATCTTGATTGCGAGAAATTACTTGATAAAATACGATCTAATAGTTCAGGTAAGGTAATTAGGACTCATTCTCGAAGGATGTATATACTTCCAGAAATGGTAGGTACTACTATTGGAATCCATAATGGTCGCGATTTCGTTAATGTAGAAATTATTCCAGAAATGATTGGTCATGCTTTAGGTGAATTTGCAATGACAAGAAGATCAGTAACTCACACCGGACCTGGTGTAGGTGCAACTAGATCTTCTACACACGTAGCATTGAAGTGAGGTGAGAATATGAGTAGAATAACAGGTAAATCACAATCCGGATACACACAACTCTTAGAGGGTTCGAACCTAGTTTCTGCACGTGCAGTTAATGTCGATGTTCATCAAAAACATTGTTTGCATATTGCTAAGGCTTTACGTGGCATGAATGCTTCCGATGCGATTTCTTATTTGGAAGATGTAATCGCTGAAAAGAAAGCTATACCATACACTCGTCGTACACGAAGAGGCCGTGGAGGAAATACAATGGCGGGCCATAGGAAAGGTAAGATGGGTCCAGGTAAATTTCCTCGAAAAGCATCAAAAGTTTTCATTAAACTAATTAATAGTGCTATGGATAATGCTCGACAGAGATATGATACTATTGAACCTGAAGAGATGACAATTACTCATCTTGCATCTCATCGTGGCCAAATCCATCGTGGATGGAGACCTCGAGCGCAAGGTCGAGCTACTCCTGATAATCACTATCAAGTCAATATCGAAATTTTCCTTGAGCACTTTGGTGAAGAGGAAGATGAGGACGAATTCTGAGGTGTCAAATATGAAACATAACACAATTAGAACTTTCATTAATCGAAATGTTGAGCGTCAGATGGTCAGAGAATATTTGCTCAAAGAAACAGAAAGAGCAGGATTCGGTGGGCTCGATTTTAATAGAACACCGGAGGGGACTAAGGTTACCCTACATGCTGAACAAGTAGGTCGAGTTATAGGGCGCAGAGGTAAAGTGATCCATGAACTACAACGCCGCCTACAAGAAGATTTTAATTTAGAGAATCCTCACCTTGAAGTTACGGAAATAGAAGAACAACGCCTTAACGCTCAGGTTATGGCAAGCAGATTAGCAAGCTCTCTTGAGAGAGGCTGGTTTTTCCGTAGAGCTGGGCACAGTACAGCGCAGAATATAATGGACGCTGGTGCAAGAGGTTGTCTAATCATAATCTCTGGTAAAATTACTGGTGCTAGGCACCGCGTAGAAAAATTCCAAAAAGGTCATATCAAATTCTGTGGAGAAACTGCACTAGAGTTCATGGATACAGGCTTTTCAGTTTGTGTTAAGAAACTCGGTACAATTGGTTGCACCGTACGAATAATGCGTAAAGGTGTACAATTACCTCATGAGATTAAAATCCATGAGCGCCATGAAGTGGGATTAGATCCTATTGATGAAGTTTCAATGATTGAAGCCCCATCAGAAGTTAAAGATACAGATTCAAACGATGTCGCTGCTGAAGAAGTAGTCGATTCAGTTCTGCAAAAGATGGCAGATATCGAAGTAAACGAAGAAGTTCAGGAGGAGGAGTGAATGTCTCATCTTTCATCTAGAGATATCGATGGAATGAACGTTGAGCAACGTCAACGTCGTCTAGAAGAGCTTCGTGAAGAAATGCTTCAACTACGTGCACAACAAGCACTTGGTGGATCATCTTCGGATTCAGGTTCTTACAAGGCTACAAGGCGCAGTATAGCGCGTCTTCTAACAAAGATGAATGAGGATTCTCAGGAGTAGAGGAATAAATGGCTGGTATATGCAATCTGTGTGGTTTACCTGATGAATTATGTATCTGCCAAGAAATAGCAAAGGAACAACAAAAAGCAATAATTTCAGTAGTAAGAAGGAGGTATGGAAAAATGGTAACTATAGTTGAAGGCATCGATGATGTAGCAATAGATATCAATAAACTAGCTAAAATTCTGAAAGGTTATTGTGCAGCTGGTGGTACAGTTAAAGACCGTACAATTGAACTTCAAGGTGAGCATAAAAAAAGAGCTGCTAAAGTTTTAGAGCAAAATGGATATCAAGTGGAGGTGCGTTAATTGACTAATTCTATTCATATGCCTTTCTTATCAAGAGAGATATCAATTATTGATTCAGCAGATCCTACTCTAATAGGAGTCAAAGGAAAGGTTCTCGAAGAAACTCGACGTACAATTATTGTACAAACACAAAATGGAGAAAAAACATTTGCAAAAGATGTCATCCAATTCACACTCGATTTAGAGAAAAATGTCATTGATGGTGCCACGGTCACCCAGCGGCCAGAAGATCGAATTAACCGTAAATACAGGAGAAACTAAAATGCGTGATATCGGAGTAGATGTAAAAACACCGGAAGGTGAATGGGATGGCGATGAAAACTGTCCATTTAATGGGAGCCTTAGAGTACGTGGGCAAATTATTGAAGGAAAAGTATACTCCAGTAACATGTCTGGTTCCATTGTCGTCGAGAGAGAAATGACTCGATATATGAAGAAATATGAAAGATATGAGAAGCGTACAAGAAGATATCCTGCTCATCTTCCCTCTTGCATCGGTGAAGTAAATCCTGGAGATTCAGTTCGAATTATGGAATGTAGGCCTCTTTCAAAGACGGTCAAATTTTGTGTTATAGAGAAAGGTGATCAACAATGAGGGGAATTTCAAGTCGTGTAACCAAAGCTTTGCCTACACAGGCAAAAATGGATTGTGCAGACAATACTGGCGCTAAAGTGGTGCAACTAATCAACGTTCTAAAGAAAGGAGGAGTTGCAGGACGCTATCCTGCAGCTGGCGTAGGTGACATGATTCGTGTGACTGTTCGTAGAGGTACTCCTGAAACTAGAAGACAAATATTTACTGCAGTAATCATTCGTCAATCAAGGCCATTCCGTAGAGTCGATGGGACATGGGCACGATTCGAAGATAATGCATGCGTTCTAACAAATGAGCGTGGTGATGTTCAGGGTTCCGACATTAAGGGACCAGTTAGTAGAGAGGCAGCAGAACGCTGGCCTAGAATCGCGGCTACTGCGAAACAAATTGTATGAGGTGAGATGAATGGCAACAAAGAATCCTGGAAAAAACCGCCTTTCCCAAAACAAGGCACCAATTCATGTAAAGCGCAAGCGTATGCGTGCACGTTTGATTACTGACGATCCTAATCTTCAGAACGTTCGAACTGTAACTGTTCGTGTTGGTGACGAAGTAGAAGTCCTACGTGGCGATTTCGGCAACCCTAACAGTGTTAAATCAGATTCTAAGGGTAAGCGCTTAGGCCAATCAAGAGGAAGAGCGGGATTAAAATCAAAAGTAACCCGTGTCGATACATCCAACGGAAGGATTTTCGTAGACGGTTTAACTATCTCTACTGCAGATGGCAAAGAAGAAGCGTTACCTATCCACCCATCTAACCTAGTTGTTACAGCTTTGTACGAGGGTGATCCAGTAAGAATCAAGCAATTGATTGAAAGAGGAGGTGTAGAAGAATGAGTAGTAGTCACATTAAGCGCCTAATGATGCCAAGAAGTTGGCCATTGCCAAGAAAAACTACGGTTTGGGTACAAAAACCTGATCCTTGCGGCCATAGTATTGAGAAATGTATGCCAATGGGTATGATTCTCCGCGATATTCTTGGTGTTGCTCACAACCGCCGTGAAGCAAAGAAAATATTACAATCAAGAAAAATTATGGTCGATGGAAGAATTGAGACTGCAATAGGTCGTGGTGTAGGATTAATGGATGTTCTAACAGTTGGTGAGAATAACTTCCGCTGTGTATTGGATACAAATGGTAAATTGCGATATAGGCCAATTAGCTCAAAACAGGCTTCATCTAAATTGTGCCGAGTTATGGGTAAAACTACTATATCTGGTGGTAAAACTCAACTTCATCTTCATGATGGTAGAAATCTTGTTTTTGATTCTAATCCGGAATATAAATCAGGAGATAGTGTAGTATTATCTCTTCCAGATCAAGAGATTACATCACATCACAAATTCGAAGAGGGTGCTTTATCATACTTGACAGGTGGATCACACATAGGTGAGACAGCAACTGTTAGGTCACATGAGATTAAGCGTTCATCCAAGGCGAATGAAGTATCTTTCGATGACTTTGGTACTATCTCTGATTATGTATTTATTCTTGGTAGTTCTAAAGATATACCTTTGGAGGTGGTTGAATGAGTGCTAATGCAATGTTAGAGCCTAGAATCACTAAAGTTACGATTAATATCGGCGTAGGTGAAGGTGGTCGAAGACTTCAACTCGCAGAACAAGTTCTTGAATTACTTACTGACTTAAAGCCAGTACGTACTCTTTCTACTAGTACAAATAGAGATCTTGGTACACGTGTTGGTGGCCCAATAGGTTGTAAAGTTACTATACGTAACCAAGAAAAAATAGCATCATTCCTGAAAGATGCATTCTGGATACGTCAGAATACTTTACCTGCATATAATTTTGATCAATCAGGAAACCTTTCATTCGGTATATCTGACTATACTGATTTCCCAGACCAAAAATATGATCCAGATATTGGAATATTTGGTATGGATGTAAATATTGTTCTCGAGCGCCCTGGCCATCGTGTATCTCGTCGTCGTCGTCGAAGCACTAAGGTTGCTAGGAATCATCGTGTAGTCCGTGATGATTGTAAACAATGGTTTACTGAGCAATTCGGAATTACAATAGTGGAGGAGTAAGCATGGCAAGAGATCATGGAGAAGAAATCGGTAGAACAAACGGCTGCAGACGTTGTGGACGTAGCCGAGGAATGATTCGTCGTCATGGGCTTAGGCTTTGTCGCCAATGCTTCCGCGATGTGGCTCCGAGTATAGGATTTAAAAAGAATAGTTGAGGTGAGAAGAAGATGCAATTTGACCCATTAAATGACGCATTTACCCGTATTTTCAATGCGGAGAACGCAGGTCACTACGAAGTGACCGTACGCCCAGCGAGCAAGCTGCTAGGAAGCATGTTATCAATTATGCAGAAATCTGGATATGTTGGTGAATATGAATCACTTGAAGATGGCCGTGGAGGTGGATACAGAATCGAGTTAGTAGGTGCTATTAATCGATGTGGAACTATCAAACCAAGGTTTTCTGTACAAAGATCCGAATATGAGAAGTGGGAATCTAGATATCTACCCGCTCAAGATTTTGGACTTTTGATTATGTCTACAAATCAAGGTGTAATGAATCATCATGAAGCAAAGAAGGAGAGAATAGGCGGGCGTTTGCTCGCATATATTTTCTGAGGAGGGATAGATATGGTAAAATTAGATAAAATAGTACATCGAATCTCTTTACCTGATGGAGTTAATGCATCTCTTGAAGGAAATAATGTGACAATATCAAAAGATGGCAATTCAGTTTCCAGAGAATTCCGTCATCCTCGTTTGGATATCTCTACTGCAGAGGATAGCGTAGAAGTATTCTGTGATTTACCTCGACGTTCAGAGAGAGCATTAGCAGGTACTTGGAATGCTCATATAACTAACATGGTCAAAGGAGTTGACACTGGTTTTGAATACCGTCTTCAAGCGGTTTATTCTCACTTTCCTATGACTATAAAGGTTCAAGGTAACAAACTAACTGTGAACAATCTTTTCGGAGAAAAGGTGCCACGTGTAGCAAAACTACCTTGGTCTCCTTCTGATGTAGAAGTTCGTGTTGAAAATAAAACTGATATTATAGTCAAAGGTTCTGATCGTGAAAAAGTCGGACAAACAGCAGCAAACATTGAGAGATGCTGTGTCGTTAAGAAAAGAGATAGACGTGTGTTCCAAGATGGGATATACATAGTCTCTAAGGGAGTATAAAGGAGGTAATAGTATGGAAGAATATGAAAACATGACTGTTGCAGAACTAAAAGAACTACTAAGGGGAGCTAAATTACCAGTATCTGGTAAGAAGAGTGAACTTATTGCAAGATTGATTGAATCAAATGATTCGCCAGAAGAAGTTGCGGAAGAAGTAGATATCGAAGATGTAGAGATGCATGAAGAAGATGACGACACCTTTGATGATGATGATGAAGAATTCTTTGATGAAGAATGGGATCAAATCCACACTGCTCGTCAAAAGCCAGTATTAGATGATGTGACAAAAGCTAATTTGTCAATACGTGCCGCTCAGATGAAGAAGCAGCCTAAATTCCGCCGTCAAGAATGGTACAGGTATTATCGCCTTGCTAGAACTGGTTGGAGGAAACCTAAGGGTATGCAATCTAAGCAGAGACTCAACATGAAATACCGTACTCCAATGGTTAGAGTAGGATACGGAAAAATCGCGGCGGTTCGTGGATTACATCCATCTGGTTTTGAGGATATTTTAGTTAATCAGCCAAGTGATCTTGATGGACTTGACCCGGAACGCCAAGCAATACGAATAGGTGCCGGAGTAGGTAACAGAAAGAGAGCGCATATACACGATCGAGCAGATGATTTAGGACTCCGAGTTTTAAATCGCCGTAAAATTGATAGAAAAGGTGATTTAAAATGATTATTTCTAATCAGAAAAGAATGGCCGCTCAAATTCTTTCTAAGAAAGAAGGCCGTACAGTAGGTATTCATAGAGTATGGATAAATCCTGACTATCTTGATGAAGTAAGTACTGCTGTTCAGAAGGACGACATCCGCCAATTAATTGAAGACGGCTTAATCAAAGCCAGACCAATTAAGGGGATTAGTAAAGGTAGAGCAAGAAAAGCCGCTGAACAAAAAGCAAAGGGTCGACGTAAAGGACCTGGTTCGAGAAAAGGTACAAGAAACTCAAGGGATCCAAAGAAAAATCGATGGATGCGCCTTATCCGAGCTCAACGCAGAGTTCTCAAAGATCTTAGGGGTGATGAAACTTTAACTCCTAGTGAATATAGATATTATTATCGAAAGGCAAAGGGTGGTTCTTACCGTTCTGTTTCTCACATGCGAACCAACATGGGTTTGGATGGTATTAAATTCGGAGGCGATGAATAATGGCACATGGTAAAAACCAAAGATTAAGATTCAAAAGACGAAGAGTTGGAGAAACTGACTATCGTCGAAGAATGAAACTTCTAAGAGGCGATCAGCCAAGAGCCGTGGTCAGAATATCTAACACTCAAACCATCTGTCAATTAGTAGAGTTTAATCCAGATGGTGATTTCGTCTTAGCATCCGTTAGTGGGAAAAATTTAGTTGACAAATACTCTTGGCCTAGTGACGCTTCTAGAAAATCAGTACCTGCTAGTTATCTTATTGGATATGCACTTGCAAAAAATGCAATTTCTGCAGGTTATGAAAGCGCAGTTCTGGACATAGGGCTATCTGCATCAACAACTGGTAGTCGAGTATTCGCAGCTCTTAGAGGAATGGTCGATGCAGGATTAGATATTCCTCATGGCGATCAAGTTCTGCCAGATGATGATAGAATCCATGGGGCACATATTGATTCCTCAATGAGTGACAAAGTTAAGGGATCGTTGAAAGCGATAGAGGAGGCTTGAATATGAGTGATGAAGAAAATACCGAAGTAGTTCAATTAGCTCCTGGATTAGCAGCTGCCTTAGCTCCTGTTGAACCAAGTACTGACACTCGCGGACGTAGAGGTCCTGATCCTTTAGCAGGACTCCGTTCTTGGATCCCTAGGACACGTCTTGGCCACATGGTTATGAGTGGAGAAATAACAACTTATGAGCAGGCAATTGATACTGGCTTACCAATTAGAGAAGTAGAAATTGTCGATGCATTACTCCCTGATTTAACAGATGATGTGTTAGGAGTAAATATGATCCAAAGAATGACTGACTCAGGTCGTCGTGTTCGATTCAATGTTCTTTGTGTTGTTGGAAATAGTGATGGTTATGTTGGCCTTGCTGTTTGTAAAGGAAAAGAAGTTTCCGGAACTATTCGTAAGGCAATTGATAAGGCTAAACTAAATTTAATTCCAGTAATGAGAGGAAATGGATCATGGGAATCATCAGAGGGTCCTGGGAATTCAGTTCCATTCAAGGTAACTGGCCGTTCTGGTTCAACAAGAATCACACTAATGCCTGCACCTGCAGGTAAGGGATTAGTTATTGGTGACTACGGTCGCCGTGTACTAACTCTTGCAGGTGTAACTGATGTTTGGGCTCGTTCAGCAGGTCAAACTCGTACAACCATCAATTTCGCACGTGCAACTTTCAATGCTCTTGTAGAATTGAATAAGACCAAACTTACAGATGATGTTCGTCAAAGACTCAATATCACTAAAGGGAGGAAGCTACAATGACATTTTTGGTAATTAGAGCAAGAAGTGACCGTGGAGTCACAAAGAAAATTAGAGATACAATGCTTATGCTTAATCTAACACGTGTTAATCATGCGACATTAATTCCTGATAACGTGACTTACGCAGGTATGTTGCAGAAGTCTAAGGATTATGTGACATGGGGCGAGGTTGATGCTGAGACCATTGAAACACTTCTCAAAGAGAGAGGCCGAATGGTTGGAGACAAACCAGTCGATGATGCTACAATCAAAGCAGCAAGCAATTACAAAACAGTAGCAGCATTTGCTAAAGCAATGGCAGCTGGTGATGCAACTATGAAAGATGTTGATGGATTAAAACCAATTTTTAGACTACACCCCCCACGCGGAAGCAAAGGATGGGGAGGAATCAAGAGAGCTTACACTGTTGGTGGCGCTCTAGGATTTCGTGGCGAGGCAATATCTGATCTCGCAGGAAGAATGCTCTGAGGTGAATAAATATGGTATCCCGTACAAATAAATTCCGTGGTCGCTCTCGCTACCATGGTAGAGGAAAAAAAGCAGGTCGTGGCGCAGGTAAGCGTGGTGGCCGTGGTAATGCTGGAATAAACAAGCATCGTGTCATGACTCGAATAAAATATATGCCTGGTCATTGGGGTATGCATGGGTTTAATCGAGATCCTAGTTTAAGAGTAGTTAATGTTTCTATTAATCTTCAAGAAGTTGAAGAAATGGCAGAGGGTAAATCAATTAATTTATCTGAACTTGGTTATGACAAGTTACTAGGTAAAGGTAAAATTAACAAATCCTTGAATATCATAGTTAATGAAGCAAGTTCTCTTGCAATTAAGAAAGTCGAAGCCGCAGGTGGCTCAGTAACTCTTGGCGACAGCGAAGAAGAATGGGAAGAAGAATAAGTTTAGAATTGGGGGTATAACTAATGGTCGATAGAAAACCTAATGTTATCGCAACATTGATTGTTGCAGGATTATACTGGGGTATGCTTTACTATTGGTTGCGTGATGAATTCAGCGGAACTGGTGAAGAACAAATGCATGCTCTACGCATGTTCCTAGTATCTCTCCCATACGTTGCATACGTTATGTGGTGTGCTATGTCTGACCTGCCTGAGAATATCAAATCAATGCCCTATGTAGGACGTTCTCTTAAACCAGGGATATGGCTATTATCTGTAATCGGTCTTGCATATTGGGGGTGGGTTGATACATCAGCAGTAGGCTTCTTACTAGTGGGCGTCGCACTTCTCGGTGTTGCAGTTTCAATGACTTTAGTGTGTCTTCTTTATTCTGGTTCGGAAAGCAGTCGCCTCTATGGTTTGAGTAGATTCGTTGATGTTTATCCTAGTATCACTAAACCAGAGGGGCATGTTCGTTTTAATCAAAAATTATGGACCACAACCCTTGTGTTAATCATTTATTTTATGATGACTAATGTTATGATTTATGGTTTGTCAGATTCAACCTTGGATATATTTTCATCTTTCCGAGCAATTATGGCTGGTGCATCCGGTTCGATTATGCACTTGGGAATAGGGCCTATTGTTACAGGTTCTATTATCATGCAGCTTTTCGCGGGTGCTAAAATAATTCAATTAGATTTACAGGATTCTAACGACAAACAATTATATCAGGGTGTTCAAAAATTATTAGTTCTGATTATGATACCTATTGAATCAATACCTCAAGTATACGGTTTCTTAGATCCTTCAGAGACTTTGATAATTGATTTCGGTATAGGCTGGGCAAATACCATAATTGTCGCACAATTATTTATGGGCTCATATCTTGTATTCCTTCTTGATGAACTTGTGAGTAAATGGGGAATTGGTAGCGGTATATCTCTCTTCATTGCTGCGGGAGTTGCTCAATCAACATTCGTAGGTACTTTATCTCCTCTTCCAGTAACTGCAGGTTCTCCTCTATCATTCCAGAACCCTCCTTCAGGGACTTTACCTATGATATTTTATACCTTAAGGACCGCAACTAATTCTCAATTAGTTTCTGAAAATGGTTTCGAGTTAATCTTACTCAATCACGCTAATCCTATAGCTGCACTAGTGTCATCAATCATCGTATTCTTGGTAGTTGCTTATGCTGAATCTAGTAAGTTAGAATTACCTTTGACTCATGGTAAGGTGCGAGGTCATCGTGGCCAATATCCTATTCGTCTAGTCTATGCAAGTAACATACCAGTTATTCTAATGGCTGCTTTGCTTGCGAATATCAATATGTTTACTCTCCTATTCTGGAGTCATCCAGTCCTCTCAACTGTACCTATCTTAGGGCGTAATGGTGCCATGAGTAGGGCTCATTGGTTTGGGTCGTACGAGGTAGGTGCTACGACGCCTTCAGATGGTTTCGCGTGGTATTCTTCGATGGTCAATGGTGTTGGAGATTGGTTCCTTCCTTTACTCAATCAAACGGGCGATGCTTATGGGCATAGCCTGGGGCAATTACTAGTCCACGTTGTTGTATATGTTTTCGTTATGACTGCTGGTTCTACTGTGTTTGCTAAATTTTGGATTGAAACTACTAATATGGGCGCCAAGGATGTCGCCAAGCAGATCGAGAGGACCGGAATGCAAATACCTGGTTTCAGAAAGAATCCAGTTGTACTGGAGAGAATCCTTGAGAGATATATTCCTCCTGTGACTTTATTTTCTGGTGCCTTCGTAGGTTTACTCGCAGCTGGTGCTGATTTGCTTGGTACTGTAGGTAATGCTACAGGAACAGGTCTCTTACTAGCAGTAGGTATCATTCTAAGGACCTACGAACAGATCCAGAAAGAGCAGGCTATGGAGATGCATCCTGTACTCCGAGAGTTCTTTGGCGCTGATTGATTTTATCATTTCTTGATAGTTATCTTTCGATGCCACCAATCTTTATTTTGAATATATTTTTTCTAAGTTTTTAATGTCGAAAATAATACTCTTAAATCTATTTTTGGAGCGAAGTAATACCAATCTCCTGAAAGTATTTTATATTGCAATAA
>DADI01000011.1 GCA_002494975.1 Euryarchaeota archaeon UBA556
GGAGGTGGAACATCAAGCATTTCGCCCATCTGAATCAAATTCCCGACTTCAGAGATTAGAATAATACTATCTAATCTACTCTACGTTGTTTGTAGCGAGTGATGTAACCTGCAATCCAGTTTCTCATACGCTTGTTTGAAACATCAGTATACTCTGTGACGTAGTGTTTATTATTCTCAAAATCAGCATTAAACATATCTGGATATAGTTCAACTAATCTTAATGCCCTAATTTTGATGAATGATGGTCTAATATTACCCATATTTAATCCTCCAGTAATTTAACTTCTAACGGGAACCCTTCTTCCCTTGTAACTTGTACACGTATTTTCCTAGGTGGATTTTGCATTCCTCTAGCCCAAATTACATGGTTAATTGCTTCATCGATCCAAATCTCTTCTTCATCAGTTTTTTTCATATGCTGTGAAACATGCTTTTTGATCTGAGCCATAGCACGATTAGCTCTTCTTGTTCTTGGAACGGACCAAGCTGCGCGTAATGGTATTGTCATTTCTCTAACTTCTGCCATATTTACTCACCTTTGTAGTTTAGATCTTCGCCACATATGCCTCTTAGGGTGGCTTGTGACATTTCTGTTAGTTCTGAGCATAACCCAAACAGGAACTCTACGATTCTGCTTTGTGACTTTATTCAGTCTTAGTTTCTTTGCTAGTGGTTTAACGCGAGCCATTTAATCACCTTAATATTTAGATAGTCCTGGGTATTTTTCTTCGGCTACTTCTCTAACTGAGTGTGCAACCTTATCCAAAAGAGCGTGCCCCTCTGGAGTCAACACCTTACCGAAGTTAACTGTATTAGCAGGATTCCACTTACTTGTAATCAAACCAGCTTCCGTTAATTGTTGTAAAACTGTTCTAGCTACATTTCTTGATCCTGCAGCCGCCCTAGTTGGCTTAACTCCTCTATCTTTGGGTCCGCCAAATAATTGCGCCATGTGGTTTGCACCTATAGGGCCCTTCATCCCGACCTTGCGAAGAACCGCGGCGGAACGGATGAACCACCAGTCTTCTTGAGTAGGTGGCCTTTCACGGTGAATCCCTGTTTTAACGTACTCAGCCCATTCTGGAGGAGTTATTTGCTCTAATTCTTGAAGCTCAGAAGAAAGGCTGCCAATCAGTAAATCAGCTGGTACATCGTAATACGTGGTCATACTATCACCTTTGTGCGGACCGCCCGTCCTAGAGTCTGTATTTAACCGTGATGACAAGAGACGACCGTAGCACACCGAGATGTCATACCGTAAGTCTGTTCAACAAGTATTCAAAACCACTTCCCCAATCGTCAGCAATATGGAGAAGTCAATGTCACGCAACCCTAACATGTTGCGCACACTTATTGGAATGGGTTTAGTACTGATTATTATACTCGGTTATGCTGTGCATTCAAACACTGTCGACTCAGAATATTATCTTTTTGAGACTTCTAATTCAGAAAGTAACCTTGAATTAATTCAACTCGAAGAAAATATGTCTGAATGGTATGTTGTCACTAATTCTGCAATAACCTGGGTGAATACTACAGTAACCGGTGCACCACAGGGAAGTATACTCAAATTGGATGCATCGGGTGTTGATTGGTACCATACACCATCACTTGGGCAGGACGACAAAGACTTCAATTGCAAGGAATTTTCTCCAGATTATGTTGATTTGATAGAAACCTGTATCAAGGGACCGTTTCATGAAATCAACTTAGATGAACAAAATATGATGATTGGTCTTGTATCATTAGATTTGCCAATCGGAGGACTTGGATCGATACAAGCAGATACACTGGATGAAGCAAATGAAACATCTCAAAAAATTATTAATGATAACTCAAGAATTATCACATGGAAAGTTAGTATAATGGATTCAGAAGGTAATATAGTATCATCCCAGGGTTTGGAATTAACTACAAATATCACAACTCATGATTTAATATCTGTAGAAGAATTCAAACTTGACCCTATTCAAGAATCGATTTACAGTTTAGCCACTCTTGTTGGATGCTTTACATTATTATTGATTTTACCGATGATAGCTTACTTCTCTGCGGTATACAAGGAAAAAAGAGATGAAGAGGCACGTTTAGGAACACCAGAAATAGAAATTAAGGAATGAAATTAACCTTAAGTTCTTAATTTAGTTGCATGACGAACTATGCTATCAACAAACTTTTGAATACGAATGTTTATTTCTTCGTCTATAATATTACCATCTTCATCAAAAACACTCTTAACTTTTGCAATTACTAATTGCTCAGGTATAGATACACCATGGATCCATCTCGCTACGATGCGCATATGATTCAAGGTAGTAGTATTTGCTTGTCCGCCAAGGGTACTAATAAATCCAAATACCTTACCAGTAGTTTGATCGAAAGATAACCAATCAAGAGAATTCTTCATAACGCCGCTCATGGTACCATGATATTCAGGACTAGAAAGTACGAATGCATCAGCAGAACTAGCCATTTGTTTATATTTTTTGACATTAGGGTGGTCCCAGCATCCCTCCTCACCGACGAAAGGTAATGGATTCATTTTATTATCCCAGACAAGCCACTCAATGCCTTGTTCTTTCAAAAGTTCAGATACTATCTCTAACATCCTTCCATTGGCAGAATCTAATCCGTATGTCCCACATATTCCCATCATCTTAAGTTGGCGCGCCATATATCTCGGAAGGAGTATATGACTTCAATCCATGGCTTAAACAGAGACATATACAGCCAATGCTTAACTCAAAGAAGTCTATGCGAGTTATATGTCTGATATCGACATAAGGCAATTGCTCTTAGATGCAGAGGATAATGCAAATAGTGGAAACTACATCGAATCTGCGAATTTATATAAAAAAGTCACCATTATTGATGATAATTCTTCAGCAGCATGGTACGGGCTCGGAGTTATACATGCCAAGTTAGGAAATTTTGAGAACTCTGTTAATTCATTTGAACAAGCACATCGAATTAATCCAGACCATGGACCTACAAATGCGAATTTGGCCTTGATATTAGAAAAAAGTGATTCTGAAAGAGCAGCGAATTTTGCTAAAATGGCTTTAGAAAACATAGGTGAAAATAAAGATTTATTAAGGATTTCAAAATTAAATATTCCTAAAGAAATAAAATTATTCGATAGCTCTCATTCATACTCTGAAGAAAATGAAGAGGAGGGTATCATCAATATTCCAGCAAATGCAATTAATGAGGAAGAATCTGATGATAAAGAGGAGTTAGATGACAAAGAAGAAGCAGTAATTGCATCCGAAGAAGAAAATTTCCAAGAAGTTGAAGAAATCGATTTTGTCAATAGTAGAACCGCGAGAACCTCTCGGGCTAGTAAAATGAGTCAAAGAGGAGATCACGCCTTAGCAGTTAATGAATGGAAAGAATTGTTGAAGAAAGACAGTTCAGATGTCTCTTCTTGGAAAGGTTTAGCTGACGCTCTTTCTGAAGCAGGTTATGTAGATAGGGCTAATCAATGCCTACAGAGAGTACAAGAATTAATAGAATTAGAAAAACAAGAAATACAGATTGACGAAAAGGAGGAACTAGAAAATCTAGTTTCAGCTGCTAAAGAAGTGAAAGAAAAAATGAATTTACATGAAGAAAATGATAAAGCGAATGTGAACGAATCTATTGAATGGTATAACAAAGGACTAATATTACTTACCGAAAATAATGCTAATGAAGCTTTAAATTGTTTCAATAAGGCATTATCTGGTTCTCCCGATGAAGAAATTGAATTAAGAGTGAGGATACATAATGGAAAAGGTCACTCATTGTACCAACTAAATGAATATGCAGATAGTATACAAGAATACCATGCAGCGGTAATATTAGACCCAAGTTCAGTTACAGGTAGAACATTATACAACATGGGTTCTTCATATGCAGCGATTGAGTTATATGCAGATGCAGTAAAATGTTTTGAACAAGCAAAGGGAAGAGGCCTAGTCGATGAAGATCTGAAATTATGCAAAGCACAAATCAATCGGTGTAAATTACTCATAAAAGAACAAAAGAAACTTAATTAGTAGCTTTTTTAATTCCAATTGGCACAGACTTACTAGTAGGAGTATTGCTTCTATCAGCAACACTATCAAGGGGGATCAATACATTTGACTCGGGAAAATATGTAGCAATGTTACCCCTAGGGATATCATAAGGAACAACATACCAACTTTGAGATACAACAGATTCTGACTCTCTATCCGAACTCAAATCAACTAAATCGCCCTCTTTAATATCATTCTCAACTAAATCTTCTCTATTCATAAGAACTACTCTACGACCATTTCGAATTCCTCTGTATCTATCATCTAAGCCATATATTGTAGTATTATATTGGTCGTGGGATCGAATAGTCATCATCATGAATTTATCACTACTTGATACACAAGAAATATCATGACAAAAGAAATTCGCTAGAGCATTCTTAGTTTTGAAGGTTCGATTATCTTTAGGAGGATTGGGTAGGTAAAATCCGGACTTAGATGTTATTCTCTGATTATAATTTTCAAAACCAGGAATCGTTTTCTCTATTAAATCCCGTACTAAATCATAATTCTCTGAAAGATTACGCCAAGGAATACCGCTTCTCTCAAGTCTGGTCTCCAACGCCCCACCTATTCCTGAAACTATTGATGGCTCAGAAATTAAGTACTCACTAGCCGGTTTAGAGGTCCCTTTAGATGAGTGTACCACCCCCATTGAATTCTCGACAGTCACGAATTGACGACCAATAGGAGAAATGTCTATTTCAGTACGTCCTAAACAAGGCAGTATTAACCCAATTTTTCCACTTACAAGATGTGAACGATTTGGCTTCGTTGATATATGAACTGTTAATTGACATTTACTTAAAGCATTAGATGTTCGATTTGTATCCGACATTGCAGAAACAAAATTACCACCCATAGCAAGGAATACTTTTGCATCGCCTGATTCCATAGCCCTAACTGCTTCAACGGAATCATATCCGTGTTTAATCGGGGCAATTATACCTGTTGACTTTTCTAAACCATCAATGAAAGAGGTGGAAGGTTTGTGGTTGATTCCTACAGTCCTATCACCTTGCACATTAGAATGCCCTCTAACTGGACATACACCTGCGCCCGGCTTCCCTATATTTCCACCAAGTAGAAGAAAATTTACTATTTCTTGTATAGTTGCGACTGAGTTTTTATGTTGAGTAATTCCCATAGCCCAACAAACTATCGTAGCCTTTGAATTTGAAATTTTTTCACCAACTTGAATAAGTTCATCAGTGCTAATACCTGTCATCTCAGAAATCTCATCTAAATCAGTATTAAGAACAAGTTTTCTATAATCATCATAGCCATTTGTATAATCACTAATAAATTCATTATCCAAATTCCCAGATTCAATAATTGATTTAGAAAATGACCTAAATAGTGCTTGATCGGAATTAATGTTAACTTTGAGATGTTTATCTGCAATTGAAGAACCTAAGCCAAACATTTCAATAGGGTTCTGAGGATGTTTGAACCTCTTCATTCCTGTTTCAGTCAGAGGGTTGACGCTGATTACCGAAGCACCGTTTTTCCTAGCGTCCCTAAGTGCAGTAAGCATTCGAGGATGATTAGTCCCGGGATTTTGCCCCACCACTATAATCAAGTCAGCTGAATTAAAATCATCAAGCGTAACTGTTCCTTTACCGATTCCAATAGATTCAGTGAGTGCCACACCTGATGATTCATGACACATATTAGAACAATCAGGAAGGTTATTTGTACCAAACCTTCTAGCTAATAATTGCCAAAGGAAAGCCGCCTCATTACTTGTCCTCCCGGATGTATAAAACACAGCCTCATCTGGACTTTTAAGGGAAACTAAATTATCTGCGATAATATCAAAAGAGTCGTTCCAACTAATAGGAGTGTAATATTCTGAACCAGGCATTAATACCAATGGCTGAGTAATTCTCCCTTGTGAATTTAACCAATGATCTGATTTCTGAGACAATTCGCCAACTGTCCATTTAGACCAGAAATTATTATCGGCTCTATTTTTCGTAGCCTCATCTGCAACAGCCTTTGCTCCATTTTCACAGAATTCGGCGAAAGAACGGTGATTATCTGGATCTGGCCATGCACAACCTGGGCAATCAAAACCATCAAAATCATTAACTTTTGCTAAATTTTTAAGTGAATTCAAAACTCCCATATTACCTAAACCATATTTAGCCGTGGATATGAGTGCAGGGATTCCTGCTGCAGAATTTTTTGGTTTACTCAATTTGGGAGCCTTAGATTCTAATGGAGTTAAAGGATTAACATCTTTTTTCATAAGTTCACCTCTGTTGAATCAATTAGTGACTGATTCTACCTCTACCTGAATATACTGTCATATTATTATTTTTTGTAAAACCAACCAACGTAAGGCCATGTTCTAGTGCGATGTCAATCGCCAGACTACTTGGTGCACCAATTGCAATAAGAACTGGTATTCCAGCTCTACGTGCTTTGTGCACAAGCTCAAATGATAACCTTCCAGAAAATAGTATAAATGATTCTACAAATGCTTTTTTAGAAGATAAAAGCACCTTTCCTACAAGTTTATCCATTGCATTATGTCTTCCAATATCTTCTGCTGAAAAAAGTAGTTCTCCAGACAAACTAAACAAACCACAGGCATGGGCACCACCTGACTTTTCAAATAATGATTGATTTTTACGTAATTCGTCTATGCAGCTATTGATTACAGATGAAGGGACGTTGACATTTTCAGATAATCTAGGTCCATGAATATGTAATAGATTAGATATAGATTCCTTCCCACAAATACCACAAGAAGAGGTAGAAGATTTTCTACGTAGAAATTGAGAAATGTTAGTTTGATTAATATTAGGTATGACTGCTAAAGCCTTGTCATTATGAATCGTTAAATCTGAAATTTGATCTGACGAGTTAATTATTCCTTCCGAGAATAATAGCCCAATTACAAGTTCTTTATCGCACCCAGGTGTCCTCATGGTAATGCCAAGAGAAAATGATAGTTCACGACCATCTGAAATAGAAATTGACAATGCAGATTCCTGACAAACAGTATCAATACCTTTACGTATTCCTTCAGAAGATAGCCATTGAGCAGGTACGTCCCTCAACCCTTCCATAGTCACGGGAGATATGGTTATCTTATGTTACCATAGGTTGTTATGCATAAATACACGATTGTTCATATAGGCCTACTTAGTCAAGGGTTCATGGGCATTCTAGGCGGAGGAGGATTCACCTTACCTGTGATTACACAGACAGAAGTGGTTGATGTGAAAATCACAGTGACTGATTCTGCTTTAAAACAAATGAAAAATACCATCCAAGGTGAAGAAGATTCACACTGCTTGGTAATCAGTGCACAATCCGGAGGTTGTTCAGGATACTTATACGATATGAAAATAATGGAAAAGCCAGAAGCAGGGGAGTTTCAAATTCAAGAATTTGAAGGAGTTAAAGTATACATCCATAATAACGATAGTTCATTACTAAATGGCATAGAATTAGATTTCAAGGATACATTAATGGGAGGCGGTTTTAACATTACAAACCCTAACGCTTCAAGAGCATGCGGTTGCGGACAATCATTCGGCTGAGTGATATAATTGCAGTACGAAAGTTCATCTTGCAGATATTATATTCATGAACATAGTGTAACTGTTGTAGAAGGAAAAGATTCGATTAAACATATCAACAGAATAATTACTTCTAATATCGCTGAAATAAAGGACTTAGAAAATTGTAAAAGTTTAATCTGCGATGCAAATGGCAAGATTACTGATGCTTTAGACATCAGTAGTATTTCCGGACAATTATTGATATTGGGGGTCAAGGAGAATGCAGAAAAAACAAGAGAATTGATAGTTTCAGGCACCCACTGGAATGAAGATGTAAAGATTATGAACGGGGACGGGGCACTGAAAATTATCTCGATATTTGCTAAAAATCAAGAAAAACTTTCTAAAGCACTAGGTATTGAAATATCAACGATGAGGAATGATTTTTGGATAATAGAAAATGAGTCATATATTCTAAAAGCGCAATTAAAAAATGACTTTCAAGTGAATATATTAATTCAAGCAGATTTAATTGACTCATTTATTAAAACAGTCGAAGGAAATGGCGCAGAGCTTTGTGGAGAAGATAATTGGAATATACATCGTGTAGAAAATGGGATACTATCTAATGAAGAATATAACAGGGGGTTTTTACCCGGTGAACTCGGTCTCGATGAGATAGTTGATTTGAAGAAAGGTTGCTACCCGGGACAAGAAATACATGCAAGATTAGAAAGTAGAGGTAAATTAAGTAAGAAGATTATGAGGTTCAGAACTGATAGCAAGCTTGACGTTGGGACATACATTTCTAACACTGGAAGAAAAGTTAGAGTGACGTCTAGTTTAGGGAATCAAGGATTTGCTGTGATCAGCGTTAAAGAAAATAACGAATTAAAATTAAATGATGAACTACTAATCTTAACTGAAGAACTATAATTGAACCAAGTCATCAGATTCAAAATTTTCACCCTGTTTAACCCAATCATCTAATGACATTAATGGCGAGATTTTCAAATCTCCAAGGTGCTGAGTGAACAAATACAGAGTAGGTGAATGTTCTTGTACTACTTGTTTTTGAAATTCTATCTTAACTGACTTACCACGATTGCGGAAAAATGTCACCTCAATCATTAAACCGATAATTGTTGCCGTATATAGAACTAACAAGATAGCTAAAGAGAAGATTATAGGGTCTGCAAATACAGTATCTTCACGTATTCCTTTGTAAGAAAATGTCAACTGACGAACTAAGAAGAATATCAGGCCTGCCCCTACCCATGGAGCCATCCAAGTTTCAACTAAAGAATCCATTGGAATCACTCTTCTTTTAGGGAGATCTGCGAATGACAGAGCACTAGCAGTCGCAGCACGAATAACAGATATGAATGATACAAGTATTATGTACAATAATGAGGAAAGGAAAATTGTATTCCTTATAGAAAAATCCGCTAACCAATGTAAATTCATTATCAAGAGATATGAGAATAGGCCTAAAAATACTGTTATAGGCATACGGTGTATAGATGAAAGAATTCTATCTGATGTTTTAATTCCAATATCTAACCTTGGTATACCTATTATTTCCCATCTATTAATTTTCTTAACAAATGATGTGATTTTTAATAGTATTTTTTTTTCGATTAGAACCCATTCAAAAATTTTCAAAGGGAACCATGCCAATAATCCAATTATTATAGAAAAAGGAAATAATATAGGCCAAGCAATTAAAGCAGGAAATAGAATGAAATGCGTTACTCCCAATGGATTGAGTAAATCAGATTCAATACGAGCTTGTCGATCAGGATCTAAATACACTTTCCTAGCCTCTGCATCTAATTCAGAGCGGTAGCGGCTCAAAGGTATACCTGAATCTAAAACAACACGAACTTTTTCTCTGTAATGCTCATGCTCGGGCTCCATACCTGTCCACCATTTCCAAGCAAAGGAAAGTGGTATAGCCAGAAATAAAGGAGATATTAGCACTAAGACCGCGACGAGAGTTGACTCTAGCCCCGCAGTCATAGCCTTGCCATAACTAATCCTTCAATAAAGAAATGGTGCTAAATGTTAAAATATCGTAATTATATCCCAAAACAAGTCTCTATCATAATTTATTTATCATATAATCTAAATGTTTTCAAGAGTGAAAATATAGTCATGTCTGAGCATTATAAAAAAAACAGTCATTAATATGCTAAAGCACCCCACGTAGAATCATGAGTAGAGTTTGTAACATAGATGCAAAAGGCAGAGTAGTGCGCTTTGTGACAGGAATATTTGCAGTTCTGGGAGGATTCATCATGGCACTAATGATAACTCAAAATATTCTACCTTCAGAAGCATATTGGATTCCTGTAATCGGAAGTATAGCCGGAGGCATGTTTGCTATATGGGAAGCAAGAGCCGGATGGTGCGTAGTTAGAGCAATTGGAATTAGAACTCCATTATGAAATATATTCTAATCAGAATCGATGACTGGATAAAAATTGTATTCATATTATTCCCTGTAGAGTTGGAATTATGGTAAAAAGAGTAGTGATATTCGGAGGGACTGGCCGTACAGGGAAAGAAATTGCAAAAATAGCGATTGAAAAAGGGTATGATACAGTTTGTTTCGGAAGATCTGCTAATTTGGAAAGCGTACCCAATGGAGCCATACCTTTTCGAGGAGATATGACAGATGAAGGGAGTGTTCGAAGTGCAATCAAAGACTGTGACATTGTTATTTTAGCATTATCAATATCGAGGGCTTCTTCTTCGCCTTTTGCAAGGATTACTGGCGATTATAATCTACACAGTAGATCAATGAAGATTCTCACAAGTGTAATGAATGATTCGGATTCTAAACGCATAGTGAAAATATCAGCCCAAGGAGTCGGAGAATCAAAATCTAGAACGGGACTTCTTTTCAGAATATTAATACGAATAAGTAATCTAAAAATCGCATTTAACGATCATGCCAAGGCTGATCAAATACTAGAAAAAACAAATCATAATTGGACCATTATAAGGCCTCCGAGGTTGAATAACAAAGAAGACAAAACTGTATTAGTGGCAGGTGAATCACTAGTAACTAGTACACGTAGTAATGTCTCTCGAACTAGTATAGCTTTGTGGATTATTGAATCTCTAGAAAATATGGATTGGAAGCAAAGATGCGTTACTATATTACCAAGAAAAACATAACATGAAATATGTAATTTCACAAGATAAATTATGATTGGCATCGATCTTGTTTGGTTCAAGCGAGATCTGAGGGTACGAGATCACGTTCCACTTCTTAGCGCGGCTCTTTCGGGGAGACCTGTGATTTGTTTATTTATCTTAGAACCTGAGAAATTCGATATTGAAGATACTGACCCAATACACATCCATTGGGAATTAGATTGTGCAATCAGATTATCAGAAAATCTAAAAAAAACTGGTGCAGATTTACATTTTAAAATAGGGAATGCAATAGAAGTTTTTGAAAAAATCAATGATAATTATAAGATAGAAAGAATACTATCTCATGAAGAAACTGGAAACTATTGGTCATATAATAGAGATAAAAAAATACTAAAATGGTGTGAATTAAACAATATATCATGGATAGAATATCCAAATAATGGAGTTGTTAGAAGACTTGGAGACAGAGATGGTTGGAAAAAAGAAAGAGATGCAAGAATGCGTTCTCCGCTGAGTGATCCACCTATATTCAAAGAAACTATTCCGTATAAAGAAAAAATACCTGATATGGCAGATATAGGCTTGGATCCAAGAATTTTAGTAAATAGACCAGAGCCAGGAGAAAATGCAGCCATAGAGAAACTACAGAAATTTCTTCAAGAAGATGGGATAAATTATAGTTGGGCTATCTCAAGTCCAACCCTTTCTGTCAAATACGGTTCAGGATTATCTCCATATTTTACTGCTGGAGCATTGTCAATGAGAAGAGCAGTTCAAGAAACGACTTCTAGAATAAATTATATCAGAAAAAATAAATCACAATTAGAAGGGCATGCCGAGTGGATTAAAAGTTTGAATTCATTTAGAACTAGATTAGCTTGGAGATGTCACTTTATTCAAAAATTAGAAATGGAACCAGATTTAGACATGAAAGCTCAAAACCCTATAATTGAGTCGAATATGAATAGAATATTAGACCCTGAAAAGTTCAATAGATGGAAAGAAGGGGCGACAGGATGGCCATTTTTTGATGCTTGCATGAGGCAATTAACATCTACTGGTTGGATAAATTTTCGGATGAGAGCAATGATGATGTCTGCTGCTTCATACAACCTGTGGCTACCTTGGAGAGATACAGGTAGATTCCTAGCTAGACAATTTTTAGATTATGAACCAGGAATACATTGGTCACAAGTAGGAATGCAATCAGGGACTACTGGAATAAATACCATTAGAGCATACTCAATGACTAAACAAGGTAAAGATCAAGATCCTGAAGGAGACTATATCAGAAAATGGATTCCAGAATTATCAATGGTTCCGACAAATTTTATACATGAACCATGGCTGATGCCGGAATCTCTACAAAATTCAATTATTTGTAGAATCGGAATAGAATACCCTGAACCTATTGTTGATGAACTAATAACTCGAAAGGAGGGGATAAGTAGGAGTTACTCTGCTAGAAACAGCGAAGAAGCACGTGAAATTAGTAAGAAGGTACTGAAAGTACACGGTAGCAGAAGAAGACCAAGGAGAAAAAGTAAGAAAATGAGTTCTACTACTCAAAAAAAACTATTCTAATGTTGAATATAGATAATTACTATGATGCTAATCTTCTAGCGCATTCCTCAAGACTTTCATTCTCATTAACAAGACTTCGGATATATTTAGGAATTACATTGCTTGATAATAGTAAATCAACCAAATCCCCTACCCACTCTAGTTTTGTGTTAGGTAAATCAACATCATCAGAAGCCTCGTGGGCAGTCCAAATTGAACATCCCGAATCATCTTTGTCCTGCACTTGACGAAACCAAGGAAACTGAGAAATTGTACGTCTCAAATTATTTCTCTCCACATATTTAACTATGCAATCGTTGTAAACAAAATCCCATCCAGCATCATTCAACCAAGAGATTGTCGTTTCATCTTCAGCCCCAGGTTGAAACCAAATAAGAGGTGGATTTTCTATCTCTCTAAGGAGAAGATTCCTGACTGCATTACGTGTACGCTCAGGAGCAAGAAATAGAACAACTACATCTAATTCAACATCTCTCTCAATTTCATATCTAATTGGCATACCAGATATAGTCGCACCGGCATCTCGGGGATGGACGGGGACAGATCTCCAGCCTTTTTTTGATAATTCACCTACTGCCTTGTGAGCGTTACGCTCTTTATTCAGACCAGCACCAAGAATGTGGATGCTACGCCTATTGATAAGGGAGGAACCGAGATTAGGATCAGTCTTAAGATTCATAATTTTCGGAGGTTCTCTTTGAACAAAAAGTTAGCCCTCTTCGGCTCATTAAGTATCAAAATTTCAAACAGTAATGAATGCCCCAGAGTTAGGCGAATAATAATTCAATT
>DADI01000079.1:0-8939 GCA_002494975.1 Euryarchaeota archaeon UBA556
CACTTTGAAGAGCGTGATGGTTTGATTATTGTAGATACTCTTAGAGTAAATGGAACCTACAGCGGGGATGTATCAGGTTCCTTTGGTATAATTCGATATATTGGAGAAAAAACCTCTCAAGTTAATGCATCAGGGGTTAATTTTGAAGTTAATAAGATAAAAAATGAAAATTGGTTCAATGTTTCATCGTTCTCTAATTTTCCGATTAATGAAGATTTTACTGCTGAACATAATCTGACATATGAGTATACGGTTCCTCAGTCGAATTGGGAGAATCCAACTGTAAGATATTTGTACATTGAAGATAATGGCTCAACTTCTGATGAGTATCCGGAAGTTTCCCCTATTCCAATAGATGTTGAGAGGCCACAAGCTAATTCAATTGATGCGACACCAATAACTAAGGAAACTGGCGTAGCACCTGAAGTATTATTTTCAGGAGATAAACTTAAAATTTCTAAAAATCTAGATTTCGTACTGTCGGTACTTGTTAAAGATTCAAGAGAGGAAATTATCGATGGCCATACTGTGAAGGTTATTGACTGGGTTGGCGATTATGGAAATGACAGTTATGCATATGGTAGCATAATAAATGAAGGACTACTATCTGGACTTTTTAATTATGTGAATAGATCTGTTATTGTGGATATGGGATTGGATGTTGATGTTGATTTTTATGAGACTCAGAAACTTGATAAAATCCGATATCCATCAGTAATTACAGCCGCCGAAAATACACCTCCATCTTTAGAGTTAATCCAATTTAGAGAAGGTTTTTTGTATGCAGAGGGAGGTCTGGCGCACTTGGAGATAACAGTCCTAGATGTTGATAATGATATTATTTCTGTTTATGTAGACTTGTCTAATTTTGGGTTGGGAATCATTGAACTTTCGGATAGAGGGTTCTCAGGAGACGAGGTAATTCACGATAATATTTGGACCGCATTGGTAAATGCAGAAGGTCTTGAATTTGGTAATAAGTCTGTAGATATAGAAATGACAGATATTTGGGAAACTATTGCCATAACTAGCAGTATAGAAATACTAAACCCGGCTCCTACTATGTCGTCAATAATCTTCACACCGAGCACGGTTTATCGTGGCGATATCGTCAATGTTTCTATTGTTGCAGCCGATGCTCATGGTGTTGAATCGATTTCTTTAGAATTAATGAGTTCAGGAGGCGAATCTGTAGATCTGGTTTTCATAGATTCACAGTGGATTGGTCAGTTTACGGTTCCCAATCAAATGGCTCCTGGAGAAAGGCTAATTCCAATTCGAATGATAGATAATTATGGTTCATCTAGAATAGTCACGGAATATTCATTAAATGGCGAAGTATTTGAATCTCTATTAAAAATAAAAAATGAAGCACCTATGATAGTTAATTATAGCATTTTCAAAGATGGCGAATTTTCTAGTGTCGTTCAAGTTCCAATGGATGGTGAACCGATTCCTCAAGTTTTGGAAGTAACTATTAATGATCCAGATGGAATCTCTTCAGTTCAAGTTAAGATGGGGCGATTAGCACCAATTGGGCAATCTAACGACTGGATTTTGATGAATGATAATGGCCTTGATGGTGATAGAATTTCTGGTGATGGAATATATTCTCTAGAAGTTTTTGCACGTTCTAGTTTACCTAATGGTGAGCTTGAAATTTTAGTTAGAGGTACTGATATTTATCTTTCTACAACTCCTCCTGATGACCAAAGAGTAGTACTTGATTTGGAGAAAATTGATAATAATCCAGTATCTGAAAATTGGATTCTAGAAAACACCTCTTTTCTAATTATTTTAGGTTTAGTATTCACATTAATTTTATCGGCAGTAGGTGTATTGTTGATTTCTCGTAATTCAGAGTTTGAATAAATTGGTACGAGTGCCGGGATTTGAACCCGGGTTCAGGCGTTGGCAACGCCCGGTGATAACCACTACACTACACTCGTATGTATATTGGGAAACCTGAGTCACTTTTCTACGCGTCGGTCTGAGTTTGAGACAATTGCTGTAATAATGATTGTATTTTTTTTCTAGTTTTTCTGTAGAAATCGATTGACTTTCCAAAAGGGTCTTCTAACCCCCAATCTTCTGAAATTACTAAATTTGGGCATTTAACACCACAACCCATACTAATTATTTTATTGAATGATTCTGCGTTTATATTATCTATAGATTTTGGATATTGATTCTTAATTTCAATTCCCAATTCTTCGATAACTAATATTGCATTTTTTGCTATTTTTTGGCCAGGATTTGTGCCTGCAGATTGTGCTTCAAAACCCATATCTTTCGCTAAAGATTCAGCCATTTGGCTTCTACATGTGTTCCCCACACATACGAATAGAAGTTTCATGTTAATATACAAATTGTTTCGCTTAATTAAATAAACTACAATAGTTTCTTGCGAATAATGTAGAAGTAATGTTAACTAGGGTTGAAGTATCATTTACTCTGCCCATTAATTAATGTCCGATGTTCCAATTCGTCATCATCAAGGTAGTTCTGAGCAAAATGAAGAGAAACCAGAGGCATCATCTGAACAAAAAGCTCAGATGGAACAAGCATATCAACAGATGCAGAGGAAACTTAGAATTAATAAAATTGACGAAGATATTAAACATAAAATCATGGTATTATCAGGTAAAGGAGGAGTTGGTAAATCTACTGTTGCCACCGGCCTAGCCTTATCTTTAGCACGTATGGGTAAAAAAGTAGGCATTATGGATATTGACATAACCGGTCCAAATGTTCCCAAGATGCTTGGTTTAGAAGGAACTGATTTACATGTTGAGAATGGAAGAATACATCCAGCAATCGGTGCCCATGGGATAAAAGTAATTTCTATGGCTTTCCTAATTGAAGATCCTGATAAGCCCGTAATTTGGCGTGGTCCAATAAAATTAGGAGCAATTAATCAATTCATCGGCGATGTTGAGTGGGGTGAATTAGACGCATTAATCATAGATTTCCCTCCGGGTACTAGTGATGAGCCTTTGACCGTATCTCAAAGTCTCCCAACAATCGATGGAGTGGTGATTGTAACCACTCCTCAAGAAGTTGCACTCTTAGATAGTCGCAAGTCAATAAATTTCGCTAAAACAATTTCAATTCCTGTAATTGGTGTGGTAGAAAATATGAGTGGCTATACCATTAAAGGAGAAACAGAACCAAATACAAAAATTGCAATTCACGGGCCTAGCGGCAGTTTAATTGAGACTAATTCCGATAGTGAGGGTAATTGGTCAATTACTCTTGATGTGTTCAAGAGCGGAGGCGGAGAAGATGCGGCAGGAAATCTTTCAGTGCCATTCTTAGGATCTTTACCTTTTGACCCCGGAATTGTTCGCGGCGGAGATGATGGTGTTCACCGAATTGTTGCCGAGCCCAGTGGGGCTACGGCTCAAGCCTTTGATAAAATAGTAGAAAAGGTCATTGAAACATTAGAAAAGCCTAGCAGTCCAACAGTTCGCATATCTTAGAGTCTTATCTCATCTAAGGGTCAATTTGATGATGGTGTTCCATCTCGGACATATTGATAGTATGGCTGTAGGGACTAGCATCTATCTAACTTGGATTACCAGTGCTATAGTAATAAGCATAGCACTAATGCCTTTTTTTAAACCAGATTATGCTAAAATACGTATGTCTGGCTTTGTTGATATGTTTAGAAGATACTGGGCACATATGATAGTAGTGTTTTCAGTTTATTTATGGAAAGATATACTTGACCAATTAGACAGGATTCTTATGGCAAATACTCAACTTGACATGACCCCATATGTCTATGCAATCGAAGGTGACATAGTTTTATGGATTCAAGAATCATTAAGCAATTCGATATTATCTGTAGGTCTAACTCATTTTTATGTTATGGGATTTATGGCAGTAACGTTCTCATCTTTCGTTTATCCGATATTTTTTGATGACCGATATATGGCAGATAGAGTATCATTATCTATGTTTTGGGTGTATATCTTAGCTATACCATTTTATTTATTTTTCAATGTGAGGGTGACAGGTAATTATATCCCCGGAATGGAAACAATAGCGTATGACTTAACTCCTGAAATTCATAATTGGTTTATCCAAATAGACCCATTTACTAATGGGATGCCTAGTTTACATATTGGGCTTCCATTTGCAATATGGCTGACTATGGAAAGATGGGATTCAGATGAGAGGTGGTTACGCTATCGAAGATTATTATTACTATTTATCACAATCACAGCATTCACAATTTTATATCTTGGAATACATTGGGTTTCAGACATAATAGGTGGAATTTTAGTAGCAGTAATTGCTGTTGAAATAACTTCAAAGACACATAAACCTATTTGGCAGTTTGCAGATGAACGTCTGTTTTCCCGAAGATTAGCACGTGCTATTGATGATCCCAAGAAGTGGTTTTCTGAGAGTTGGGTTTTAGTTAAAAGTGTATTTCAACCACTTCAGAAACCTAGTTCTAGCCAAACTAAGGCATTTATTGCGGTTCTATTGATATTAACTAGTAGTGTGTTATTATGGGATGCTACTCATCAAGATTTCCCTATTGAAGGGGTCAATCCAACCAAATCCGCTGGTTCTGAGGGTTGGGTCGTTGGAGTCGAAGAAATTAATGATGAAGTCAAAATCAAACTTTGGAATGTTAGTACCCAGAATGAGAAACTTATATCTGGTATAAATTGGATTAATCCTCCTAGTATTGAATTATCTAATAATAGTCTAGTATTATTTGATAATTCACATTTAGATTATTTTAATTTGGATAATATCTCTTCGGACGTAATAGAACCAATATTTAGTATTCAAGAAGAAATGAATTTACAACAGGTATCAATCGGTCAAAATACTAATGGTAATCCGTTTTTAGTTTTAGTTAAAAATAGTACAATCGAAATAATAGATGTTTTTACAAGTCAAATATTAATTTCAAATGAAATTAATAATTTAACTACGATTGAGGCATCTGATTCCTTCATTGCTTCTGCATTTAACACTGAAAATGGTCCAATTATCAACGTCACGACATTATTCAATCCAAATGGTTTCAGATCTAATATAATTATTGAAAGATTTTCTAACGATCTGAATGATGAATATTTGGAAGGATTATTTGAAGTCCCTGTTGATTATAACAATTCTACAATCTTAGATATAGAAATGGATGGTAATTTTCTTGTTGCGTTAGTTGACATCGGACCATTGAACCGTCTTATCTTAATAGATTTGTTAAGCGGAAAGCAGGAAATGATTTCCAATCCACTTTGGCCTGCTGAATCCCCAAGTATTGATGGTAACAACATAGCATTTTTACAAAGACCAATATCAGGGTCTGATTCTAATTTCGATCCTCTTGAATATAATCGAGAAGTATTCCTATGGGATATTATGGGCAGCAATGAATGGGTTCAGATTACTCATGATGATTTTAATCAATATAATCCATATATGCTGAGTGATGGTATTACTTGGATTACAATCGATGAAGATGGGAACTCTGAATTAGTAATCTATTCGTTAGAAAAAACTTTTGAGGAGTACTCTTCAGTTGTTTTACAATCTGCAATTGTAATGCTTATACCATTGTTATTAGTTTGGTCTCATCAATCAGCTTTAGAAAGAAGATCAGAATATTAAAGTTCGGCATATCTGAACATTTCGTCTAAAGAAAACTTGGCTTTTTCTATTATTTTTTGGTCTAATTCAATAATTTGTTCAGCACGTGGTTCTCTTAGAGCTTGTAAAATATCTTCTAATAACGTTGCTTTCATATGCCTACACATAACACAAGTTCCCATAATGTTCAATTTTTGTTTTGTTTCTGCCATGACTCTATCTGCAGTCCCACATTCCGTAATTAGCATAATGTCGGTCATCCCTTCTTGGCCTAATCTTATTGATTCTTTAATCAATACTTCACTACTTCCAATTATATCACTTTCTTCTAAAACATCTGCTGCACATTCTGGATGACTTAAAACTTGTAAGTCAATTCCGATATTTTTAGCTCTTTCCTTCCATGATAATACTTTTTCTCCAGTGAACAGTGCATGAACTTCACAGACTCCGTCATAGATTATAACTTCCTTCTTACCTCTAAGAGAATTTTGTAAATGCTCGCCCATGAACTTATCAGGTACAAAAATCAATTTATTACCCGGTAAGTTTTCACATATTTTCAAGTAATTACTACTAGTTACACACACATCAACTTCTGCTTTTACTTCTGCGGTAGTATTGATATAACAAGCTACGGGGACTCCAGGATATTTTTCTCTTAAATCCCTTACATCTTGAGCCGTAATACTTTCAGATAGAGAACATCCAGCTTCAGGTGAAGGGTGTAAAACTAGCTTATCTGGACTTAATATTTTAGCAGTTTCCGCCATAAATCTCACACTTGAAAATAAGATTATTTGTTGTTCTGCATCTCTAGCAGATTTAGATAATGAGTAACTATCTGATACCTCATCGGCTACACCATATACTATGTCGGGTGTTTGATATGAATGAGCTATCAAGTAGACATCCTTTTCTTTCTTTAATTGATTTATCTCTAATGTGTAAGGTGCTATTGTCTTACAGTGTTCAACAGTCCATCTTTTAGGTTGTCTAATTACTTCACTTAGCCTAATAGCCTCTTCTTCGAGTTGTTGTTCTGAGAATACTTTGGGCACTATTTTCCCACGCGGATTAGGTGCTAACGGTAGGTCCATAGACATACTAATACAGTCATTGGTCATGTTTAACCTCTTTCAAGGTATGTCACCTCCGATGCACATGGGAGAAGAGTTGGTGCCAATATGGAAACAGTCTAAAATTCTCCACAAAGGTGCTGAGGCGGTAGTAATTTCAGGATATTGGATGGGTGCTAAGGCAGTATTAAAAATTCGTAATCCTCGTTCTTATCGCCATCCTGACTTAGATCGTAGGTTAACACGCCAGCGACTATCTGTAGAAGTCCGAGTATTGAAAAAACTCCATTCTTCAGAGTTATCTTGTCCTTCATTATTGGATGCAGATTTAGATAAAGGTTGGATTCTGTTAAGTCATATTGAAGGAGAAACCTTGTATGACTCATTAGCATCTGGTAGGTCAGGATTTGAAGAGATTAGAAAATTAGGTAAATTAATACGTCAAATGCATAATTTAGGTCTATCTCATGGTGATCTGACAACTCATAATATTATGATTAATGATTCTAACTCTCTCTTTCTTATTGATTTTGGTCTTTCTAAAATCGCTCCTGAAATAGAACAGTTAGGGCTTGATTTACAGGTATTAAATGAATGCCTAAATGCAAGTCATCATGAGTTTGAAGACGCAATTGATGTATTGGTCGATGGATATCTTTCATTTTCAGACACATTTTCGCCATCTGGAAAAGAAGTTATTGAAAGATTTAATTCTATTAGAGGTCGGGTGAGATATCATGCCTAATGAATTGAAAATTCTTTTTGCAACAAGCAATAAAAATAAGATTAAAGAAGCCAGAGTTGTATTACAGCCATTGGGTTATTCAGTTCAGCAATTATTAATCAATGGTGCTCCTCCTGATTTCATAGAACCACAAACTGAAGATATTGGAATAATTTCCAAATCTAAAGTCAGGCAGTCTCTAGAAATGATTTCTGGAACAGAGTTCTCTGGTTTTTCAATTTTAGTTGAAGATTCAGGATTATTTATCAATAATCTAGGTGATTTCCCTGGTGTTTATTCATCATATATACAGAAAACTATAGGAAATGACGGCATTATCAAAATTCTAGAAGATAATAAGAATCGTCAAGCCGAATATCGTGCGTGCTCTATACTTTATCAAAATGGTAAATACTTTGAATCATTAGGGATTTGTTCAGGTAAAATTTCTACTGAAATTCGAGGTTCCAATGGATTTGGTTTTGACCCAATTTTCATTCCTGATTCAGGAGATGGCAGAACATTTGGGGAAATGTCACAGTCGGAAAAAGACTCTAAATCTCATCGTGGAAAATCTCTGAGAATTCTTTATGAAGAACTTAGGGGGCCGTCAGAGTGAAGATAGGTAACCGGGTCGAAGGTACGATAGTATGCCATCTATGATTAGAATGACTGGTTGGTTTTCCCTAATTTTAGGGCTCATATTTTTCTTCATAATTCAAGGGAAGTTAGAATTAGTATCTTCAGTCGCTATCGGTATAGTTCTTTTATCCATTCTTACTGTTTTGATGTTCACAGGTAATCAAAAGTTAGTGCCTCCTAGTATATCCGAAGAAGTATCTCCAAAGGCAACTGCAGAAGTAGTAAAAACTTTAGAAATATCTCAACCAATTAATGAGTTAGAAAGTATTAATGAAAAAAGAGATGAAAAACTCAGAAGAAGCCGTAGAAGAGCGAAAGATCCACCAATGCCACTACCTGCAATCCCTCCATTACCTGCTAATGATTTACCTTCTTCAATGGAAATGCCTCCCCCTCCAAGTATTGGTGCTCAAGCAGTAGCCGGTACAAAATTAGCTGAAAAATTAGTTATTACATCTGATGCTCAATCAGAAATGGAATCTGAAATAGAAGCATTTGTAGATCAACGTAGGTCAAGGCAGGCTGAAATTCGCTCTTCTTTAGAGAGAAAGCGAAGAATGGCGCTAGCAGAAAGGAGGGCTGCAAAGGCTCGTTTATGGACTGAAGTCGAGGATGGTGAAGATTTAGCTACTCTCCTAAATGATCCAAATCATGGTTTGACAATTATTGAAGAACCAGAAACTTCTGATGGCAGTAAACCACTCGGCGTTTCATATATTCGAATAGATAATATCAGAATACTGAAAATAAAAATACCTTTAGAAGTTGAGAATAAAGACAAACAAAGAAATAATTTAGATGTAATATCAGAATCTCCTGAAATTCCAAATATGCCCCCTCCTCCTGGGCTACCACCTATGCCTCCACCCCCTGGA
>DADI01000079.1:8977-13558 GCA_002494975.1 Euryarchaeota archaeon UBA556
CAATGGAAAAGAATCCTGAGTGACATTACCGTATGTTCAAACATCAAACATCTTTCGAAGATACATGAATGAAGATGTAATGTTAGTTGAAAACATAGAAGTTGAGGGTACTTATCCTGAAGGTGGTTTGATTTCAGTTTGGACTTTGAATCGTCCAGATAAACTTAATTCATTGAATTCAGAATCTCATGTCGCTCTCAAAGAGGCTTGTAGTATGGCCGAATCAAATGATTTAATCAGAGTTATTGTAATTCGTGGTGCTCCTCCTAAATTTCCACCTGAAGGGAAAAGGCCGAAACCAGTATCCTTTGCCGCAGGAGCAGATATTTCTGAATTTCTAGGTAAAAATTCAGATGATGTAAGGGATTTTTTTGAGGATAATGCATGGGAGCGAGTTTGGAATCTTACCAAACCAACTATTGCGATGGTTGATGGTTTTGCTCTAGGTGGTGGTGCCGAGTTAGCACTTTCTTGTGACTTAAGGATCGCTTCAGATAGAGCTAAATTTGGTACGCCTGAAATTAATTTAGGGTTAATCCCAGGTGGTGGTGGTACACAAAGGCTATGCCGTCTTATTGGTTATGGTAAGGCCTTAGAGATGGTTTTGACCGGTGAGATGATTAATTCAGAAACAGCATTATCATGTGGGCTGGTCAATGCAGTTACAACTCCTGAAGAGCTTGAAAATATCGCTATGTCATTAGCAGAAAATATCGCGAAAAAGTCCCCATATACAACTAGGGTGGCTAAACGAGCAGTGCGCGCATCCCTCGATTTATCTTTTACAGATGGGGTACTAGCAGAAAGATCAGAATTCGTGGCATTATTTGATACTGAAGATAAAGAAATAGGTGTTCGGGCATTTCTAGAACGAAATGACGCAAAATGGGTTGGTCGATGATTAATTGTATTCTCTAAAACACTACATTTGAATTGACTTAATCTCTAAGAATTCATCAAGCCCATGAGTCCCTAGTTCCCTTCCATTCCCTGATAATTTGTATCCCCCAAATGGAGCACTCACATTAAACGCCCCGCCATTTATGCTAACCTGCCCAGTCCTCATCTTTTTCGCAAATTCGATTGCTCTTTCATTACTAGCTGACCATACTCCTCCCGATAACCCATATATTGAGTCATTAGCCAAGGATAGTGCTTCACTTTCATTTTTATAAGTTGTAATAACTAGAACAGGGCCAAAAATCTCTTCTTTCCATATCCTCATATTTGGTGTTACATTTGCAAAAATAGTCGGTTTTACATAGAATCCTTTGTCAACTCCATCAGGCATCCCCAATCCTCCTGAAATTAATGTAGCTCCTTCATTAATTCCTGACTGTATATACTCGGTGACACTAGACTGCTGTCTTGAACTAACCATCGGTCCACATCTTGTAGTCTCATCTAACGGATTTCCTACTAAGTATGAATCATTTTTTACAGCAATAATTTCGCAAATTTGTTCATTCATTTCTTCAGGAATTATTAATCTAGTTAGTGCCGAACAGGTCTGCCCGCTATTTTGATGACACGCCCCAATTGCTTTTTTAGCTACTAATATAGGGTCTGAGTCATCTAATGCTACATTAGCACTTTTCCCGCCCAATTCTAATGTCACTCTCTTTATTGTAGGTGCAGCAGATTGACTTACTGATACTCCTGCTCCTGTAGATCCAGTAAATGAAACCATATCTACATCAGGATGACTTGACATATAGTTGCCAATTTCTGAACCATGTCCTGAAACTAAATTAAATACTCCAGCAGGTAAACCTATCTCGTCAAGAATATCTGCTAGTATAAATGCACTAAGAGGTGCCTCTTTTGAAGGCTTTAGTATCATTGTACAACCTGCTGCTATAGCAGGTGCAACTTTTCCGATAATTTGGTGTAAGGGGAAGTTCCAAGGAGTAATAAAAGCACATACACCTACAGGTTCTTTGCAAATTAATGAGTTTCTTACTTCTTCTTCCCATGAAAAACTTTCAAGAATTTTCGCATAACTTCTTGAAACTACCCTTGGAGTCCCTACCATGGCCACTCTTGAGTAACCAATTGGTGTCCCAACTTCTGCGGTAATAGTTTGTGCTAATTCTTCTCCTCTTTCCTTGAAGGCGTTAGAAAGTGCATTTAGTACATCTATACGTTGACTAATATCACTTTTCGACCATGTCTCAAATGCAGATCTTGCAGCCGCTACCGCTTTGTCTACATCTTCAGAAGAACCAACAGGTACTTTGCCGATTATTTCTTCAGTAGCGGGATTGATTACATCTATACTTCCTTTTCTTGTAGTGTCTACCCATTTTCCATCGATATACAACTGGTCTCGTACGTGCATGTACTTGGCGAGGAGTATCTACTTTAGATATTCACGCAGTCTAATAGTAGGGGCCTACTCGGATAATCATGACTATTACAGTCGAACATTTACCAAATAGCGTTGCTTTGGTCACTTTATCAGCCGAAGCATCAAGAAATGCCTTTTCTCTTGATTCTATGGAATTAATGTCAGAAATATTTGATGATTTATTAGGGAATCCCTCTATTAGGTCGATAGTAATGACGGGGACGGGTCGTTTTTTCTGTTCAGGAGCAGATATTGAATCCTTCGCCTCTGCAATAGACGATGGAACGATAGGGGAAATGGTTAGTGGTTTGACTTCAATATTACATCCCATGCAATTAAAAATTCGCTCATCTGAAAAAGTGTTCGTAGTTGCAATAAATGGCTCAGCTGCTGGTGGTGGATTAGGATTGGCTTTGTGTGCGGATTATCGCGTATGTGTCCCTAAGGCAAAGTTAGCAGCGGCCTTTTTCTCCTTGGGATTATCTCCTGATGGTGGAACTACTTGGTTACTGCCTAGGCTTGTAGGTGTCCAAAGAGCTAAATGTTTCTTTTTTAACAATGAAACATGGAGTGGCGAAAAGGCGTTCCATTATGGTGCAGTTGATGAGTTAGCCGAGCAAGAAAATCTTCTTGAGAGAGCGATTAGTATTGCTGAAAGTTGGGGGAGATGGTCTGAATCTAGTCGTCGCTCAACAAAGCAACTGATAGATGCTTCAACTTCAACTTTCATGGAAACTCAACTTGAATTTGAGAAATTACTCATTACTAATTCTTCACTGACCTCAGATTTTGCAGAGGGTGTTTCAGCATTTCTCGAGAAGAGAGATCCGAAGTTTGGCGAAGAATAGATTACTATTATGACTCTCGTTCCCTTAGTCGAATTACGCCTATTATCACTGACAATATGCATGCCAATGCTGCTAGATTTGATATAATTATTGCTACGGACATAATCATTAAACCATAAATTAGCCAAAGTAACAAAGCAGTACATATTAAGTGTAAAGTTGATAATGATATGCCTTCATGTTTTTCTGTAATCCACACCTCTTTTAATTGAGGAATCCAAGCTAATACTCCAAGAGTCCCTGCAATAATTCCAATTGATTCGATGAATAAGCCGACCATATTAAAACCTCATTCAGGTAAATCATTTCTTTCTTCTTTCCCATTTTCCGTCCAATTATATATTCCCTTGTTAGTTTTTTTCCCTAGACTACCTTCAGATACTAAAGAATCTAATAATCGATGAGGGCGATATGAATTGTCATCGAAAGAATCTGCAAGTCCGTTAAGAATATCTCTTCTCACATCTAATCCCACTAAATCAGAAAGTTCCAAAGGTCCCATTGGATGTTTATAGCCCAATCTCATAGCAGTATCAATATCGCTCGCTGAGGCTACTCCTTCTGCCAGCATTCTAATAGCTTCATTTCCAAGGACTACTCCCAATCTACTTGTTGCAAATCCTGGTACATCTTTTACCAGAATTGTCTCTTTTCCCATAATTTTTCCAATTGATTGAGCCGCTACAATTGTTTTATCTGAACATTTCTCATGTTTAACTAGTTCAAGAAGTTTCATAATAGGTACTGGATTAAAAAAGTGCATCCCTATTACTCTCTCGGGACATTTTGTGACACTTGCAATAATTGATATTGGTATGCTGGAGGTATTTGTGGCAAGTATTGCGTGTTTAGGTGCAATTTTTTCTAATTGAATAAAAAGTTCTTTTTTTAATTCCATAATTTCAGGAACTGCTTCAATAACTAAATCAACTCCTTCCACAGCTTCTGATAAATCGTTATACTCTTTCAGATTCTTACTCCATTTCTCTTTATTTTCTACAGTTGTTTTTCCTTTTTCAATACCCTTATTCCAAAACAAGTTAATATTATTCATTCCTTTCTGTAAACTCTCGGGAAAAGCATCAAATAATCTTGTTTCCCAACCGCTCTGAGCGCAAACTTGGGCAATTCCTGAACCCATTGTTCCTGCACCAATGACCGCAACCGTACGTACTTGCATGGTTGGTCGTTATGGCTTTAGGCAATAGGCCTTGCTCATTCTTCTCTTCCATATGCTGCAAGAGCTGACTGAAATAGTCGTTGTCTTGGGACATCATGTTCTAAGAAACAAGTAAATGGCGCAACATCTTTCAATAATTCAATTGCACTTACATATGCTCCATAGATAAAAGGATCAGCAGATTCTGTAGATGGGATAATAAT
>DADI01000030.1 GCA_002494975.1 Euryarchaeota archaeon UBA556
GCAGGTGCAGTACTTTGGTGTATTCACAGCAGAACTGACAACCCTTGGGCTACAGCGGTTGGTGTAATTGCAATGGGTAGTTATATCGGTGCAAGTGGATCGACAGATATGGCTTCTATGCTAGCTAATGAGATGGGTGATTTAGTACCTACATTATTAGATTATATTGTTACTGGTGTTTCAGTAGGTCTTGGTGCATTACTTGCTACTAAGATTGATGAAGCAATGGCTTGAATCAAATATTAATTTGAATATTTGAATATACGTAAGGCAAACTGGGGGGCATTCGCCCTCCAGTTTAGCCGAATTTACAAAATAGTCTGAATACTCTTTCAGCGCTTATACTCTAAATAATCGAGTTGTTACTTTACAAGAGGCAGACTGCTTGTGATCGTATCTATAGTAGAACGCGGTCCAGGCCCTATCCCTACAACTGTTACAGTTCCTGAGGGTATTTCGGTATGTCCAGCATCTTTGACCATATAACAAATCAATCCTGCTTCATTCGCTTCACCGAAGATACGTTTTAGACTCTCAAGATTACTAGCACTACAGACAATCTTTCTTGCACCATTAGTGCGATATTTTTCTAATAATTTAGGTGCAATTCTTTTTGCTTTAAGGATACATTCTGCAGTTGCGTGACTACACTGTGCAGCAAGTTTTCCTTTTGATAATGTGAGGTCACTTCGAGTGACTAATATCATCGTTAGTTCATTAGTTTGAGGCAAGTTCAGGCACCGCCTCAGGATTTGTAAGGTTAGTATGTCTATTCATTAATTCACTGAGTGGATTTGCAAGCCATGCAACAAATGCAACATTCCCTCCGGCATGGAGTAAGTCAAAAGGAACGCCATTTAACAAGTAGATTAGGAAGAATGAGGAATCCACATTGTGTAGAATACTCAAAGAAACTATCCAATTAAACAAAAATCCAGAGAATGCAGCAAATATTGCGAGATTGGTAATATTTAGCTTTTCATTCTGAATAAATTGAGTGCGTAACAATGCGGCTAAAATACCTATAGATGCCCAGCCAATTATTTGGTAATTAGACCAAAGCCCGTGTTCTAACATCACATTAGAAGATAGCGTAACTATAGTGGCAAACGCAATTGAATAAGAAATACCAAAATAAATTCCAACCATTATTACTAAAAATGTGACAGGTTGTACATTAGGAATTGGATCTAGTAACAACCTTCCTGAAATCGCAAGTACGGCAATTATTGTAAAAATNNAAACCAGGGTTTTTAGATTTGAACTTACTATTTGTAAATATTAATGATACAATTGCAACAGTTACTATCGCCAAATCTAGAACAAATTGTTCAGTAGGAGAAAGAGTTACTGCGTGCGCATCGAATAACATAGGTAAGTAGTCCAATGTGATTATGTTATTGATGATTACTCTTATTCAATCTTGGAGATTACTAAAATACGTAATCTAAAACAATCTCAAAAAGACTTAGTATGTGGCAATTTCCCATGTAATAACACTATCACTATCTAATTCAAGATCAGAAATACCAACCAGAGAGATTGCACCGTTATCTAATAATTGCCACCATGCACCGGATGAGAAATCTTCAGTACAAGTATGTGTATCGCAAGGAGAAACACCACTAATAGAATCCATCTGCAATCCAAAAGAGAATTCTGTGTAGGTGTAAGCAAAAGTCATATCTGTAGCTGCCACAGCGGCATTAAACAGTTCTAGACCATTTGTATAACCTTCAAAACCGCCGACACAGGCGCCTGTTGAATTCCAATTTTTGTCTGTTCTAAAATCCGTACCATCATGATCTATGTGGTGTCGACCATCAGCAAATTCAGATGGAGCCGCACCATCGGGGAAATGGAAGCAAACTACTTGCTTACCATCCCATAAATCAGGCAAACCATAATGCGGATCTTCGTTATTATCAACTAATTCTGAAGTCATTCTACTCCACTCCGTAGACAATGTACTTGATGAAAGCAATAGAACTACCAGAAAAACAATTGAAGCGGACTTTAATCGAGATTCTTCTTTGGCGGCGAAGTACCCCAATATTGTCAATAGAGCTATTACTAAAACTGTCACTATAAGTGTAGACATAGATTTAATGCGGGTAGTAACTAAGTAGATTAATATTAGTGATAATTAGAGTGCCCCAAATTAATAATTAGAAAATATCACTGGCTAATTTTCTTAATTTTTTCAAGTAATATAGAATTGACTAATTTACCATCGGCTGAGCCGCCAAGTTTAGCCATAACCATACCCATTAACGGGCCGATTGCCGCCATACCTTTGCTTTGAATGAAATCTAATTTGTCTGCTATAATTACATCAATTACTTTCTCGACTGAAGAACTATCTGCAGGAATAAATCCCTCAATTTCAGCTGTTTTAGATATCCAATCTATCTTTTTATCAAATGTAGAGAAATCTTCATCGATACTCAAAAGGTACTTTGAACCGAGAGGGACTATTCCCTCTCTAGTAATAATCCCCTTTTCTCTTGAATATACTAACAAGGCTAATAGTTCCCAGGGAACATTAGATACAGGTACGTTTGATTTATTAGAAATCTCTGATCTTGAATTGTCTAACAAAATCGACGCCCAAGGTTTTGGAGTAAGTGAGGGAGATGATAGCTCATTTTCAGTTAAACCTGAAATGAATATGTCATCCAACTCGCTTCCTAATATAGCCTCTACCTGATTACTGGAGATATCGTATTTTTGCAACCTTAACAATCTTTGTTGTTTATTCATAGGTAGATTAGATTGTATCTTATCCCACCTATCTAATTCTAAATTCAACACTTGTATGTCTGTCTCAGGGTACATGCGTGCACCACTAGGCAGAGGTCTCATTGCAGTCGTTGTTCCGTCTTCAGGAGCCCCTTTTTTGATTACCACATTACGTACTTCACCAGGTATTCTGTGGAACGCTCTTCTAGCACGTAACAGTACTGACTCGAGGGCTAACTCTGCCTGCCATTTTGGAGCAACACATAAGATAAAAGCGTCTGAATCTGATAATTGCAGCTCATTTCTTACTACATCGACATCTTCTGAAGTGATACCATATGCTGGAAGTTCGTCAGAATGGAAAATTCCTGCTACACCTGCTTGCTTGGCTGAACTGGCTAGCTCTCGCCCAAGCCGTGGCATTTGTGCACCGTTCTCGTCCAATTCTTTAGTTCCAATTTTTCCTGCAAAACCCTGTAACTTTAATCCTAGAACTACAGAACCCATAGAAAGTGCTTTTACCACCATTTCAGAATTACTATTTACAAATAAATTTGTGAGTTCCTCCGTTTTAAATGGCAATTTAGAAGAGGCTGAAAGAGCCACTCTATTTTCCACAGGAATAGAATCTAAACGACGATCGGGAGGGAGAAGAGGCAATTCTAATTCTTTACGTAATTCATTGGCTAAACGATACATGTGCAATTGTCTTGCCATCTCAATTTTGATAATTTGAGGGACCCATTCTAAATCTTGACAACCTTTGATTTCAACTCGGACCCCACATGCAATACTTACGTTAAGATCTTGACGAATTGAACCTAAACCTCGTCTAACTCGGCGAGTATCTCGTAACAATGTCCCGAGCATTAAAGCGACTTCTTTCGCGTGCTCTGGCGTTTGAATATCAGGTGCAGTTGCAATCTCGACTAATGGTACCCCCAATCTATCTAATGTATAAAAAACGATTTCTCCATCTGATGTAGATTCTGTTTCAAGTTTTCTTGCAGAGTCTTCTTCGAGACATATTACATCAATTCCAACAGTCCCTAGATTTGTATCTATGACTCCATTTGTCGCCACTAAAGTGGTTCTTTGAAAACCACTAGTGTTTGAACCGTCAACTACTGTCTTTCTCATAGCCTGCATAGATGATACGGGTTTAGCATTCATCATTGCAGCCATAGTCAAAACTGCATCAACAGCATTGTTATCATGATTCAATGGAGGAGCCTCATCGAGTTCGATCAGACCTGAATTTGGAGACTGAACATAAACAAATGAACGATTTCTTTTCGATTCAAAACGGGCTGTTACGTCTATTCTTCCACCTTCTCCTTGGGCTGCTCGTAATTTCCTATGAGATCGAGGCCAATTATTAGGGATTTCATCTAATCCGAAATCATACAATTCACTTGGCATACGAGAATGAAGTTTACCAGTGGCTAATTGTTGATGTATTTCTAATCCACACATGAAACCCAAACCTTCGGGGCTCAAATTATCCGGAGAAGAGATGTCTCCCATTGGTTCCATATTAATCACAGAGACGGGGTTATCTTTCATAGGGTAAACGGGGCGCTAGACAAAACTATACTCATCATTTTTACTACTATAGAGTGTGCCACTTTGACGCAATTGCTGTACTGTCTTATCTACTGTAAACTCGTCAATTTTCTTCGCAATTGCTCGATTATATATTGAAGTAATCGTTGCTACATTATTATTCTCATTACAAATATCTCTAATGATTGCCATAATGATTGATGTAGTATTTCTCTGTCTAACAGTGACACCTGAATATTCTGATTCATCTTCAATACCTGATTCTTCGCGCCAGTGCTTGAAGACCGCTAATGCTACTTTGGCATCCTCAGCAATTGCTTCACTTCGGAGATACATTCGAGCATGAGCTTCTGTAAGGCGTATTAGTGCCTCTAATGCTCTAGCTGTTATTGGGACAACATTGGATTCTCCTTCATCTTGATCCTCACGCCCAAACGATTGTCTTTCTGAAACGTAATATTCCAATATCATTGCCATGACATCATCGTTAATATCGGGGTGATGATTTCTCTTTGAATATGCGATATATTTTCTAAGGAATGCTTGTGTAAGATGTTCTTTACCATCAACTCCATTTTTGAAAATTAAATCTTTTTCTTTTTCAGTAGGATCAATTTCTACAAATTCATCAATTAAAGCTTCGGGGACTCCTTTGGTCCTACTCCGAAGAATATGTTTAGCAATCATTTCGTCCGTTTCTGCTTTGACTGTATCCCTCAACATCCATATAATATCAAATCTTGATGCTAAAGGAGCTTCTAAACCCGTTTCGCTAAATGAACGGAGTACACTGGTATTCGCACCTCTTTTTGAGAAACGACCAGATTTAGGATTTGCTGCTGCAATAATAGCACAACGCGAAGGCAGGGAAGCTGTAATGCCACCTTTAGAAATATCAATTTTCTGCTGCTCCATAGCAGGGTGCATTACTTTTCTATCATCGGGAGATATCTTATCGAACTCGTCTATAGCCGCCAAACCTCTATCTGAAAGAGGGAGTACTCCTGCCTCTAAAGCAAATCTTCCATCAGCAAATGTATCTCTTACGGCTGCGGCTGTTAATCCTGCACCGGAAACACCCCCTCCAGATGCAAATTTACCTCGAGGAGATAATTCTGAAACATAAGTTAGCAACTGAGATTTAGCGACTCCTGGATCCCCCATCAAAAGAATATGGATATCCCCTCTAGTTCGAGTACCGTCAGGATTTCTTCTGGAAACACCACCAAATAATTGGAGAGCAAGGGATCTTTTCACAAAATTCATAACACCAGATGAGAATATAGATGGAGCGATAGAATTCTGCATCAATGTGAGAAGATCTTCTCTCTGAGATATAGAAATAATTTGTTCTTCTTCTTCATCGGTAATTTTAATTTCAGTAAATGGAACAGATTCGTGTTCAGAACTAACAAGATGATAAATAATATCAAACATTGGGGTTTTTTTATTTTTTATTACCTCACTATAAACTACAGGTATCATATTAGCAACTATTCTTTGACCTGGTAAATGCTTGTTTACTAAGTCCCCTTCAAGAAGTACTTTGGCTCTTCCTGGTTGAGCACCACTTTCTACTGACTCTGGTAATTCTTGAATTTCTATCCATTGATTATTAATTAATCTTGATACTTCAAAAATGAGCTGGAAACGTGTGGCTCCTCCCCTTCCTGCATTCTCGCCACAGCCTCCTTGATCTGCAGGTGGGCATCGAATTGGTTCCTTTAATTCTCTCTCGTTGGTTTGAATAAGTTCTTGCCGTACTCCGCATGATTCACACTCAAAAATTGCAATATGCATTCTAGGTTTAATCTCTGAGATTTTTATTACTTGAACATCGCTACTTCGTAATTTCTCGATATCTGCTGAACCTATCTCTCGTAAAGTTCGACGACTGTCTCGAGGCAATTCACCTACACGTAATATAACATCTAAGTCTTCTCCACGTTCTCTACAAATATGCCTTAGTGTTTCTTTGCCTGTATCTAAAATTGTTCGAGGAAACTGGAGAATATCTTCTGCGAAGTCAGGATCAAAAGCCTCAAGTTCATGAAATGGAACTTCAAGCGTTGGAGTAATAGACTGTTTTGAGAGCAAGGTAAATATCTCAGTTTCCTTGGCTTCTAAAAAGAAGGTTTTCCAACGAGCGGACGAGTCATGTGCTGCCATTGTCATACTTATTCCTCGCTGGGCTTTGCTCCGACGCACTTACGGTCTATAACCAAATTGGATAGTTTCTGATACCCCTTTGTTTCTAGTGGAGTTTTAATGTAAATCAAATACAAAAATTACGTATTAATCGCTTCCACTGCAAGAAAATTTAATTTTCGCCAAGACTCATAGAAAATTACTCTACGTTGGTTTCAAATCTAAGTCCCTAATCGACAACTATGGAATTTGTCAGAGTAGACGACGATGTAATACTAAGATTGGACCCTGGAGAGGAAATACATCAGTCTATTCAAAGTCTTTCTGAACATGGAATTGATTGCGCTGTAATCACTAGTGGAATAGGAAGAGTGAGAGATATTCGGATGGGATATTTAGGGGCAGATGGAATTTATCAAACTTTAGATCATGAAGGGCCAATGGAATTACTATCTACACAGGGTAATTTAGCTCCTGGTCATGATGGCCCTTTTACTCATCTACATACTCTAATGTCAGATAATGGACATTCAGTACATGGAGGACACTTATATCATGCGACCATTCATGTAGTTGGTGAAATTCATCTACGTGTATTAGACGCTAATGCTATGAAGAGAGAACCAACCAATACAGATTTTGTTGCATTGAAATTCTGTGATTTGGAGTGATAAATTGAAAGTTCTTTGGGCTCATGGACTTGAAGGAAGCCCCAATGGTTCGAAACCTAAGTGGATAATAGAAAATCTAGGATGGGATGTAATTTCAATTGATATGAGCGAAAGAGGTTGGACAATCGGCGAGCAAACAGCAGTTGTTCTTGACAAGATATCTGAAATTGGTGATTTTGATCTAATCATGGGTTCATCTTACGGAGGGTTAGCTGTTGCAAATGCAGCTATTGAATTATTAGATAAGAATCTGAAATTGGTGTTAATGGCTCCTGCATTTGGTTTGGCAGAAAATTTTCAAAAAATAGGAGAAGAGGAATTGAATGAATGGGAAAATAATGGATTCAGGCCTTATTTCCATCATGGTCTCAATGAAGAAATTAAGTTAAGTTGGGATTTTATGGTCAGCGCTAAAAGGATGTCATGGCCAGAGATAAAACACTCAACTGTGATTATTCATGGTGTTTCTGATGATATCGTACCAATAGAATCTTCCAGAAAAGTAGCCGAATCTAATTCAAATGTTGAATTAATAGAGGTTGAGGATGGGCATCGATTAGTAAACTCTCTACAATTCATACCAATTGCCGCAGAAAAGGTATTATCAAAGAAATAATTTCTATTGATATTAATGTGAACCAAGGAAATATTCGCCTATCTCAGGGTCAGTTAGAATATGTTGAGCATCTCCTGAATGCACTACTTTCCCTCCTGCAAAAATATATCCTCTATCTGAACGGGCAAGGCTTAAACGAGCGTTTTGTTCCACTATTAGTACAGTAATTCCCTCGCCTCTCAAGGCATCTATTCGTTCAATGATTTGTTGTTGATATAGGGGGCTTAATGCTGCAGTTGGTTCATCTAACAACAAAAACTTTGGATTGGATATCAGAGCACGTGATATTGCCAACATTTGCCTCTCTCCTCCAGATAGAGAGGCGGCCAAATCATGAACTCTTTCTTTCAAATCAGGGAACATATTCAAAGCCCGCTCAATTCTCTTATTTAGAACTAAATTAGACAGGTTATTACCACCCATCTGTAGATTCTCATAGATTGTTAAAGATGGAAATACGTTATCAACTTGAGGGACATATGCAATTCCTCTATTTACTAATTGATCCGTTCGCCAACCGGAAACATCTTCTTCGTCATGTATTACATCTCCTGAATAGTAAGTAGATATTCCAAATATAGTCTTGATAAATGTAGATTTCCCACATCCATTCGGTCCAATAATTGTAACAAATTCTCCCTCCTCTACATATAGATCGATATCATAGAGAATCTGAACTGAACCATATCCTCCATTGAGTCCTTTTACATCTAGTACTCTACCCATTACACTCACTCCTCCTCTCCGGCAGAACCGAGATAGGCTTCAATGACTGCTTTATTCGATTTTACTTCGTCAGGAGTACCGACCATCAAAACCTCTCCTTCATTCATAACAATAATTCTATCAACACCTTGGCGGAGTATAAAGTCCATATTGTGTTCAATTATTAGTATAGAAATACCTGTTTCGTCGACTGTTTTTCTCAGATTATTGAAAATTTTCATCGCCAAAGGGCCTGCAACACCCGCTACTGGTTCATCGAGTAACAGAAGGTTTGGAGAGCCCATTCTTGAACGTCCGATATCAACTAATTTTGATTGACCTCCTGATAATTCACTGGCTAGATTATGTGCCATATGAGGGACTTCTAACTCTTCGAGAATAGCATGAGCTTTTTCTAATCTAAGAGATTCTGCTTGGCGGCTTTGGGGGAATTTGAATAATGATTTCAGAATATTTGGAGATAATTGTTTTCTCGGAGGAACTAGAAGATTTTCAATGACTGTCATTTCTCGCCATAATCTAGTATGTTGGAAGGTTCTTGTCATTCCTAAACCATGAATTTGGTCTGGCCTCATATTAGAAACGTCCTTGCCATAAATTTCCACTTTACCAGATGTCTGATTAAGAAGACCACTGATGCAATTGAAGGTAGTTGATTTGCCACACCCGTTGGGACCGATAAGTCCTACGAATTCACCTTCTTTGATTTCAAATGATACATCCTTTACAGCTACAAGTCCACCAAACTCTTTACGTAGATTTTCTACCTTAAGGACAGTATTCATTTTTCACCTACTCCTTCATCTAATTGACTTGAATGTTTTGAAGGTCTAAATGGAACTTCTGGAATTAATCCTTTGGGGTTTAATTTCAATGAAAATAACATTAAACTACCAATTAATAGTACTTTCACATAAGCCATATCTGCACTTACACCATTATTGAATGACTCTTCGATGGATCGCTGACCCAACATGAATAGAGTAAATAAGAAAACAAATACTCCTGACATTCCAATATCAGAAATTATTCTGATTCGTAATAGAATTCCTAGAATTAATATGGTAATAAATATCTTAGTAACTTCCCATTGATCCATAACTAACCATTGGAATAGTCTATCTATCTTATCCGCAGTTGAATATAATGGTAGATCTGGTGAACCTTGTGCTGCAACTAAAACATTGAAAACGAATTCCATAAGAACTATGATGAAGGCACCTATTATCATTCCCTTATTATTTGCTTTACCCCCTATAATAAATGCTGCCCAAACTAAGAACGTAGAACGAGCAGGAGACATTATTGATGGTTCGAAACCTGTAAGTTTCCAAGCCCAGAATGCACCCGCAAGCCCAGCTATTGCCGCCCCCAAAGCAAGGCTAGCCGCTTTATGCGACAAAACATCATGACCGTGATGTTGAGCCACTTCTTCATCTTCTCTGATCGCTCTCAAAATTCTACCCCAAGGTGAGGACAATATGGTTTCGAGAAGCCACCAAACTAGTATTACTGAGATAATGCCCATAATTGCAAGTAGCATCATATACGGTGCTGGTTCGATTAAACCATTTGCATCTGTGAGATTGAGTAGTTCTCCCATCTTATCAGCCGGACCAATAAGTGCTGAATCATTTCTACATGAATCTGCACTGATATAATCAGTATCTGGCCCGATAGAAACACCTCTGCCACAAAACCACCATTGTTTTAATGGAAGTGTATACTTAGAAATTCCAATTGCGGAACCAATTGATCCAACTCTTAATAGAGGCTCTCCAGCTAATAATACACGAACAATTTCACCAAGAGAAATCGTAACTATGGCAAAATAATCCATTCTTAAACGTGCAGTAGGATAGGCTAGCGCCCATCCAAATGCAGCTGCTAATAATATTGCAAAAATAGTTGCAGGCAATACTGGCCATGCATAACCATGAACCTCAGTGGGGGCAGTTAAGATACCAACAGTTATCGCCCCAATGCCAACGAAGAATATGACTCCAAAATTAACCATCCCAGTAACTCCAGTATGGAGATTTAATGAGAAGGACATTAGAATGAATATCGACAAGGTCAGCAGAACATTTGATACTTGAAGCGCTTTATTGAAATTCATGGTGTCCGAATTAGAAATAGGGAGCCAGTAAAGGAATAAAAATAGAATTATTAGTAATATTATAAAGATTATGTTGGATCCAATTTTGCTTTCTCTACCGTACTTAAATCTCTCATTTGAGGGTGGGTGATTACTATATTTTTCTAATAAACTAGATGGCTGTGATCTAATGTTATTTGTTATCGAATATATTTTACTTTCATAATCTCTGACAATCTTATTCCAGGTGTTTCTTATCTTTGAATCGTATGCACTCAAGATATCAAAAATATTAGTTCTTTTATCAATCGATTTGACTGGCTTGGAAATATAATCAGTTCCCCAGATATACTCTACCGCTTGGAATAGGGCCACACACCAAACTAAAATTGGAATTAGGGGCCAAACAAGATTATCCATTGAAGAGATAGATTCGATAAACCATAACTCTGTTTGCATTAACTCGAACCATGAAATATCTATATCGGCTAAAGTATCGGAAAAGTAGGGTGAATCTTCTGCCTGAAGAATACCGTCACTCCCCAACAATATGTCTAGATTTGTTTGGACTCCAGTATTAGTAGAGCAGGTGTCTGAACATGCATCTGAGTAAAATGAATTTCTGGAAATAAAACTAGCAAAGCGATGGAAAATATAACTTCCAATACCAATAGATGCTAATGTTTGAGCGCGATCTGAGCGGTCATTCCACCAATTATGAAGGCCTAGTACTGCGGTTAAAGGAAATATAGCAAGTAAATATGTGACCACTTTTGAAGGTTTTTTTGTTCTCTCTCGCTTACGCCTTAATCTATCGATTTTCCATTTTTCATAGGCATCTCCGATTCCTTCCGGCATAATCATCAATACTGCAACAAGGAAAATATAGGGCATTACTCCGTCCATTGCAGTATAATTAGAACGGCCTAGTGGGCTACCAATTCCTATCAAGATAGGAGACGAAAGGGCTCTAACAAAGCCCACTATTAATGATGCAATTATTGCGCCGGGAATCGAACCTATAGTTCCCAATACTATTACAGCGAAAGAGGGGAGTAATAATGTGAAAGCGGTTTCGGGATTATATCGCAAAGTTATTGCAAAAATTGCCCCCCCTAAACCGGAGATACCTGCGGAAAGGAAAGCGCTTGTTAATTGGACACGTTCGACATTAATGCCGCTACTTGCTGCTAACTCCGGATTATCTGCAACTGCTCGCATTTTCCTTCCAAGCCTTGTTTTTGTTAGTAATAGAAGTAGTATTGCAACAGAAGAGAAAATTACAGCTGGAACTATTCCTTTGTAATATGCATAGTTTGTAGTTGCACCTGTTACGCAATCTACATTTGTATCATACATTTCAAAGAATGGCTTGGATACTTCACTAACAATTCGAGATAAAATCGGCTCTCCAGTTGTTTCATCGATTCCTGTTTGTTCGCAATTGTAATGATTGTATGTTTGGGCACTATCATATCTATTATCACCATCTAAATCTGTAAACGACTCAAACAAACCATTTGTCCCTCTATCATATATCCCATTTCCATTCGCATCCCAAAAGGGTTCGGCTGGAGCAAGCCCTTGGGTTCTATCTCCTAAATTGAAACGAAATTTAGTTGTGGGAAGTTCCCACCTCATTGTTGGCATACGCCAATCTGAATCTGGCTCAAACATATTTCTTGATGCTCCAAAACGTAAATATGTCAATGCTCTAAGAATTAATGCTACACCTAGAGAAGCGATCATCATAACTTGAGG
>DADI01000002.1 GCA_002494975.1 Euryarchaeota archaeon UBA556
TTCAATGCTTCAGAAATAGCACCTGAATTAGTTCCAAGAGTTGATGTTGATCCACGGTTAGGGACGTTCGACTACACTAAATCATTTTACGGATTTGTTTGGGTTGAGGATGACAATGGCAGTAATGGGTGGTATGAACAACAACTAATCAATATCACTCATGTAATTCCGTGTTCAATGTATTATGAGTTTGAAGGCTTATATCAGGTATACATAGAAAATTATGGAGAGATATATCTTGAAGGCGATGGTACTTTTTGGGGATATTACGGAGATAACCGATATGACTATCGAGATTATTGGGGCCACATTTATGGATATAATAGTTCAGAAGATACCTCTCAAATGACCTATGATGATTACTATTATGCAGGTCAATTAAATGAAGACCATTGTTACCCTGAATGGACACCATGGGTTGCGAATGGATACAGTGCTAACATTGGACAAATCGCAGTTCCATATGGATACGTAGTAAATGGAGCTATTGTAGAATATTATCATCTTTTAGATGAAAATTATTTCGATAATGATGCTTACAATGAAACTACAGGTTCTCCAAATTCATATGATTCAATAACATTCCAAAGAGAATCGGGTATGAATTCATCCTCGGGCATTCAACAGTATGGTGGTTGGGATAATCTAACTGTGATAATAAATTTAAATGTTCAATATCTTTACGAAAATTCAGATTTTGCGATAACAATTATCTATTCGTTCACACCTGTTATACCTGTAGAGTAATTTCTCTATGATTTCATTTCAACAGTAGTACTTCTTCGACCAATCACAAGGGTGCACTTGCGTTCTTATGTAATCGGAAGGGTACCCTCTGAGTTAGATACAAATCAATGGATTTCAGGTCAGTTACATCGGAAGAAATATCCGAAGAAGTGCATCCAGATAGTATTGATGTCAACATAATTAATGCCATAATCATAGTCTTTAACTTACTCATTTTTCCCCCGAATCAACGAGTGAATATAATCTTAATACCTCTGCTTATGAGAATACTGTAATATTGTATATTTCAAAGAAAAGTTCATCATACCGCCGAGATAATCTATATCATTACTATGACCAAAGAGCAGCAAAATGTATCATGGGGAATACGTTTCCTCAAATCAAAACTCCCTAGTCCAGAAGTTGGAAATATGCTACTAATAGAAGGTTCAAAACGCTCCACAAGATATATTACTAGATATATGATATGTGATGAATTAGCCAAAGGAAGGCCTGTACATTGGATAGATGGAGGTATGGGACTGGACCCTTCTACTCTAATACGGCCTTTAGCACATAAAAAACGTGGAATAGAGGCTTTGGATAATTTACATGCTTGTAGGGGATTCACTGCCCATCAAATAGCACAAATAGTCAAAAGACTAGATTCTGAGGTTGATGATGAAGATTTAGTCAAAGGGAGATTGATTGTTATTTCTGATTTAGCATCTATGTTTGCGGATACTCAAGTAAAGCATGCTGAAGGTTCTGCTATGCTCAAAGAATCCCTAGCTCATATTCAAAGTATGGCGAATAAATGGAATTCATTAGTTGTAGTAACAGTCAACTATCAAGCGCAACCATATCTATCCAAATCAATGAAGTTGGATTTAAAGAATGCTGCGAGTGACAGACTCACAATTCTTTCACAATCAAAAGGTGCAATTACAGCAAAATTACATTCAATAGGTATGACTGCAGAACCACTAGTAAAGAGAGATTCACAAGTTTCTCTTCAAGACTTTACAGTCCCTGACCACATATCCAAAGTCGTTTGGACCGATCCTCCTGAAGCTAATTCTTCCTCAGATAATCCAAATGGAGATAGTAGTGCCGAAGCTGCACGTAAAGCAAGTGCCTCATAGTAACTAATATCGCCCCTTTGTCCTACTATAGACTGCTTTCCTGATTTAATCTCTGATGACATTCTGATTCTATCGGGAGGATTCCTTCTTCCCTGTCCTACAACAGCAAATCTAATCTTCCTACCAGGATATGTGTTTTGCCCTAAATCAAGCTCTCTAAGTAGGGCTGCAGCTGTCAAATTCAATACTTTATGTTCTCCAGCTTTTTTCCTAACTCTTCTTCCTAAAATAAGTTCAGATAGAGGAATTTTACCTTTCTTAAGTTTAGTTATTTCTTGATGAAATAACTTCATTGAGCGTTTAGTAGCCTCTTTTGGAGGACCCGTGCGCAACTCTTCTAGGATATTTTTCTGAAGATCACTTATCCATTGACATGTTGAGTGTTGTCGTAACTCAATTCCTCTTATCTTCCATCCTTTTGTTCCATGTGCAAAATATTTGGTTAGAGCACCAACTCCTGTAGTTCTATTGGGTACGAATGCAATCCATTCATAGACATCTTCGAGATCTATTGGTATACCAGATTTAGCCTCTATCTTAGACATTAATCTAGATATAGACTCATTACGAGCTCTTTCACCTCTACTCTGTAAGTCTACAAGCCAAATAGAATCTACAATTGCATGTAAGCAATCCCAGCCTTCTTCTTCAGCATCATGCATTGCATCTATTATCATCTCACGTGACCAAGCGCATATCGCTTCATGACATTCTATACGACCAAATCGAGCATTTTTGTATCCTGTATATCCAAAACAAGTGACTAGAAGCCATTTCAAAACATTTTGCCGTCTATCCCAAACATCCCCCTTAGTCTTCCTTCTTGATTTGAGATGTTTACGCCTCTCAATAATAGGTGCAACAACTCTACCTAAGAATCCATATTTTTTGGTGCATGTATGCATTCCTAATTCTGGAACTAATAGTTGTAATTCTTGTGTTGACTGTTTACGTCTTTCAATTTCTCTGAAAGCACTTTCGGGATGGAGAGGTAGTTTACCGGTTCGTAAATTATCACCTTCTGAAACTTTACAACATTCACAATTCATTGTTTCAGGACTAATATTTCTGGTTGCTATGATACTTGGAAATAAACTTGCAAAATCTAACTCATACACTTGTTTGTGTACGCCCGGTTGTGGATCTAAGTACAAACCACCCCTATCAGATATGAGCATCTGCGTCCCTGTTTTCATATCTTCAGGTCTATTTTTTTTCCAAGGAACTAGAACACCATCTTCCATAGATTGTCTTATCTGCATAGCTGAAATTGCAGAACCAGGAGATAATCTTGAGAGGTCTTGAGCAGGGATTCCAGATATTCTTGCAAGCTCACAAAGTCCTTCTAACCCACCTTCTTTACCAATGAAAGAAGAACCCATATCTACGTGTATTCTGCCTTCTAATGCATGATAAGCATCCGAACGAAGTATTCTTCCATAACTCCATGTGGTAATCGCTTTTCTCCTAATGTTAGTGCCACGTTTATTTCTGCTAAGTCTTAATTCTCTACCATGTCTAGATGCAATATTTATCAGAGCTGGAAAATCTATACTATCCCCTTTGTTAGTAATCAAAACATCGGGATTAATCCAATGTATTGCTCTTTCAATTTCATCGAGAAATTCATCTTGCTCTCGTTCGGGAGTTAGTTGAATATGAATTGGAATTCCCTTGGAATTAGACCCTACAAGTCCCATATCAATTATTGTTATTCCTGTGACTTTTCCATTTGAACTACGTTTACCATGCCTATCTTTGCAATTAACTTTCAATATTGCTTGTCTCAATGGAGGATGGCTCCATTTTGCATCAGTTCTATTATCGAGTGATATTATTTCATTATTTGAAATTCTTACTTTACCAAATGGATGCGTGTTCATATCATGAAGAAATCTTTGAGAAGGTTTAGGATCAACCGAAAAGATATCAAAATTACTCCATTTACCAATTGCCGAAACTACATCAGCTACTTGCTTAAGTTTAGAAGGTCTTGAAACAGAAATAGCTAGAACTTCTGAAGTCTCATTTGCCTCATGACTTTTGAATCTCTTTTCTCTTGAAAATTTCATTACTCCAAATAGTGTTTGATATTCCATTCCCTTTAGTTTCTCTTCAAGTGCATCAATATCATCTAAATTACCTGCAATATGTAATATGGGCGACCAATAGAATAGGTGCTTAGTAACCGACCCATCATCTAATTTAATCCATACAACCATCCCTTCAGAACTGGAATCTTGATATATGTCGAGAATCCATCCCTCAACCATCTCTATTTCCCCCCTCCTCTAATTTGGTGAGTCTGGAATTAATATCTATTAGCATAACAAGTAAGGCTGGCTCAAGAACATCTGAAGCAGGAAGCATACCACAAGCAGAAGAGCGACTTCTTACTGACTTTAACATCAGATCAAATTCATCTCGCTCAGAACGTCTCAAAACCCTCCTAAAGGGCATCCAACTGTCTATTCTGCGCTCCATCCTATTTCTCCAAGTCGGTATTGTTCTTCCCATGGACACCGAATATTCACGCGGCGGTGTAATGAACTTTTCACTGAGATATGAGTAATAGTGAAAGTGTAATTTCAAACTATAGGGTACTCCTTGATTCTGATATTGCCAACTCTACAGAAGTTTCAATCATTCTTCTTCCGCAGTATCTTTGACCATTGCTTGAGCCGAAACTGGGCCTTCGAACTTCTCATGATTACCATATGAAATACCCCCCAATGGAGTCCAACAATCTTTAATTCTGATTTGAACTAATTCTATTAGACAGGGTCTATCCCATTTTTGCTGATTGATTGCCTGGGGAAGATTCAGCCTTCTGGAACAATTGAGTGAAATTAGTACATCATCCCAAAGAGCTATACTTTATTTCACTTATCAGATTATATTGAGTTAATAAAAAATTAATTGAAAAATCAATCATTCAATTCAGCTATTTCTGCTGCTAAGCCGAGAAGAGCTATTTCAGCAACTAAAGTATGCCAACCTGATGCATGCTGAAGAGTTTTTTCTCCATCCACATCAAGTTTTAATTTTGAGGGGCCTACAAAACGAGTCGAGGGTGTATTCAAATTCGCGAGATCTCCTTTTTTATTATTAGCTCTATAGAACCATGCATCTACATCTGACCCTACCGAATACATACATGGCTCAATAACATAATCACCCCATTTCAAACGTGTTGGAACTCCTTCCTGTATTAAGAAATCTCTGACTTCCGCTCCTCCCTTTCCATAAGTTAATTTATTCTTTTTTCTGTTAGATAATTTCAATAATTCTTCACCCGATGAAATTTCTAATATCCCTAAGCCATAAGTTCCAGAATCGTTTTTGACAAATAATTTTGGTTCGCCTTTTATCCCTAACAAACGATATTTTTTTCTTAAAAGTTCCAAACAGTTATCCACATCATTAGCCAAGGCCTGACGGCATGATTCATCATCTAAACATTTATTTTCACTAACAAACCAATGTGTACCCAACATCCAAGAATCTATTTTTAATAATTGTGCAACCTCGTCAATAAACGGTTGGACGGCACGGAAATGGTTTGATTTTTTCCGCTGAAACCATCCTAAACCTTGAGGTGGGGCGACAGGAATCGTTCCAGATGGTATTTTACCGGAAGTCAAATCATTATTTGTAATAATCAGATCTGGTCTTTTACCATTTACCAATACTCCATCTGAAGTTTTCAAAACAGGAGATAATTCAAGGGCACCAGATAACGCCTCTATTTCTGTATAATCGTTCAATTCAGTGGAACCAACTTTACATTCCCTTCCAGCAGATTTAATCAGACCTTTGATGACTAATACATTTTCAGCATAACCTGGATTACGAGTATTAGATTCTGGCCAAAGTAATACTAGTTGTGAACTAGGATGCTCATTATCTAGCCAATTTCGTATCGGACCAATTAGTCGTTGCAAATCCTCTTTTTCGATATTATTGAAACCAGCTGGGAAAGCGTTAACATCGACTGCAGCAATCTTCCAACCTGAATCTCTAATATCAACTGAACCGTATAGTGGAATCGGATATTCAGACCGTTTTTGTTTGAACCATTCAGCAAGAAGTTCTCTATTTTCTTCTAATCTCGGTCGTAATTGATTCAATAAATCCGGTCCATCAAACAATTAAATCACCCCAATTACTTACAATATAAAAAATTTCCATCAATTATCCTCACTAATTCCATTATTTTCTTAGTAATTTATTCTCTGCCAATTAACATCATTCTGCCCATAGGAGTTAAATCAATTATTAATCGCCCCTGAGGTCCCCTATTAACTTCGATTAAATTCAAGCCTTCAAATCCTTGCGAAATATCTCAACTCGATTATTCGTTAGTTGAGATATTCTTCTTTCTTTTACGATTCCATTTCTTGATTCGAGGAAGTTGCCATTTGATAATACCAGTCCAAAAAACGATTCCTAAGACCGCAGTTGCAACAAAATTGGTCACTCCTGGCTGATCGTTCCAATATCCTGTGTCGCCACTGAATGTTATCGCACCGAAATAAAACGAAATACAAAATCCAAAGCCGAGATGAACCCCACGAAGAATAGTGTTCCAATTCCTTGCCAAGTTTATTCCTCTTTTACACTCTCTTGATGTTCTTTCAATTTAGTTTCAAATTCTTCTTGGGATAAACCATGCCAACCTATACACATTCCTGTTGGTGATCTACCGCATCCGCATTTACTCATAATATTCAGCTCCTAGTAAACATCGCACTTGACTTGAGTATTAAGGAGGAGAAGTCTCAATCTTGGCACTACAGTATCATGAGTGATACTTGCAAGTTGATATACAGAGACTACTTAGTGACATTATGCAACCAGTAACTGAAGTGAAGCCAATATGCCTTCAATCCGCAGTAAAAAACACCATTGAAATGCTTGGGAAATCTCACGTGTTAGAGATTCTCTATTTTCTGTCCAGGAGAGAAGGCCCAGTAAGATTCAATGAACTCAAGCGTGAGTTGTCGATTACTGCAACGACCCTGAGTCGAAGGTTGGACGAGTTTATTGAATTCGAACTTGTCACAAGAGAAGTTTTTGCTGAAGTTCCAGCACGTGTCGAGTATACATGTTCGATGAAAGGGAAAACACTTCGACCCGTTCTTCGGGATCTGTTTGAATGGGCTGAAAGTAATAATTCCTAGGGTGATTCAGAATTGAAAGTTATATCAAAATTCAAAGTGACCAAAGGTTACGGAGTATGGAAAAAAGAATTCGAGTCAAACGAGGCCATGAGGCTAAAAGATAACGTTAGAGT
>DADI01000075.1 GCA_002494975.1 Euryarchaeota archaeon UBA556
GTCCACCAGGGTTTTTTAATATTTCCTCGAGGATCTAAAACTAAATCATAAATTCCATCATTATCTATATCTATGGGTGTGCCTCCAGATTCATCCCAAGGTTCAGTGTTCAAAACAAAATTTACATTCTTTTGTAACATTCGAGTGGCTTGAGTATAATCATTTCCCTGGCCTTTAATTTTTAATACAAAGGGATAATAAGTTCCGGCAGTGGTTTCTTGTAAAAATGATAATCCGATGGTAACTTCAGTTTTGCCATCACCAGATAAAAATACTGCTTCTTCGGCTACACCATCGTATTTAATATTAGGAGGAATCACTAGATCCAGATTACTTTCCCGATCGGCTCCATAATTAATACTTATTTTTCGAGGAAATCTAAGTTCGTCAAAAGATTCTATTCTAGGAATATAATCCGGATCCTCGGCTGCTAGTGCTAGAACTTTGTTTTTTATTTTATTTTTGGATACTGGTTTACCGGTTGTTTTTGCTTTAGCCTCTTCATTCTGTATTAATTCCCAAGCACCTTCTTTGTAAATATCTGCACCTATAATTTCTTTCCAGCGAGCATAATTTAATGCTTCCTTAGTAGAAGTAAACTTAAATTCTAAATTTTCTTTTTCCGGACCCTCGGGGCCCGTAACTCCAGAAAAGTTTTCTGCTGGTTCTAAAGATTCTTTATCTAAAATTCCACTCCAGATCCAAAGAGCAGTCAGCCCAGTAGTGAATGCTAATCCATAACCATAAGTTTTAGGATTGCCCATTTCTCCAGCGGCCGTTGAACGGGCAACTTGATAAGCCGCAAAACTATTCCAAACGGCTAATGAAATACCTACTAATACTCTACTACTAAGCATTATTATCAGTTAAAAAATGATATGCCCTACTACTTAATAAGTAACATCACACCATAATTTATATTTGACAAATTCCAGAAGGGCAATCAGACATAGCAGCCGCCACTTCAAATTCATATTGTTTATTCAAATATTCAATGGCTTCGGAAGCCTTCATTGGAGACAAAGGTTCATTACCTCGGCTTCCAGAACGATATACAGTTGTTCCTTTTAATTGAGGACCATATTTCAACATCATATTGCTGAAATCTTCAATTGGATACTCGTGTGGTAAGTTGATAGTTTTTGAAACTGCATTATCAATATGTTTCTGACAAACTACTTGCATTCTCAAATGATCTTCTACTCCAATATCCATGGCACCTAAAAAGGATTTCTCTAAAAGTTCTTGATCACTGCCATTGGTAGCCGCCCATAATTCTTGGAACAAGGGGTCAATAACAACTTCTGTCTTCAAGACCCTCTCGTTTGAGTTTTCTGAGTCAGCATAATAAGTTCGAGAATATCCGGCCGCAAATATAGGTTCAATACCAGAACTAGTTCCGGCAACTAAACTAGTAGTTCCAGTAGGAGCAATAGTTAGCACGGCACAATTTCGCATTCCATATTCTGCAATTTTAGATCTGATCGACTTAGGAAGGGTTTCACAAAAACCAGAGGCCAAAAATTGTTCAGCATCGAAGGCGGGGAAACAACCTTTTTCTGCAGAAATGTAAGTAGAGGTTTCATAGGAAATCTTTTTGATAAAGTTAAATAATTTGTCTACCTTCTTTCGGCCTTCGGCTCGGTTATAAGGTAATCCTAATTTTACTAAAGCATGACCTAATCCCATAACTCCTAATCCGATTCTTCGAACCTCTCTACAATTCTTTTCGATCTCTGCCAGAGGATAATTATTTACGTCTAGCACATTATCTAAAAATCTAACTCCAGTAGTGATAGTGGAGGCCAATAATTCCCAATCGAAATCTGGATTTCCGTTGCTGTCGTAGGCAATGTGATTGCTCAAATTAATGGCTCCTAAATCACAGCATCCATAGGCTTCTAACCAAATCTCTCCACAAGGATTAGTGGAAATCAATGGCTTATGATAATGAATGTTATTCATTTTATTGGCTAAACCAATATTTAGAATTCCAGGTTCTCCGGATTCCCATGCATTCTGAATTAATAAATCCCAGAGATCTTTGGCACGGTAAGAACTAACTTCATTACCTCTCCAAGTAATTTGGATTTCTTCATCGGCTTCGACCGCAGCAAAGAAGTCATTGTCTACTAGCACGGATATATTAGCATTCTTTAATATCTGATCTTTTTCGTGTTTGATCAGCGGTCTTAAAATAGTTCTTAGAACTTCAGAATCAGAAAGGTTTAGTTCAGAATCTTGATACTCTCCAGAATTATTTTCTGCATCTCCAGTAATAGCGGTCAACATATTACTGCGTTCTGTCGGAGGCAAATATGGAAAAGCCGTAGTTAAGGCTTCATCGATTTCTTCTACAGTTTCTAGGGCAACTTTATTAAATTTCTTGTGTAGAAATTCCATGATGTCTCCGTGACTATAATCTAAACATAACATTAAAGCAGTTCGGCGACCGCCACCAGACTTGATAACTTCTCCAGTCTGATTAATAACTTCCATGAGTGATACGGCTCCGGTGGCTTCTCCACCAGTTCCTTGAATACTAGTTCCACGAGGGCGAATAGGAGAGAAATTCATTCCTACTCCTCCTCCAGTTCCAGAAATGATTAACATATCGGAAACAGTTTTACCCCAACCTTCTCGGGAGTCCTCAGTAGGAACTACGAAACAATTTAGTAATTGACCTTTGGGTCTGCCAGCACCATACCAAATCCTTCCTCCAGGAATAAAATGATTGTGAACTAAAGAATGGAAAAATCTTTCTTCCCATTTGGATCGGGATCCGTTTACTTCGGCGGCAGCAATATAATTAGCAACTCTTTTACAAGAGTCAGCCCAACCTTCTTCTCCTCCTAAAGAATATCTTTGCTGAAAAATAGTGTGGGCAAAATCGAGAGGTTGATAGTAGGTAGAGTTGTCTTCGGTGCTAGTTGGGTTTTCTTCGGCGGTCATAATATCACAGACTTTAGCATGGTGGTGTTCAGTTATTTAAGGCTTCGCTCTACTGCCGCTACCGGCGGTTTTTGACCCTCGCAGTGGAGGAAATATTTTAGTTAAAATTTAGTAGATCTCATAAAGACAGTAGGTTGATTACCATTGGAACGAGTAATAATTAAAAATTCTGGATCCTTAGTCATACGAGCACTTAATTCTCTTTTAGTAGGTAATTCTCGGCGACCAGAATCTAGAAGACGACTAATTAATTGACTAACTGTAATATGTTCACCAGGTTGCACTAGTTGTTTAGCGGCTTGATAGTTGGTAGGTTTAGTTCTCATAAGTTTTTCTCTCCTATTAATTTAATTTATTAAGTTTAATTCTACTTCAATCGAGGTGCAACTCCGCACTCGCACTTAAAGTTCTCAGCATGATTCCATTGTATCAGAACTGGCAAACTATCTCCGCCATAAATGGTGGCATTGGTTTTCTTAGCCATCGAAATTCCAGCGGCTAATTTTTCTACGCCATAATGAGTGCGTGAATCGCCAGTGCAATTCCAATTTTCAGGAACTAAAGAAAGTTCTATCGGTGATTCTCCACTAGTCAATAGAGTAAAAGTTTCCAAACTTTTATTTACAATCACACTGAACTCAGAAAATCCTTTGGGCACTGCTTTAAGATAATCTTTTACAGATTTTAGAGGTATATCAAAATTATAATCCCATCCATTTTCTGGAATGGGCATGATAGGAACTTCTTTTAGCAACCCTAGTTTAACTAGTCTAATAGTTCTTCGCATATTATTTGCATCTATCAGAAGGACATTAGGTTGTTTAGAATCATAGACAAATTTTAAGGTATCTTTAGTAGTCAATGTTTTAGTGATATCTTTTACTCTTTCTAAAACTACTCCTAGTTTTATAGGAGCCTCTCCTACAAATGTATATTCTTCAAAAAGTTCTGGAGTCAGTTGACAACGAATTAAAGTAGAAACATCATTAGCCACCATTCCGGTTTCCAATCCTTTGTCAGCAGAGAAAGTAAATATTGTTTGATCGCCCAGGGATTCCAAACCTTTTAACAAATCTTTAGCATGACCTGCAGATAGAGTAGCCGAAAAATTACCAATAACTAAGGAATCATTTTCTTCAGATTGAGATTTCATCATATCATTCACTCCATTATAGTTTGATTATTTAGATTTTCTAATCTAAGTTTGGCTTGCTTCAAGTTATCATATTCTTTAATAGATATAGTGACGTATCCTTGAGTTCGCAGTCGAGGTGGTGCAACAGATGAAGCAACCGTGCGTCCACGAGGGCGAGTTGGAATTTGATGTCGGTCTAACCAATTTTGAATAGTCATCGGAGATACTCCACAAGAACTAGCAATAGCATTCATAGTTTGTTTCTTATGCAAGTAAGCATTCTTTAGCCAAACTGCATCTTTATAATCAGGAACTGCCATAGAAATCTAATATCTAATTATGGCAACTACCTATATATACTTTGAGCAGGTAGTTATGGCTTAAAGACCTTCGAAGAATTCTGAAGACTCAGGCTCCATAGAAATGTTGATATTTACTTTATTTTCTTCTGGATACCCATCAGAATCTAGACTCCAAGAATTGCCAGCCGTTTTGTTAAGTAAGGATTCAATTTGTTCGAAAAACTTTTCTATAGTTTCGGCGGAAAATTCTTCACCTTCAGAAAACTCATCCATGTTAGGGAACATATCTTCTAATACTCCTAATTCCATTAGATCTGCTTTAGTATATTCTTCTTCTGTATCTATTCCAGCAATAGGGTCGACCGCATAAACCATTAGTTTTTCACCATCCCAATACCAATCATCATAATCTGTTCCGGCATTGGCGGTGTTTCTCATCCAACGAGAAATACTTTCTATATCTCC
>DADI01000082.1 GCA_002494975.1 Euryarchaeota archaeon UBA556
CTCCCATAGAAATAATAGAAAGTTTCCATTCATTTGTTTCTGGAAGATATTGAACTCGATATTGACCTATTCTTACATCGGCTGGAGCAGCCTTAGAATTAGATTTATGTTCTGCCTTTTTAATTTGACCGCTGCCACGAGATGAAGAGGCACGAGATAATGAATTAGGAGCAGTTACTCCTACTGGAACTCCCCATACTTGTTCGGCTAATTTAGCAGACTCAGAATATGAAGTCAATTGATATTGACCTCCATAGTTATCCATGACTCCGTGCATAGCACCCTCCATAGGAGAACGCTTAAGAGTATTTTGGATATTTAGATCCAGATTCATACTATTTATTCACCTGTCTTACTATTTAATGAATTGCCTTAGTATAACATAAAATCATGATTGCTAGCAAAACGAGTTTCATAATTTATTTTTGTAGACTCAGCCGAGAAACCTTCTGGATTGCAGTCAGAAGGTAAAACTTTAAAGGCTGGTATTTGACTCCAATCAGCAAAATTGTCACTATCTCCATACGGTGCATGGAATTTTATTGAATATTGACCTACTGGCGCATCAGCATTTAATTGAAAGGCAACTTGATATTTGGCTCTATTGCCTTTTAATACTTTCAAACACTCTGGTCCTTTACAACTTTTTTCTGCATCAGATAGTTCTAGATCAGAATCAGTGTATCCTTGGAAAAACTCGTTTCCAGGTTTCGGACCACTTATATCATATTGTGTTCCATCTGGTTTGATTAAATAAACTGTCCAGTTAAGTGGTCCTTCATAATCTCCTAGTGCAGTGCCATCTGTAGGGGCAAACCAACAAGTTTTATTAATCCTAGCCCATTCTCCACATCTATTTTTTGATTTATTTCTTACTTTTGCCGCCCAAGTAATATCTACTTGAGTTCCAGGATAATAATTTTCTTGATTTGTAGTCACATCATAAATGTGTATATCATTCAAAGTATCCCTAGTTCCCATATGAATTAAAGGGTTTTGTTCTTTCACCCATACTTTATTTCCTCCAACTGGTGGACAACCCGGAATTGGACTAATAACATCATCGTCATCATCACAAGCGTCACCATATTTACAATCGCCACTATCTACGGTAGCAGTGGAATCATAATTACAAGCAGTTGCATCCATACAACCTACGACATCATCTCCTTCTTCTGCACTGGCAGTGGTAGAAAAATAATACAGTCCCCCAACTAATAAAATTACGGGAAGTATTTTGCTCATGAAATTAACCTCGCCTTGACATTAAAATTGGAAGAACTAATGCAGATACTACTCCAACTCCTAGCATAAATTCTTTTTGAGAATTACTCATAGTTTTATTTTCAGCAGACATAGCAACATCCTCTGGAACTAAGTCTTCCCAATCTCTACGATGTAATGAAGGTGGAATAAAATCGATTAATTTAGAGGCAGGAACTCTTTTTAGAATATATCTAGCAGATTTTATGGCTTCACCATTGTAATGACGGCGACTCCAAAGGGCACCAGCGATTTTTACTTTTCTAATATCTACATCATATCCGGCGGCCATGAGATTACCCCAAACCATCTCTAAAGTTTCTTGACCGTCCTCGTAACCTTTCTTACCTTCTGGTGGAAATACCCATTCCATATAATCTGCAAAAGGCATGGATGCAATACTTACTTTATCGGAATCCATTTCTGCTTGAAATTGATAATCAGCAGGATCCTCTCGATAGTTTTCAAAAACAGGACCCTCTAAATTTTCTGGTTCGTGAGGAGGTAAAGGATTAGGATTTTGTAGAGGAACTTGATTAGTTTCTTCTAAATAAGTTTGTTCACCAGCAATTTCTACTTCAGCCATCATAGCCTCATCTGGCATTTGTGTTATCGGACCATCTTCTAAAGGTGCAGAAGCATCAAGTTTAGGTTCTGGATCTTCAGCGGGAACATTAAATTCTTCCGCCAATTCAGACAGTTGAGAAGATAGATCACTCTCGGACATCACTTACATATTCCCTACACGACTATTTAAGATTGATTACTAAACAACCCTTTATGGGTTCAAGACCCTCCTTACTTCCTCAGTAATCGTAAACGTCTAAAGATACCAAATCTTGATTTTTTGGTTCGGATTGCAGTATTGCCAATATTTCCGAGATATCAGAAATAATATCTTGGAGTTTAGTAATAGATTGTTCATCTCCTGCCTCTGCAGAATTGACTAATTTAGCATAATCTTTGAAGGATCTGTTAGAGGCTACTCCGGTTTCTTTTCCATCTGGATTAAAGTTTTCATTCAAATATCGAAAAACTTGATGTGATTCCCATTCCCAGTCACTAGTTTTGTTTGCGGGCCAAGACACCGGAACATTTTCGGAGTCTATTTGAGAGGATTCAGAAATCTCTACTGGATCCGTAACACCAGCAGCCAAAAACTTTCCTAAAATTTCTAAGCCCAGAACATAGTTTACGGGACCTCTAACTCCAGAAAGACTTACCCAAATAGACTGAGTATTCTTGATAATCATATTGGGATCTTTTCCGGCCCACTGACTAGTCAGATATTGTTCCATATTTTGAGGAATCTTTTGCTCATTAAATCCGGACTCATCATCAATAAATATATTATGATTTTCTAGAACTTCTAAGTTAGAAATATATTCTAACTCTTGTAGAGGTAAATTAATTAAATACTTAATTGGAGCATAAACTATGTCGGCATCTACTTCTTTAGAGTCTTGCATAGCCTCTAGATTTTTTACTTGAATATCCGTAACTTTTTGACAAATTATCTGAAAGTTATTTCCAGGAGTGGACAGCCAAGAGATATCTGTTAATTCCGGAATTTCTAGTATGGGAATAGGAGTGTTTAAAGAAGATCTAGAATCTATGGAATTGAAAAATAAAGGATTCGGGAGATTACCAAAAATAAATTCGGGATCAATAGGGGTATTTTCTTTAGTTGGAAAATTCTTAGCAAACCAGGCATCATCTTCAGACATAGAATTGTTAATGGCCACTAATTTAAAATTTAGTTTGTAATATGGATCTTGAATTAGATTTCCAGAAATAAAATTAGTTTTATACTGAACCGTATTATTAAATAAATTAGCCTCGGGATCCTGATCATTCCAAGAAAGAATTAAAGGTCTAAAATATTTTAATATTTGGTTAGGGTCACCCGCAGATTCTACGGCTCGATAAACTTCTCCAGTCATAGCAAAACAAGCAGCCGGTTCGGCAGAAGATAATTTATTTTGGATTTCTTTCCTAAAACTTTCTTTGTTTTGAATATCGGATAAAAACTTTCCAAAGTCATCTTCATCGTTCCAAGAAAGAGGAACTCCGAAATCTTCAATAATTTTGTCTAGAGTAGTAGATAATCCGGATAACTCATCAGTAGCACCGGACAACTTCATTAGTTCTTCAACGGTTAAGTCTTCGCCGGACATTAGCCTCTGCATTAATTCTGGGGCGACTTCTTCGCCCGACCATATACTTGGAGAACGAGGAGATACTAATTTTTTCCAATCAGTAGCGTAGTAGGCATCATATACTACTAAAAGATTAGCCATAGTAATAGTAGTTGAGAACAGATACTTAATGTTTCGGGCAGGATTTTTTCCATTTAATTTAATTTAATTACAATTAATTACAATCTATACTCGGCGTAACATAACTGGAATACCACCAGACATAGGCATACCTCTAACTAAGGTATCACTCATTCTAGATAAACTATATGATCTTCGCCATTCATCCATAGTCTTAGTCATACCAGTAGCCATATCTAAATAACCTTCATTAGTTCCAGGAACTAAGGCAGGGCGACCAAAACGGCCATTTAATACTCCGGAGTCATCCGTAGAATTGGCTTGATTGTCGCCAGATCGAGAACGACCTTGACTACCTTCAGCAGATAATACCATAGCGTTAGCACCAATTCCTGAAATAACTGGAATCATAGGACGAACTGCATTTACTGGAAGTCGAGGAACGTATCCATTGAAGGGATCTACTTGAACAGGAGTAGAAGGTTCTACATAGTCTGAACGAAGTAAGGTAGAAGGTGCGGATTGATCTAATCCGGTAGATTCTGGTCCCATAGAATATTGAGTAGCATGGCTTTCCATGTTAGGAGTATTAGTAATTGTTTTGTAAAATCCACCACCTTCATTCATAGGTAATGCCGAATAACCTCCACCACTGTAAGCAGCCGCTGAACTCGCACCGAATACATTTTTATCTCTCATAGTTTTAAGAGCCAAAGCCCCTAAAATTACGGCTCCACCTCCATAAATTAAAAGATCAGATAATGAAGTTTTTCCAGTAGGCAACAAACTTTCACTCATTGATTTCCACCTCGGAAGGGATCGGTTACGAAAGGATTTTCATAAAAGGCTTCCACATCCGTAATAGGTCCTGCAGTCAGACTATCATTGAAAGTGCGAGTAGTGTTTTGTAAATCCATAACTTGTTTACCTAAGTATGAACCTACGAAAGATTGAGAAAGTGATACTGGAACTATGTCTGCAGTAGTGCCTGAAGATTCTACATAGGCTGATTCATAGTCAGCCGGTGTCATGTTTCTAGTCATAAGTGGTTCAGAAGTAACTACTTCGGCAGCCTTAGACATAATTTTGTTTCCGAACATTTGCATACTGAATGCTCCTAGTATAAAACTAGCAACTAAACTGCCATACGTGAATCTCATACTTGATATTCTATCCCTCTGATATTTAAAACCTTCTCTATAAACGTTATTAAATTCTACGTTAGATTAAATTGTGCGGGGTAAAACTCTTTCCGTAAATGGCAATGGAGAAGTATTTATAATGTAACCTGGCTCTACTAATTCGGTCCAAGTTGGCGGTTTTCCTCGCATAGCGTCAGGATTTTCAGCCACTTCATCAATACTATCGGCCGGAAATTCATAACCGGTGATTTCTGCAGAGTCATGTTCGGCTCTATATTCGGCAATAAAAGATTTAGTTTGTGATGATCGGATACTAGTTTCCCATTCTTCATCATGATATACAAAAATTAAATGTTGTTTTTTCTCAGTAGTAGTCCAAGGAAATCTATGCTGGGCATCTGGATTCCAAGTAATCTGCACCGTAGTTGGATATATTCGAGTTATCATTCCTTTAGTAAATCCACCTCCGTCCCCAGTAGGTCGAGAAACATTTACGATATCTCCAATTCTCCACTCTCGGCCAGAAGTATTCAATGGAGATTGCCCTGCAGTAGTTCCGACTTGAGTAATACTTTGGATAGGTGGATTAGAAACATTTTGAAGAGCCATAATAGCGGAATCATATAATTCCATCTGTCTTTCAAATGGAGAGTTTTCTAATACTCGATCTGTGCCCACTTCTCCTTCTTCAGTTCGCACTTGAATTTCAATTCCAAACTTATTGACTCCCGCAGTTCCGAAACCTCCAATTGTTTGTTGTCCTTTTCCTCTTTCATAACCGGAAAAGTATTCTGGAGGCACCGCAAAAATAATTTCATAAGGTCCGACTGAATCTTGTCCCATAATTTTCCAGTTACCGGGAATAGATCGGCCATATTGTAAATCAATTCCAATATCAGTTAAGGCTCGATATGCCGCATTCCACTGTTCACTCAAAATATCACACCCTTAGAAAACATTGGAATAGGAGCCCCAGGTTGCATGGCTGCAATATCTATTTCTTGATATATCAGAAAATTTTCTTGAGCCACGTTCGGAAACTGTCCAGTTAACTTCGGCAAATTACTTTTTTTCAAGTTGGAAATTAAAGGTTCTAGAGAACCATTTCCAAAAGCCATCGGAACAACATCTAAAATTGGATTCAGTAAAATTCTTTCATTGATCGGATCCTTAAGATTAGTTAGATTAATAGATTCTGCATTTTTTACTACTGGATCCGTAGGTTTACCCGCAAAAATTAAATCAATAGGTCTTTCTTGACTCCAAGAACCATCTTTCCAAATAACATCAATACCATCGAAACGAATATGTTCAATTATACCTACTCCTGGATAAGAAGATACTGCAATGGAAGTGACTCTATCGCCTAATCTCCATTTTCGAGACATAATAATCAGTTAAAACTAACTGTTCACGACTACTTAATAACTTAGGAATTAAATTATTCATAATCACGAATGCTAATTCCTTTAGGGAAACGAGGAATTCCTTTAGGAGTAAGTTCTTGATATTGCACTGTGAGTGGCTTACCAATAAATTTAGTCGGAGTTAAATTCCATTCGTTCCAAAGTTTTTTCCGGGAATCTATTGTTCCTAAAGGAACAACTTCGAAGGTATGTTCTTTATCTGCAGTTTCACAAGTCCAAATTATGGCTCCGGCTGCGTTTCCAGTTCCTTGTTTAGCCCCTACTATATTGAATTCTGAATCTTTCATTTTCTTGTATTTTATTAAGTTCCAAGAACGACTAAAATCATAGGGCATTTTTAGATTTCTAATCATTAGTCCTTCATAACCTTCATCTACGAAAGTGTCATGAATTTTTTCTAAATCATTTTCAGAATTAACTAAAATGTTTTGCGTTAAGTTGACTGGCAGTCCCGCATCAAATTCTGATAACTTTTTTATTTCACTTTTATCAGTCACTGGATCCATATCATCAATTAAAGAGAATACGTAGGCTTGATATAGACTAGCAAGAACTCCATAACGGTCGGTATAGGCAGCATGATAACCGACTTTATCCATACAAAGAGCATTAAAATTTTTCATTACCTCATCTTTTTTATCAGAAAATTTGTAAAATAGTTCATATGTTTCCTCTGTAGGAGCATAAAAGAAATCATACATACGATATTGTAATTTAGATATATCCTTCTGATCCTTTTCATCAAACGTTTTTTTACGACACAAACCAGATATTCTATCAAATTCTAATTGATGCGAATATAACTCGCCGTCTAAATATATACCGTCTTTAAGAATTTGCTTCATCATTCTAAGGCGTTTGGAATCTATAACTTTATGAGTAGATTGACTCTCGAACCAAGGCTCATCTCCAACATATTCTAAATTAGTTGAGAATGCAGATCTCCAGAACGTATCATCGAGTTTAATGTAATCGGTATAACTTTTTTCTGCCAAAGCAATTTCGAGATCCTTAGTAGGTATATTTCCATTTACTACTTGTAATTCATCTTCATTATCTATAGTATATACTGGAGTTCCCTTAGCCATTTTGTTTCTTCGCTGGAACTCTTTAAAAGAAAGTAATTTTGTAGAGTTTAAAAATAATCCACTGAATATGTTTTTAATAGTAGCAGATATGTCTGATTTAGAGGGTTGCCAAACATTTTGAGAATCATAAGTGCCACTTAACCAAGTGTATTCTACTGCACGGCGAGACATGAATTTAGTTATGAAATCTCCATTATCATCTAAATAGACATGACATAAACATCTAACTCCATCAAACTTTCTTTGAGTTAGAGCCGGATATACAATTCTTTTTCCATGCCCTTTTGAAAAGTCTTTAGCCAACATAGGTGTTACTTTTGGAATTGCTGGAATTGAAACAGATTTTTTAGTAGGTAATCCAATATCATAATTACTGCGAGAAATTTTCTTAGACATATCAGATTCCATTTCTGAATATAACTGAGTCAATAAATCTCGACCCCCTTTAGGAATTATTTCGGTAGGATTGGTGACTACCATATTGGTAGAGTTAAGTTTTCCATGAATTGTAATAGTGAATGCTTTAGTCTTTGGATTTTTGAGTATATCATATTTTGATAAGGATCCATAGGCAGGATAATCAGACTCACTTTTAATTTTATTTAGGCTATTCCTGAAACCTTCTATAGATGTTGAGAGATTAGATTGACTGGCAGCGATTAATCGATAGTCATTCTCAATCCATTTATCTTCAATAGCGATTACTCCTATTTCCTGCCAAACTTGGATGCTACCAGTTTTAGTAAGTTTACTTAAAACGGGAGTAATAGCAAATATAATGTAATTACCGTGAAAGTCATTACTAGAAATTATATTTGAGGGTTTATATGAGTTGCTATGATCGAAAACATCTCGAATTTTTATATTACTGGGCATAGCCTGGTTATTGAAAGCCTCAGTTACATATTCTGTAATTTTATCATAGTCTCCAATAATTGTGAAAGTAGAATCTTGCCAACCAGGAGTGTTTTTACCTCCAAAAGCCCAGACAGGAGATATCTTTGCACCACCTAAAGTTAGTCCGATTTGTAATGGTGTAGGGATGCTCATACTCATGTATTAAGATGGGAGTAGCATCTATATAAACTTACCGGCGGCTTCCTAAATAGTATCCAGAATAACCAATGGCTCCAATTATTAATCCAATTCCCCAATATTTAGATACCATTCCGATTATGCCAGTATTTAATTTACTTACTAAATTATCTTCGGCTAAGTATAATCCATGATCCATAGAAGAACTAGTTCCTTTATCAAAAGTTACAGGGTATGCATTGTTAGGTGGTTCATTTCCATATTCGTCAGGAGATCCTAGTCCTTCAGAAGTATCCCCTCGACTTCCATTTTCAAAAGGAGTCCCTCTTACACTCATACCTAATTGTTCAGGAGTATAGTGAGTAACGGGTGAAGTATTACGAAATGCTAATGCATCCATAGTTACTCCGCCATCAACAACTAACATAGGTTTGCTAGCCGTATCTGCGGCCATAAAACGAGCATCACCCATATTATAATTAGCCTTACTGTGAGAATCTTTCAATACATAGGAATCTTTCATTTTTCCATAATTATTAAAACTCATGTATCCAAGACCCCCTTACATAGTTCCAATGCGCTGATAATTGTTTGCTGGAGCAGGTCCTAGTGGATTATAAGAAGCACTCCAAGGGAATGGATAACGGTATTCGGGCATTGCATCATTAGCAACATCGTAAAACCCACTCATATTAGAAAATTGATCTGCATAGGCTCCTCGAGAAGCACCACGATTATCGGGAGTATTTACTGGCCATCCAGTAGCCCCAGAAATAGTTTGGTAATCTCGTGGATTGAAGGCTAAGGGTGCATGAACGGAAACTCCAGTAGAGTGTCCAGAACTAGTTAGCGGAGTCAAATCATTATAAGCGAAGCCCACATGAACTCCAGGTCCATAATCTGCATTAGGTTGATAGATTTGTCCAGGTCCAACTTCTCCAGTAGATAACATTAATTCATTTGTTAATTGAGTAGCGGCTCCTTCAGCACCAAAACCTCTGCCATGTGCTTGATGAGGATTAGATCTAAATCGATATTCGGATTGATAATTTACAGGGATGCTAGTGCTTTCTGCACCGTGAATGTCAGTGGATCCAGAAACAGGTTCCGGATTAATATATTCTAAACTATATTCAGAATTTTTAACTTCTGATTCTTCGGTAGACTCGATCGGGAAACCTACTAAAGATTTTATTTGATCTCTAAAACTGTAGACAAAAACTCCAGCAATAACAAGTGGAAAAATTTCATAACTCATTTATCAATCACTCCAGCATTTATATTTTAGTAGTTGGAAACTCTGGTAAATTGTCTCCTCTTTGAATGGCATCTATCATATTTACAACAGTTAATCCTCCAGACGGCCACAAAGTAGGTGCATTCTTTTCAAATAAAACGTTATTGGCTTTACGCCTTTGAACCATATTGTCTACTATTTGAGTAGCCCCTGGCATTCTATCAAAAGGTTCTGAAGTCTCTGAATTGTCGGCTACTTCGGCAGCAGATACATCTGACTTATCTGAAACTCTCTTATAAATTTCCACAAGTCCTAATCCTACAAGAATTGGAGTTAATATCATTAAACTTCCTTTATTGGCTGCTCGATAGCCATCTAGAACGTCTTGAACTGAATCTTTGGAACTACTTTGCTCTGCTTTTTTTACACCAGTCATGTTGGCATTTTTCATCTTCGCACCACTCAGGTCGGCACCTTGCAGTTGGGCATATATCAGGTCGGCACCATTCAGGTTTGCACCCAACAGGTAGGCATTACTCAGGTCGGCATATTGCAGTTTGGCATTATTCAGTTTCGCACCACCCAGTTTAGCATATCTCAGGTCGGCACTAGTCAGGTTGGAATGTCTCAGGTCGG
>DADI01000048.1 GCA_002494975.1 Euryarchaeota archaeon UBA556
CAAGACATCCTTCGAATTCTTCACAGAGAGGCGCCCGAATTAAATGTGCATTATGATGGCATGGGCACTAGATTAACAAGAAAATGGTTTGATAACCCTCAGCATATCCGAGATCCAGATTCATTAGCCAAAGTATGGAAATGGACGAAGAAAGTTTCTAGTAAATCTGACCGAAAGAAAGCACTTCAGGCCGACGTAATAGTTACCACAAGTGGAATGCTCGATGGAGGGCCTGCTCTCTGGTATCTCAACCGCCTTAGAAACGATCAAGCAAATGGGATTTTAATAACGGGGTATCAAGCAGAAAATTCTGGAGGAAGAAAGTTACTTGATGAAGGTAAAATAAGTATATTTGGAAACATCACTCAAATAGATTTAGAAGTATCCCAGTTTCAATTATCTAATCACGCTGGACATAGTGAATTATGTGATTTTGCCAATAAATGTAACCCTCAAAGCATGATTCTATTTCATGCACCAGAAGAGAGTAGAGATGTTATTTTTTCCGAAATGAGTGAAAAAATCAATATTCATTTGCCGGTTAACGGCACTCCAATACAGATTAATTCTTGAATCAAGGGTTCCGAACAATTCATAGGCCGTGTGTCTAATGGAAACATATCTGGACATATGTCTGGGATGATTGAAAAACAGGAGATGAAAAAAAATATGGACGCATTAGACAAACAATTTGGAATAACAGAAGCGGGAAGTACCGTGAATGGAGAGCTGAGAGCAGGATTAACAACATTCTTGACAATGGCCTACATTCTGATAGTCAACCCGGCAATGTTGCATAATTTCGGACAAACGGGAATTCCCTATGACGACGCATTATTCGCAACAGCAATAGCAGCCTTCGTCGGCTGTATGGTGATGGGTCTTTGGGCCAACTTGCCATTTGCATTGGCACCAGGCATGGGGCTCAATGCATACTTCACATTCGCTGTAGTTGGCGCAATGGGTGTCGCATGGGATGTAGCATTGGCAGCAGTATTCGTGGAAGGAATTCTTTTCATGATAATCTCTCTTCCTCAAGTAGGTTGGAGAACTGCAATGATTAATGCAATTCCTACAGACCTAAAAATTGCTACCGGAGCAGGTATTGGAATGTTCCTTGCAATAATTGGGCTAAGAGAAATGGGCTGGATCCAAGATGATGGAGCAACATTAGTTAATTTAGCAACTACAGAGGCATTCACTTACAATCACGGTGCACTCATATCAATGGTTGCATTGATTGCAATTGCTGTAATGATGGCAAGAAAAATACCAGGTGCAATTATCATTGGTATTTTCGGAGCATCAGTTTGGGGATGGGCGACAGAAGCATACGATCCGTACAATGATTTTGCAGCAGGAGGAGCAGGCTGGGCAGGCGTTAACGCAGCATGGCCATCGCTGGACTTTGGCTTTGTAGGGTTACCAGAAGAAACAATGGGTGCAGCAATAAGTGCACTAGGAGATGTTGGAGCAGATGGCGGCACTACAATGGGCGCATTCTTATTAGTCATGATAACTTTCTTCTTTGTTGATATCTTTGATACTGCTGGAACTCTTTATTCAGTAGGGCGCCAAGCAGGATATGTTGATGAAAACGACGAACTAATGAACTCGGACGAGGCATTCATGTCGGACGCAGCAGCAACAATTGTTGGAGCGCTAACCGGTACAAGCACAACAACAACTTACATTGAGTCAGTAGCCGGTGTAGAAGAAGGCGGCAAGACTGGATTAGTAGCAGTTACAGTAGGTGTACTGATGCTTTCAGGATTATTCTTCTCGAATATATTCCAAGCGATCCCAACATTCGCAGCAGCATGTGCTCTGGTAATTATCGGTGCTATGATGATGAGGCAAGCGGCAGATATTGATTGGAATAATGGCGAAATCGCTTTACCTGCATTCCTAACAATGGTAATGATGCCATTCACTTATTCAATTGCGGATGGTATCGCATGGGGTGTAATCTCATACGTAGCTATCAAAGCAGGAATGGGCAAATTCGATGAAATCAACAAGATCATGGGAACATTAGCAATTCTAATGTTAATGTTTTACCTAGGTCCTGGAGATCTATCAACATTTGATTGGATATTCACCAAACTCGGATTAAACGAGTGAGTAGAATAACGTAAAAGGAGTTCTCGGGCCCCAAGGGGCCCGGGGGCCTCCTCTCTCTTGTGGGTGCATTAGTATGTCAATTTTTGATAAAGAAACGATACGATCACTCAAACAACAAATTAGAACAATTCCAAATTTTCCAATAGAAGGAATAATGTTTAGAGACATAACTCCTTTGCTAAATTCAGGAGAATATCTCAACAAAGTAACAGAAATGTTTTTCGATATTTGTAAGCATAATAATTGGGTGCCAGACGCAATAGTCGGTCCAGAAGCTCGCGGATTTATTTTCGGGCCTTTACTTGCTGCCAAATTAGGCGTGGGATTCATTCCTGTGAGAAAACCGGGTAAATTACCATCTACTACGATTCAAGTAGAATATTCATTAGAGTATGGTTCAAATATTCTCGAAATGCACGACGATATAATTAATCCTGGATTACGAGTTATCATAATAGATGATCTTCTTGCAACCGGAGGAACCGTTGAAGCATGTAAAAAACTCTGCGAACTCCAAGGAGCCGAAGTCATCGGTAGTTTATTTGTAATCGAACTTGAAGGACTCGGTGCAAGAGAAAAATTACATCCAACTCCTTGTGAATCACTATTAAATTACCCTGCATAGTATTTCCAAAACGATACTACCTCCCCGATTCTTTGAAAGAGTCACCCGCTTTGCCAATAGAGGATAGTCATGGCAGATAAGGCTCCACCACCACCACCAAAGCCTCCACAAAGGCCACCAAAACCCCTTCCGGCAAAGCCTCCGATGCCACCAAAACCACCTACTAAGGCTCCACCTCCACCAAAACCACCTACTAAGGCCCCATCACCTCCCCAAAAGAAAAAAACAGCCCCTCCAAAAGGTAAACCCAAAAGTAAACCCAAAGGTAAACCGGCTCCTAAGAAGAAAAAACGCCGAAGAATAAAGATAAACACAAAACTCGGGCTTAGGCAAAAGAAAATAACAGATGAAGAAGATACTTACACCGATCAAATAGGTTGGACAGCAATGGCGGAATCATTTGAAGACTACGAAGATCCGACTCCAACTGAACCTGAAATAGTTACTCACCAATGTTCGATGTGTGGTTCGACAATGAAAATTCCCCGCCCTAAAAGAGAACGTTACAAAGTCATCTGCGCCTATCCAGAATGCGGACATTCCGATATGGTTGGAATATAATTTAAACAAAAAGCATAGTCATTCTTCTTATTGAAGCTATAACTAATACTGATACTAGTAGATATCTGATCGCAGATTGACGCGCCACTTGTGAACCATATTTTGAACCTAAATAACCGCCGACCAACACCGCAAAAACAAATGGAAAGAGGATTTCAAAATCGATTTTTAATTGTCCGGAAATACTCGCACCGAACAAACCGGAAATAGAATTTAGCAATATAAAAAGAGAGGATGTGGCAGCTGCAGTTTTGGGTGTCGCCCATTTCTTTAGTAAAATTATAGGCGAGAGAAAAATTCCTCCACCAACTCCAATGAAACCACTCATTAGGCCAATTCCTCCACCCACTGGAATAGCAGTTGAGTAATTTGGAACAATAACGTCTTCTTCATTATTATTTTCCTTCGTCTGAAATAATTTGTATGCAGCCAATATCAAAGTAATAGAAAGGAGGGTATCATAAATTGCTCCATCGACCTTCATATAGCCTCCAATAATTGCAAATGGAATACTCGCTAGAATAAATGGCAATGTGAGTTTTGGAACATGAAATCCCGCCTTTCTGTAGTGATAAAAGGCTATACTAGCAACCACTAAATTTAGGCACCAAGCGTGCTGTTTTAGCCAACTACTATCATATTCTCCGTAAATAGTTAAGGATAATACCGCCAAATACCCA
>DADI01000047.1 GCA_002494975.1 Euryarchaeota archaeon UBA556
AGAGCTACCGGGGCAATCTCATCAACTTCAATAAACCAAGAACAAGATATAAGAAATAATTCAGATATGAAAAGAATCAGAATTATTCAAGATTTAATGGACCCTATTATTGACGAAGACGGAACGGCAATTCAGCTTACTGCGGGCGAGGTTGCTAACTTTTCTTCACTTATGGCGGATACTCTAATTGCGGCAGGTTTTGCTGAATCCGCAGAGATATAGGGAAGCAATGACTTAGAGTCGTCATTGTACGACTAGCCTCACCGAAGGTGAGCCGATGGGAGAATCAGTAACAAATAAACAACTAAAAGAATTCAGAACTAATTTTGCAAATGACCCTGCAGCGAAAGTTGCACAGAATGCAGTAACAAATGGAAACCTACTAGATGTTGCGCTAAATAGAGACTTAGTACAAAATATCGATTCGTCATTTTCTGTGAAATTAGATGATTGGAAAGTCACAAATCAAAAAAGTAGTGGAAGATGCTGGCTTTTTGCAACTTTGAATTTATTTAGACCAGGTACAATGAAGAAATTAAATGTCAAAAACTTTGAATTCAGTCAGTCGCATATTCATTTCTGGGATAAATTTGAGAGAAGTAATCATTTCTTCGAAGCAATTATTGACACGGCAGATAGACCTCTAGACGACCGAACTATTGGATTCCTTCTGGGTGACCCAATTGGAGACGGCGGGCAATGGAATATGGCAATGAACCTAATCCGTAAACATGGATTAGTGCCAAAAACTGCTTATCCAGAGAGTATCTCATCATCGAGTACAAGATGGATGAATGCTATACTGAAAGACATTCTAAGAAGTGGAGCAAGTGAATTGCGTGAAATTTTAGATAACGGTGGTTCGAAAGAGGAAGCTAGAGCACACAAAGATAAGAGAGTCGAAGATATTTGGAAGATATTATGCATTCATCTAGGCACACCTCCTGAAGAATTCGATTGGCAATGGGAAGATAAAGACGGAGATTTTCACAGAAAAGGAAGCATGACACCCCAGGAATTTGCTAAAGAATATGTAGATATGGATTGGGAAGATTATGTTTGCATAGTCAATGATCCAAGAAATGAATATTACCAAACTTACACCGTCGACTACCTACAAAATGTAGCGGGTGGTCCGCCAGTAGTATACCTGAATGTACCAAGTCAAGAAATGAAAGATGTAACACAAAAGTTGCTGGAAGATGGTTTACCTGTATGGATGGGCTGTGATGTAGGGAAGCAAATGCATAGAAAAAGAGGACTTTGGGATGCTAAACTATTCGATTTTGCTGAATTATATGGGGCAGAATTTGGCATGGATAAAGCAAACCGTCTGAGATTTAGTCAGACTATGATGACTCATGCTATGTTGTTTACTGGTGTTGACGTCGTTGATGGAGTACCAAGAAGATGGCGAGTTGAGAATTCATGGGGCGCTAAAGAAAGTGGCAAAGAAGGGTTCTATACGATGAATGATTCATGGTATGATGAACACATGTTCGAAATTGCAGCACCTACTGATTACCTTACTGAGAAAATGAAAAAAGGCCTCGATACAAGTCCTGTAGTATTACCTGCTTGGGACCCTATGGGCAGTCTGGCGAAAGATGAAGCTGCTCTCTGAATATTTATGCTGACTAGGTCAATAATATGTCAATAGGAAATACAACTAATATTTGTACAATTTGTAGAAATAAAGGTGAAACAAATTGGTATAATATTTCTAACCATAATCAAAAAAATAATCAAGAGAGATTATTTTCTAATCCAAATAACAAGATCGAACTTTGTAATAATTGCCATATTAAGGCCACGGGAAAAAATCTATCTCCTGAAAGAGAACATATTCATGACGAAGAAAGTTCTACTAAACAAAAATCACGTGAAGGAAAAGCTGTCGCTAAACAAAAATCAATCCATGGAAGAATTCTTGCAAAAAAGAGAAATCTAGAACGGAAAGACAAACAAGAAAGAATTACTTCTAGAAAAAGAAGTCTATAATTAATTACTGAGTTTTTGTGTAAAGATGTTTTTAGTGTTATATTATTATTTCTGATACGGTTTATATGAAACCTCTGTTATGAAAATTATAGAGGAATAGTGATGGATGAAATTACACAAAAACTGCTAACTGAAAAAATGATACCAATTGCCCCCATGAATGGTGAGAAATTCGAGAAATTGAGAATCTCAGTAGATGGATATAATGCTGAATGCTTTATTTTTCAGCGAATAAATTCAGATAAGATAATCATTTTATTTGAAAAAGAACACCCAGAATTTGGAAAAGAATTTGGAACCAAATATTTCCAATTTAAAGAACCAGGAAAAATGATTTGGGGTCATTCAACAAAATATATGCATATCAAAATAGCATAGTCAAAGAATAAATTTGTTAAAACAAATTTCATCCAAGATTTCTTAGTGAAAGCTCAATCGTAACTGAGTCTGGATATTCAATCATCATGATTGCCTTCAAAGCCTTCTCATCTTTTGAACTGTTAGTTACAAGTTCAAGAAGACGCTTATGGAAACGCATTTCCCAATGATCCCAAGTTTCTGCACCTTCTCCATCAGGAGCTTTTCTACATGGCACGACTAATTTCTTTGTAGGCAGAGGTATAGGTCCACGCAAAGCAACACCAGATTTATCTGAAATCGCTTTGATAGTAGCGCATACTAGGTCTACATCTTTGTAATTATCACCGGTTAACTTGATAGTAGTAACGACTGGCATTTTATTCACTCACCAATCTCTCTAAAAATCTAAGCTTTCTTCTCAATCTTCATGCAAACGCCAGCAGCCACAGTCTTACCCATGTCACGAATAGCGAATCTTGCAAGTTCAGGGAACGCATCCATCTGCTCAATAGCCATAGGCTTGGTTGGTCCGAAACGGATCAAAGCAGCATCTCCAGTCTTTAGGAACGGAGGGTTTGCTTCCTTAGTCTTGGAATTCTCTAGTAGTTCTACGAATCGAACTGCTACTTGGCTAGTATGGCAGTGGAACACAGGTGTGTATCCTACACCGATAGCTTTCGGGATTTCCATAAGTTGAATTTGTCCAACGAATGTTTCGTCGTGACGTACGAAGTTAGGTGCAGATTCAGGATATCCTGCAACGTCTCCACGGCGGATATCAGTTGCAGCTAATCCACGAACATTGAATCCAACGTTGTCACCAGGTTCAGCCTTAGCGTGAACTGTGTGGTGCATCTCAATTGACTTAACTTCAGCAGATTGTTGACTTGGATTGAAAACTACAGTTTTACCTGAGTTTAGTGTACCAGTCTCGATTTTTCCTACTGGAACAGTTCCAATACCGCTGATCTTGTAAACATCCTGAATTGGTAGTCTTAGAGGACGGTCTGTTGGTTTAGGAGGCATCTGAATAGCATCAATTGCTTCGAAAAGAGTAGGGCCATTGTACCATGACATATTTTCACTCTTGTTGTAGATGTTCTCTCCAAAGAAAGAAGAACCTGCAATCATTGGAACATCTGCTGGATTAAATCCTGCCATCTTCAATAGGTTAGAAACTTCAGTCTTAACTGAGTTGAATTTGTCTTCAGAGTAATCTACTCCACTAATGTCCATCTTATTGATGTTAACAATTAATTGTTTAACTCCAAGTACACGAGCTAAGAAAGCGTGTTCCTTAGTTTGTGCGTTTACTCCATCGTTTGCTGCTACACAAAGTACTGCAGCGTCTGCTTGGCTAGTTCCAGTGATCATGTTCTTTACGAAATCACGGTGACCAGGTGCGTCAATTACTGTGAAGTAATAATTTGGAGTGTAGAATTCTTTGTGAGCTACGTCGATAGTAATTCCACGCTCTCGCTCTTCTTTCAATCCATCCATAACATAAGCCAGACCGAAACCTGCCTTACCTTGCTCTTGTGCAAGTTTTTCATTCTTGTCAATTACGTGCTGTTCAATATGACCGCTGTCTAGAAGTAGTCTTCCAACTGTTGTCGATTTTCCATGGTCAACGTGACCAACGAATACTATATTCAAGTGCGGTTTCTTTTTATCTTCCCATTGTGAACCCATATGATACACCCCTAAGGTAGCCCGCCGACCGTAGAGGCATATTTGAATCCATTCATCTTAATGTATATATCATAATATAAAATAAAGGATT
>DADI01000020.1:0-10497 GCA_002494975.1 Euryarchaeota archaeon UBA556
TATTAAAAAGTTTTCGAAGGGAGGAAATATTAAAAAACCCACACCGTGGGTGGTTTAAATAGAATTAAAAAGTTTATTAAAAAGTTTTTAAAAGAGCGGAGGGTATCCTGAGTCCCAAATTTAATTAAAAATTCTAAATGTTTTTTAAGTTGCCAGCGGTTTTAAAGTTAAAATTTAATTTGCCAGCGGTTTTAAAAAAGTTTTATAGCATCTCCTGCGACAGTAACCTCCCTGGTAGAATTAATTTTTAAAAAAGTTTTAAATAAGCGGCTCCAGAATGTTTGGGGTTACTCTGGAGCACGGCTCCAGCAGGAAATAAATACGAAAAAACAGTCCGGGTTTCTTGGAGACAGACTCTTTACGACATTCCAGGAGTTGCCCAGAGGATTGATCCTCGTTACTGTAGTATTAGACGCAGCCCCATGCGCTCTAATACCTAAATTTTCGGTGTGCCAAAGGGGAGTGAATGAGAACTAAGTGGAGTATACATTTCTAACGAGTCAATTTTGTTGGAAACGTAGTTGGAGACAAAATTTTCCGGTAGAAATTGTATACGAGTGTGTTCTTATTTACCAGGAGAAAAGTTTCGAGTAACCAGGCGAAATGGAAACGGAAACGATCTTCGATCGGAGTTGGAGTGAGCCTCCGATCAATCCCAAGAAAACTCCTGTTCGGAGTAAAGAGGATGCAAGAAACCCTTCGTTTTTTCGATATTCAATAGAGATTGATAGTAAAATCAGGCTCTTTTGAGTTTTTTTAATTGTGGTATTTCTAGGGTCTTGGAACCGAGTGAAATGACACTACACATCTGTTCTCAAAATAAATCGCCGCTATCCCAGTTGTTTTCGCCGCTATCCCAGTTGTTTTCGCCGCTACCGGCGATTTTACTGTATTCCAGTAATTAGTTTCCGTTTTTCGGAGTTTTTGGACATTATATTTCACATTTTCGAAGTAACAAATCGCCGCTACCGGCGATTGACAGCCGCTACCGGCGATTATAAAGTCACCAAATCGCCGCTACCGGCGATTTATCGCCGCCACCGGCACTTTTGAGGCCAAATACCACAATTACCTCTCTAAAATACCACAATTTGGTGCAAAGTCAAAAGGTCTTGGATACACCCTTAATTGTGGTATTTCGGGAAAATCCCTTAGTTTTTGGACACTATCGAAGATAGAAAATAAATAAACTATTAAGTAGGTGAAAAGTGTAAAATACTACTATGACTACCTCTAATCGTGGTCCTGGAAGTCGCCCTTTGTCTGATGATGAAATATTAGAAATGATATTTTCTAAGTGGGGTGCTCAGATGAGTGCAATGCTTACTGCCATATTTATAACGTATATAGGATTTACATTCATATTTGGTTGGTAGAATATTATTCACCGTAAGGTATAAATACTTGATATTCCTCATTGGTAATTATGACTAACCGTAGTGGCCGCAATACAAAAATGTATGTCGAAGATAATCTAGAACTAACTGTTCACGCAATAGATTGCGTTCCTTCCAAGAGAAGTAAGGCTTCTTGGACTAATGGTGTGGCTGCTTATAAGAAAAAGACACCTACAACCAGTTCAGATCAACTTTTGGGTTGGTTCTATCCACCACGCCTTCGCAATAAGAATCATCATGGAAGGTCATCTCCTAGAAAGATTGTAAATCGTGTTGCACATTTGGAGGAGGAGTGAATATGTCTTCTTGTATAAATCATTGGGATAATGGAGAAATAGGTTCTGATTATATCAGAGTTAGACAGTATTCTACTCGTGGACAAAAAAATATATACAGAGTTAAAAATAAGTATGGAACTGCTACTTATGATTTATCTTCCTATTCTAATTCTCAAAGAAAGAGATTTGTAAAAAAGGCTTTGGCTAGTAATCTTTGAAGGTGATTAAAATGACTGAAAGTAAAATTGCTTATTATGAAGGTGAACTCAGACCTCAGATTCTTTATGAAGGTGATGATTCTGAATTGTTTACAATTATTGACGGATATACCAATTGGCTAGATACTTCTTCAGGAATTACTCGAGTTAAATTGGATGCCGTAGAATCTATCATTATTGAAGATAGAATAGAGAAATATGATCCTTATACCGTATCTATTCATACTACTTCTTCAGCCTACACAGTTCGCTTTGATTCCGCACGAGAAGCCGAAGCGTGGGGTCGTTGGTTTGCTGGCACAGTGGCTTCTCATCAGAATAATAAGTATTTGAGAACTATAGACAAACTTACACTCCATAACTGAGGTGAGTTAATGCCTAATCATTGTAATAATGCTCTACTTGTTGAAGGTCCAAAAGTGGAACTTAATAGATTTTTTAATTCTTGCATTAGAGAAGAATTGGGTGATGGATCTAAGAGAATACCTTCAGAGTTTTACATAGACTTTAATCGATTAGTTCCTCTAGCAGAAGATGCAACTAATTCTGACCGTTCTGATTTGTGGGACACTAAATGGAATTCTTATAATTGTAATCAATTATTTCTTCCTCGCCTTCATGATAATAGAGTTCTCTTTACATTTGATACTGCTTGGAGTCCTCCTTTAAGAGCATTTTTTAACGGATCCAGATTATATCCCAATTTAGTTTTTACTATGCTGTCTTTTGAACCATCTAATGCTTTCGCTAGTATTTATCAAATTAAAAATAATGAATTTATTTATAAAAATGTTGACAGTCCTGAAATGGTAGACTTATGTAATAATGTTATGGGACTAGTCGATCCCAATGAGAGTATAGGGAGCACAAATGATCGTATAAAAGAAAAAGTAATGCCTCAACTAAATAAAATGCCAATTGAAATAAAAAATATAATTTTACTTATGTTATTTGTTAATAAGGGAGGCACAGATAATTATGAATCAACAATACCTCCATTAACATCAATTATGCTATTGGAGTGATTCTATGTTGGCCTTATTAATATCCCTCTTTTTAGGAATAATCTTAGCAGAAATCATAACTGGTAGACCCGAAGGGCCAACTTCTGCATTGACAAATTATCCGAACCAAAAGTTTCCTAGTTTATTCCTAGGACTAGGAGTCAGTAATATCGAACACATTTATCATGTTCACCATTGGATGTGGTCTTTGTTTATCTCTCTTATTATGTTCGGAGCAGGTCAATTAGAAATTACGGCCTTCTTCCTCGGAATTTGTTTTCAAGGATTGACTTATGAAGATAGATTTCACATCAAGGTTGAATCTCATTAATCATCTTGTTCAGAAGTATTAAGTAGGTAATTAGTGTTGTTCTAGACATGGAGATCCACCAAGGAGTATTTCAAGAGTATGAAAATACAGATCCTCATATGTTTGATTTACTGTTAAAAAGTCCTAGTTTGATGGATGCTTGGGTTTTAGAAGTCTCTGAAAGAATAGAGGTTACTCCGGAAGTAGTTAAAAAAACAGTAGAAGTCATCTCTGCTAGAGAAAATAAAGATATTGACAGTATTGTTCGTTTGGCTAAGACCAATTCAGAATCTTCTGAAGATTCTTCATCTACTGTTGATCCTCAATGGGAAATTGATTCTTGGGCTATTCAAGAGCAAGAACTAATTCGCCGCAACATTGCTATTGCCTATTTACGCCGCCGCCGATTAGAAAAAGAAAATATTACTTACGCTGCAGTAGCACAATGGATGCCTACTGACTTACAAATAGCGAGCGTATTTCCATTAATAGAAATGCCTACATTATTAAAAATAAATAAATCTAGTCCTTCTGGGCGTAACTTTGGTATGACTAAGAGAGAAAATATCAGACAAGGAGTTCTTATATCAGAAATTAAAAAATCATTAATTCACTTCAATAGCAAGGGAGCCACTAAAACTCAAATATTAAGATATATTAATAAAGATACTTCTCGTTGGAGGACTTCATTTGAATCAGTGATCCAATCTATGATAGATAATCAATCAGTTTATAAAGTTAAAGTGGGTCGAAATGAATTGTATTACGGACCTCAATATCATGAAATAGTTATAGAAAATGATATCCACCGTAAAATTTATGAACATTTGAGACATAATCCTTCTACTCAGACTTCTTTAGTAAAGTTATTAACTTATAATAATTCTAAAGGACACCGCATAATAAAAGATGCATTAGGTATGCTTAGTAATGTAGGATTAATTATTAATAATGGTGTTTATTGGTCTATCCTAGATGAGTCCGAAGGATCCACAGATATAATATAATTGGAGATATTTTTATGAGAATTATTCATTTTATTCTAATTGCTAGCACGTTTTCGGCTAGCATATTTTTAACTTATTGGAATAATCTATAAAGACTAACTTACTAACCGAAGACTATAAATACTTGATAATTAGGTGAGATAAATATGACAGAGATAATAGCCATCAAGTTTGCCGATGAAGAACCATCTGGTTTGCACCAAGTAGAAAATATAAGACAATTTTTTAAGCAGAACAAATACACTTGGAATGAGGATACCGGCGTTTTACGAAATCAGTCTGAAGGTTGTATTTTCTCTTTTATGGGACCCTTTTCTCTTTTTAAGGAAGACGATGCTGAACTTCCAGAAATAGTTTTCCATTATATTCTTTCTCTTCAAAATGATGATAAGACGATCGTGTCTATGATTTCAGAAGATGAGTCTGGTTGGACTCTTGAAGATACTGTAGCCGATTTCTACTTGAAGGACTTCCGCGCGTCTATGATAAAAGAAATGACTGCAGACACTAATAAGGAAGTGAAGGCATGAGTTCTGCATCCATTCAACATTGGCAGTGTCCTCAATGTGAATCATCGACTCATTATCGTGGTCTATGCCGTGATTGCAGTAATACTTCTGAGAACGTTTACGTTCATCGTGTGCGTGTTAATGCTGACGGTTCATCTTATATTAAGGCTAATAATGAATTAAATCCTAACCTTAAAGGATTCGATGCAGAAAGTATGAGAAATCACTTTACTAATGCTCGCCGCAAACAAAAGAAAACTAATAAACAAATTAAGGCTATGCAAGAGGAACAAAAGTTAAACGCTGCTGACGTGGCTGCTGTTGCAGAAGTTAATGAGGTCGATGAATCCTCTGGAGAAATTATGTTTGGAGAATCCATAGAGAATCCTGAAGTTAATGAGGAGATATAAATATGGGATTCAAAAGACTAGTTAGATTTATGTCGGTTGCCTTTATAGGTGGTTTAGGATTGTTTAATAGCACTAAACTAGAAATTAGACAGATAACAGATACTAATGCTGAATTGATTTTCCAGAATGGACAAATAATTTCTTCTGCTGTAATCTGTATAAGTTTGGCTGGACTATTGGCAGAAGTAGTTTTGATGAGAAATGGATCTAGATCTGACAAGGAAAAAATTGATTTGATTGTCCCCGATGATTATCTATCTGCTCAAGAGTTCTATGCTAAATATTCTGGAGACTCAAATAATTCACCAATCTTTGGTGATTCTATAAAAGAAAGTCTGGTAAATCCTCGATCATACTCAGAAAAATCTTCCGTTTCGGAGGAAGAATAATATGGCAGAGCAGTCCACACCAGATAATTTTGAGGCTCCCTTCGAGATATTCAAAACAGTGAGAAATAGTAATTTACAAAATATAGATGATATAGTTTTATGGGATGAAGACAGTCAGGCATATAAAATATCTTTTCGTATACCTGATGAAGACACCAAATATAGAATAATAAGTTTATCTTTATCAGAAGGAACACCATTATCAGGAGATTCTAACATAAATAATTACGCTGGAAACGTTAGTCTACGTTTGAAAACTATGGACAAACTTACGCTCCATAACAGTTCTCAAAATCTTTTAGAACCTTCGAAAACTTTTTTGCCAAATTCGGATCCTGTAGCAGAAAACTTTTCTGAGCATAATTCACCAGTCTGTGTAATCGATAATCGAGGTAAGTTACGCCGAAGTATTGGAATCTTTACTACGCCTATATTTGGTGCTTTACGCCGGTTTGTGGCTTGGGGTGATCAAAAATATGGTTCCTGTGATGTATCTTTAAGCGTAGTCCCTCGAGGTCTTGAAGCCAACACAAGCGTAAATGAGGATATTTACGCCGAGGAGGAATAAAAAATGAATTATAATTTTTTAGTTTTAGATATTGAAACGCTCAATTTAGATTTAGGAGAGGGCGTAAACTTTGGAGATCCTGCGGGGTGGCAGATTTCTACGCTATGTTTAACCACTTCTCAAGAATTTAGCGTAATTGGGCTTAATGAATTTGTTTTTGTGGCCGATGACTATTGGTCGTTTATGCCTAAAAAACTTCAAGATGATAAAAGATACTTTTTACTTTCTGAGTTTGAAAACTTTATGAAGTGGATTGTAGTTCCGCTCAATATTCCTATAGTTACGCATAATGGAAACAATTTTGATTGGCCTATTGTTTTAAAGGAATGGTCTGATGGAGGAGCCATTTATACTGGGGACTCAAATAATTCACCATTAATTAATGCCTATGAATATTTAGAAAATAATAATTTATTATTTGATACTGCGGAGGATCTTCAAAACAGATATGGAAAAAGATTTCATTTGACAGATTTAGTTTCTGCTATTCACTCCTCCGACAATAAATCTATGAAAGCATCAGAAGCCCCCATTGCGTGGGCGAATGGTGAATACCAAAAAGTAATTGATTATTGTTTACAGGACTGTCACCTAACCGCAAAACTTTTTCAAACTCCTTTAAATGAAATTGATTGTCCACCTTCCAAATCAAAAGAAAAGATTTCAATTGACACCACTGTTTGGAAAGAGTGGCTTGTATTAAATAGTTTGAGTGCCTAATTATTAGGGATGCCAGAGAGTTCCGAGAATTCAGATTCGAATAATGAAGAAGATCAAGTAGTAATTAAGTTTACTTCTGCTCAAAAGAAGAGGTGGGGTGAACGAATTAAAGAAGCAGTTTTTGATTCTACAGAGGATTATGTAGATGGATCCTTCGTAGGAAATATTAATCATGAGGTTTTAGATCTTATTCAAAATAATATTGTAACCGATGAAGCCCTCTCTATTGAAGATTATGAACAAAGAGTCCAGATCTGTCATCATAAATTAATTGAATGGATCGATCAGAAAACTATTGGTGTGCATATATTATTCATTATGACCTTTGTGGAACACTTTATGACCGTAGTCTTTTCAGAAGTTTTTTCTGTTAAGGCTACCGATGGACCCGAACTAAAAGATAATTACTTTTATGCGTAATTATAAATAGGTGTTATCTTTTTTCAAGCATTGTTACGCTATGAGAGATCCATTTTTAGATTGGTTAGATATTGAAATATCTAATGCGGAAGCGAACATTTCTCATTCTGAGCAAAAAGATCCTACTAATAGTAATATGTTATCTGAATTGGGAGGAGTTCTCATTACGCTTAATAAAGTTAAAGATGCTTATTTAACGCTTAGAAATCTTTATCCTCAGAATCCTGTCTGGCCTAATATACGCTTACCAGATTATATTGGACCCCGCTGGATAGATACAGATAATCCAGAAAACTTTTTTACGCCTAATGATTACGCTCAATTCAAAGAGGAATGATTTAATTTACACTAATTTACACTTAATTACGCCGGAGTGATCACTATTTCTTATAAAGCACACAATAATAACGCTAAGAATAACGCTAGCAAGCATAAAGGTAATGCTCGTAAGCCTAAATCAGATATAGACACTAAGCGAAAGAACGCTAAAAAACTGCTTAATTATGCTGATGACTCTAGATTCGATAATGATATATTACGCTTACAAGGCTTAACTCGCTGTGATACGTGCTATGCAATAACGCCTCTGAGCGATAATATCTGTTGTGCTTGTGATCTGCCTAGAGAAAACTGATATTGCCTAATTAGGCATAAATGACCGAAAGGTATATATACTTGGTAAAACGACCTTTATATATGTCTAGCACAGCGACCAATATAAAGCCCACCGTAGTAAACCTAGTAGCCAGCACCCGCTTGGCTCCATCGATTGATGTAGTTCAACTCGCTATCGATCTAAATATAGAATATGAACCTGAGCAATTTCCAGGAATGGTCTATCGAGTTGCCTCTCCAAGAGTTTGTGTTTTAGTTTTCCGTTCTGGTAAAGTCGTGGCTACGGGTGCTAAGTCTTATGATGATGCTCGAACTGCTTTCCAAACATTACATGATGATTTAACCAAGCATGGCTATAATCCATCTGCATTCCCTGCTGATGAATTTATTTTACTTCAAAACTTAGTAGTCACATATGATGTCGGAATCCCACTTCAATTACCTGCTCTATCATTTACACTTCCTATGGATAAGACCGAGTATGAGCCAGAGCAATTCCCAGGTCTGATTTATAGAATCGATAATCCTTCTGCAGTATGCCTGATATTCAGTAGTGGTAAATGTGTTATCACTGGCACTAAGTCATTAGGAGATGCTCAAATTGCTACCGAACAAGTCCATGATGAAATCATGGCGGCTATGTCTCTGATGACGAATCCTACTCCCTATCAATTAGAGTGAATTAATATTCAGCAATCTTATATATGTCCTCCCCTATAGAATCTAAATAGGAGGAGACTATATGGGTGCAGACAAGCGATTAGATAGACAAATCGGATCCAAGTTTGATTACGGTCCACGCCGCATAGATAGTGATATTCCAGATTTATCTGCTTCTTGGTCGGCTAAAGCCGATGATTATACTACGGACATTACGCCTGGATATCGAGTAGGTGAAACTAGACAAGCCGGTTCTTTTGACGATCTCGTAGGATTATTTCACGATAGATATGAAAAGTTATCTCGAGTATTGATTCATGAATCGGGCAAACATCCATCAGGAACGATTAAACAAATCGTCAACAATTGGACAGATTATACTAGATCACCGGCTACTATATTAGGAATTATAATGAATATTCGCCGAACTAAGTCGGGCGGTAGAATGGTAGAAATCGAAGATACTTCGGAAACTACTATAACTGTTTTTGTTCGGGCTGACGATCCTGCCGCCGGAACTTTATTACATGACGATGTAGTCGCTGTTACTGGAACTTTTGAAAGTAAAACTGGAGAAATGTTTTGGGTAAACGAAGTTCAATATCCTGACATTCTTCCTGGGCATATGAATAAAGGAGGTTCCGAATTTGATCCCGTATCTATTGGATTTATTTCTGACTTACATTATGGATCCAAATACTTTAAGGAAAAAGAATGGAATAAAATGATGAAGTGGTTGAATAGTTCTGCCGAGACGGCTAAAAATCTAAAATATTTAGTTATTCCTGGGGATGGAGTAGATGGGATCGGAATTTATCCAGGACACGAAAATAATTTAATTGAAACTGATGTTTACAAACAATATTCTACTTTGGCTGCCATGTTAGATGAATTACCAGATCATATTACGCCAATTCTTTCGCCTGGAAACCACGATGCAGTTCGCCCCGCCGAACCACAACCTGTCTTAGAAGCCGACATTCAACAAGATTTTAATTCTGCTATCCATACTGGCAATCCAGGTCGAGTAAATCTTTCTGGATTAGATGTTCTTACTTATCATGGAAAAGGTATAGATGATATGGTTCCATTAATGAATCACGTAACTTATGAACGTCCGGCTGAAGCCATGAAAGAAATGTTGAGAAAAAGACATATGGCTCCACTGTGGGGAGAAAGAAATGCTTTATCTCCTGAAGAAGAAGATCAAATGGTAATCATGGATAAACCCGATATTTTTGTAACCGGACATACTCATGCTCATCAAGTAGAATGGTATCGAGGAGTGCCTTTAATTGTTTCTTCTACCTTCCAAGGATTAACAGATTTTATGAAAATGCTAGGAAATAAACCCAAGATAGGATATCTGACTGCATATAATATTCAAAATCGTCAAAGTAGGGTTATAAAGTTTGCGGAAGATGGCGTAAAATAGTCCAAATCGGGCGTAATTACGCTCATTGACCGATAAGTATATATACTACTTATCACTGTTTATTGATTAGTGGAAGACACGATTAGGAGTTAATTTTAATGACGCAGAATGAGAACCGTTCAGACGATAATAAAGGAGGGGAAGAAAATGATATTCACAACAATTTATCTACTACGATCCGTTGCCCTATTTGTGATGGAAGATATGAATGCGGCCACCAAGAGTCAGAAAGAGAAGGTTGCACTTATGACTGTGCACAATGCAATGGACTCCTCATCTTCGTTTATGGCGGTGTCCTCGATTTTCACAAATATCTCCACTATGCCAATGATGGTGCGTGGCCGATTGATGGAAAAGATACGGGGGTCTTGAATACATGAATTGCGAAAACTGTGGCTGTCAATTGTCAGAATTAAGAATCAAAACGAAAGATTGTTGTCGTTGGGTAGTGATGCGATAATAAATTATAAGATCTACAAACAAAAGGAGGAAACAAAAATGAGTAAATATTACAAAAGAGCAATGAAAGCAGAAGTGTTAGAATATATGAGATACAA
>DADI01000020.1:10586-13169 GCA_002494975.1 Euryarchaeota archaeon UBA556
TAAAGAAGGTAAATATAGAGTTCGATTTCATTTAGGTCGAGGATCCAATTATTTGAAATGGCAAGTTAAAAATCCTTCCGGCACGGTTAGTTATTACGATCCCTCTGTTGTGCGTTTAGTAATGCTTAATGCTCGGTTGCACAACCGAACCAATGTTGCCAAAAATATTTGTCAGGGTGCTAATAAAACAGTTTGTGCTTGGATCGAATGTGATTGGGTTGGGGTCACTACGGCTAAAACTCCTCCATACGGTAAAAATGCACTTATGTATAATCCTCGAAAATTACCACATTGGACTGATAAAGAAGGAAAAAATTTAGATAACCACAAATTTGATCTAATAGTCAGTAATGAAAAGTTTTTGTATTCTAACTTGAAACTTTCTGATTTTGATAACACTCATTTGGAGGATGTAGCATGAGTGACGCTCAGATAACATTGATAATATTTTTATTATCTTGTGTCTGGAGTTTTATAGCATTTAAAAATAATAGGAGATGAATGATTATGGACTATTATTTGATGGCTAATATTTGGATTGCGATAGTAATAACTGCATTTTGCATGGCAGGGTATCGAATGATAAAAGAATTACTAAATATATTAAAATCAGAATATATACCAGTTGATTCTCCTCCAGTAGTTCCCGAAACAGGAATGTTCACTTTTCATGATGAGCATATCAAAGTTCCACCACCTCCACCACTGCCGAGGCCGCCCCCGGACCCTCTATGGGATAGATAAGGTCTTTGATACATTTTGTTCTCTATAAGAGAAGTCATAAATAGGTAGTGCTTATCTAAAACAAATATGGGCTACGTGGTAATATCATTATTTGATGGTATTTCCTGTGGCCAAATAGCCTTACAAAAAGCCGGGATTTCAGTAAAACGTTATTATGCTTCAGAGATAAGCAAAACTGCAATTGCCATTACGCAGAAGAATTTTCCGAATACAATTCAATTGGGAGATGTAAATAATTGGAAATCATGGAACATAGATTTAGATCCTGGAGATAAATTAATTATTTTAGGTGGATCACCCTGCCAAGGATTTTCACATTCTGGAAAAGGTTTAAATTTTAAGGATCCTCGATCGAAGTTATTTTTTACTTTTGTAGATATTTTAAATCATTATAAGCCAGACTATTGGTTGCTAGAAAATGTAATTATGAAAGATGTTTGGAGAGATACCATTACTCAACACCTTCCAGGAAAACCTAAATCAATTTTTATTGATTCTGCTGTGCTCGCACCTTCTATGAGAAAAAGAAATTATTGGAGTAACTTTCTTCCAGCAAATTTTACTGTCGCTCCTCCTAAGAATAAAAAAAGTTTTTCTAGTTACTTGGATCCTTCCCAGGACAAGTCTGGAAGAAGTTGGAAACCCGCCAACATTGTGGGGAGAAAATTAGATAGTAAAGGAGTTCGCAAAGACTATGACCCTAATATTAAAATTACACAAGTTTTAAATGTCCGAAAGAATACAGAACTTTTAAACTGTTTAACTACTGTCCAAAAAGATACCATTTTATCTGTGCACCCCCCAGGAACAAAGTATATTGATGTATACAATACTAAAACTCGAGGAGTAGATTGGAGATATTTATCTGCGGTCGAAGCCGAAAGAATGCTAACTATTCCAGACAATTATACCGAACTTCCTAAACTAGCAGAATCTAGTCGTCATTCTCATGTGGGCAATGCATGGACAGTAGATATTATTGTAGAACTTTTAAAACAAATTTAAAAAGTAATTAGGATCCAACTGAGGAAGTTACATGAAGAAAAAAGATTTTGAAAAAGTTTCTGAGGAAGTAAAGGAGCATCCAGTCGTTCCCGTTCCCAAAGTAAAAAGAATTTTAGGGAAAATTTATTTGCATCCGACATATAATATTCCTGCCGTGTGGGACAATAAAAAAGGAGACACTCAGATTGAAACCAAAAGACCTCGTTGGCTCTGCGTCCCGCACAAAAAGAATTTACATTTTTGTAAACAATGCAATGTAGCAGATTATTTTTGCGTTCACGGCAGCCAAAAATGGCGTTGCACTATTTGTGAAGGAGCCGCTCGTATTTGTAAGCATAACTTACGCCAAGAGCGTTGTGCTATTTGTGATGGTTCTGAACTTTGTGATCATAATTTGAGAGTCCATTCTTGCATAATTTGTAATCCCGAAGAAGTTCTGATTAATAGAGTTCGTTCTCGAGTATGGAATGCTATTAAAGATCATAAAAAAGAATATAGAACTTTAGATTTGTTAGGGTGCACTGTGGCCGAATTAAAATTACATTTAGAATCTCAATTTGCGGCGATTCCTGGAGTCACTTGGGAAACTTATGGAATCAATGGTTGGGAAATAGATCATCGAAAACCTTGTAATGCTTTTGACCTTTCAGATCCCGCCCAACAATTAGCCTGTTTTCATTATACTAATTTACAACCGATGTGGAGTGGAGATAACCAATCAAAAAGCGATACTTTTGATGAGGCCACCTTTACACACACTTGGACTGGAAAAGAATGGGTCTTGAAGACATAGAGGCCACAATAGTTAAATACTTGCTAATCTCCTATAGGCTA
>DADI01000020.1:13279-17081 GCA_002494975.1 Euryarchaeota archaeon UBA556
TTGAAAAAGGTTGTGATTGGTGTGGAACTAAGTTTGAATTAACTCATGGAAAAGGTCACCACAGTAATAAAACATTTTGTAGCAAATCTTGTTATCATACTATGTCAAAGAAATCTAAAAGAAAACCATTTGCCAAATACTTGATTCTAAGACACCTGTCAGTTTATCACGATAAAGTATTTACTGCGGAGGATTTAGGACAACTTTTCATTCATTATCCTCAGTATTCTACTTGTTGCCATCCTAATTATATCGGTGCTACGCTGCGAGTATACGTCTCTCGAGGAATAGTTTGCACAAATAAAGATACCAAAGCCTCCACAGAAAAAACTGTATATTGGATTAATGGCCTCAATAATACGAAACCTATTGGACAGTGGGTCTAAGGGTCTTTGATACAGTAGATTGTGCACATAAGTGTTAAAATAACAATAAGGTTTAAGTATCTGAAAACCGCAACATGGTATTGTCGAGGCAACAAGGGCAACATTGGCGGTTCGACAACACACTTTCGGTTATATTATCCTCCTTTCCTATTTTTCTGTCGGAGGTGTGTTCGCCCTGCCGCCATCAAATCACTATCTTTAAATAACAGTGAGCAATAATTGTTATTATGGTAGAATCTTCTGATAGGCAAGTTGCTTTGGCTGGGTTTTCATTTGTTTGTATGGGTGGACTATTAGCCATCTATCATATTCATCATTTAATGAAGTCTACTGGATCTTCTAAAAATCAAAAAGAATCTTTGATGAGAATTAGTTTCGCTATCTTCGGTGGCTTATTAATTTCTATGGGTGCTAATTTGATGGCCGACTCGATTCACGACAAGATTAAATCTTCTGGAGCATAATCATGTTATTTGATACGCTCAACTGGTTTTTCAAACCAGATTCTGTTTTCGCTACAGAAAAAATTGCTCGTGGAGATTTAGTAGACGGAATTCCTTCCATGATAAAAAATTCTTTTAAGCGAGCCATCTTTATCATTCCGGGGATCCTCCTGGCAAATAAATTATTTGATTCTAAATTTACTTTTTACGAATCCAGTGTGGCAGCAGTATTGTCCAGCATTGGAGTTTCTTTGTCCCTATTAATTTACTTTTTGATGAACCCAGAGTATACTACTGACTTGTGCGGTTGAGAATATTAAGAAGTCTGCAAGGCGGCTAGTAAAGTAGATGGTGGGTGCATAGCATCGTCATCTTCTAACCAAATATTGTCGCAAATAGTTTTTCTATAAATTCCTTGCTCTTGAACTTCTTTAGCATAGTTCCAACCTTTAATTATAACTTCTGATTTATTATCTCCTTGAGTGTCGGCTACTGTCCAAACAACGATAGCATTTTTATTGGCATACTTTTTAAGTTGGCGGGGAGGAATCATTCGCTTAAACTTTTCCCACTGATGATATCGCAGACCTTTTACTTCAATAGGTAAACAAAGTTTATTAGAAACTTCTAATCCGACATCTCCTGGATGATTAGCACTACGCTTAATATCTTCATAATATCTAATTACTCGAGATCCATTTAGATTTTTAATTTCTTCTTCTAGATAAAGTGCCGTTACTAATTCTCCTTTAACTCCGACCACATTAGATCCAACTTTGTTATGAGAATACATTCCTGAACCTTTGGAACCGTGCCCATCATATAATTCTACTATGGCTCGTGCATGACTCCAGCACCATTGGATTTGATCATCAGATAATGTAATTGTAACATCCATTAATTACACACTATTCAGCGACCTACTTAACACTTAGCAATTCTCACAGATAATATGATATAGTAGTTTAAGAGAATAATTAATATGTCAGAATTTTTTAAGGCAACTTCTGGAGGAATAACGACTTGTCTAAATATAATTTTATCTCCCGATCCGGCTAAATCATGGAGTCCAGGAAATAATATTCACAAACATTCTCAGTTTATAATAGATGATATTGATAAAACCGCCTCATTGATGTCCACCGGACCACTTCTTAATATAAAGGAAGTAGAAAAAATTATTCCTAGTAAATCTTTTTTAGATTTGAAAGCAGTAGAGATCCCCGAGGAGGAAGAAGTTGAAGATCCAGAAGATCTAGAAGATTCAGAAAAAGATTCTCTTGAACTTTATTTTGACGGACCCTCCGATCTTGAACTCGCTAAATTAGAAATAATAAATAATTCCTGGAGTCTAACTCCTATTTTTGAAGATCTTGATCAAGAGTTTTACAGAGCCAGAAGCCCATCTAACATAGAAATTAATAAATCAATTAGGAATCAGGTATTTGATAAGTCTCGGCCAGAAACATACTTAATGAACGGATTAAATTATAAACCTGGAACTGAAAGCATGGTTAAAACATTAATTCCTTATGCTCAGTTTGTTGGAAAAGAGTCACCAAACCAAGTAGGTGGACTTGCCGATTATTTCAATGAAATGAGTATGGGTATCGCTTTAGATCTTGGAAATGCTCCTCTTTGGAGTCTCCGATTGGCTTCAATCATAATGCGTAATGAATTGGCTCGCACAGCGGATCCAAGTTATTATCATAAAAGAGGTTATTTAGACCCCAAGATAACAAAGGCTAATGAGATTTCTAATCGTTGGTTATCATTGGCTGAGATTCCAAGTAATAAAAGATTCATAAATGATAGTAAAGATTTGTCAGAAGTGTATCAGACTACCTCTGTGATGTTTTCCGAGATTTTAATGATGCAAAGAGTTATTGATGATATAACTTTGTTTTCTAAATTAGGGATTCTAGGAAATGGAGGATTTTTATCTACTTTAATTATTCCCGAAGTTCCAAAGGATGATATTAAGTTCGCTAAATCTAAGACTCCAAATGCTGAAGAAATTTCACTATTGGATGAACATTTAGTTTCTACCACTGAGAATTATCTTATGAGTAAATTTATTAATATGGACTACGAGTATAATCCGCCCTTTTTCTTGCCTATTTATGAAATGGATGGTCCTGGAGTTTACTATAAAAATTATCTTTACTCATTATTACTCTTCGAAAGACTCTACTTTAGATATCTTATCCAAGTATTAGAGTGGAATGCGAAACGAGTAGCAGCGGATTCAACTAATATTTATGATATCTCGGAGGAAATGTTTAAGCAACATAATCCTAAGAGGGGCGGAGCAACTGGTTCCGTTACTAACGCAGAGTTAAAGAAAATATATACCGCTCAAAAGGAGTTGTTCAAAATTATCCACACCCCAGTTATGCCTAGAATTGGTGGCGTAGATCGAATGGATGAATTAAATAAAAAGATGAAGAATCCTAAAGATATTCTTCTAAATGATCTACAAGAGGATAAAGAACTCAAAGACTGGATAGATGAGAATTATATGGGTGGAAAACCACCTAATAGTTATCAACAATATGATCCTAATAATGATTATTATATCAATGGCCTGAACAAGTAAACCAGAAGATTTATATATGTGGCAGTAACCTGTCTTCATTATGTCGCAGTTAGATATGCTAAGAAATCATTTTTCCCAAACTACCTCAATTACTGGTGTAGAAGCCGCTGCAATCTACAAGATTCGTGCCCTACCCCGCCGAATTAGCGATTTAGAGGCTCAAGGATGGTCTTTCGATAGAGTTTGGAAAACGGATACTTCCGGTCAAAGATACAAAAGATACACCGTATTAACTATTCCAGCAAAAATGGAGTGAATAAAATGTCAATAATCCCTATACACATTAAACAATTGCTAAATGTTAGTGAAAATATAGATAAAATTGGTTTCGGACTTAGTTTAATCACTATACTCGGTTCCATATATACTTATAC
>DADI01000088.1 GCA_002494975.1 Euryarchaeota archaeon UBA556
GGTAGGTCTACACCAGCCATTTTTGCAACATCATGAATAGGAGGTAAACTTTGTACCAAACTGCTCACGAAATTACTTGTTGCAGATGTACCATCGGAATTATTTCCGCCATCCCATACAGTTACCTTGTCGATCTTCATATTACGTATAGCTTCAACTTGAGCTGCAACCATACTTTCAATCTTCTCAACCATTAGAAGGGTAGCTGCTGCTTTGGTATCTCCACCAGCACTCTTTACTAATCCTGCATAACCACTCGCCTTAGCATCCAACACTTTCTGAATACCTGCTGCTTCTGCTTCATATCTAGCGAGGATAGCATCTGCATCTCCTCTAGCGATACGACGAAGACGTTCCGCTTCTGCTTCTGCAGAAATTTCAATCTGTTGTTTCTGAATTTGTTCACGTACAATCTCACTCGCCTGTAATCTTGCTTCTTCTTCCTTGAAGAAAGCACGCTGGATTTCCGCTTCAGCCTGTGCCGCAGCAACTGCAGCACGCTGTTTAGCAGCCGCTTCAATCTCTGCCAGATCCGCATCTGAATTCTTGACTATTGCAGTTGCAGCGTTCTCACCGGAAACCGCTAATGCCTCTTGATTACCAACATATACACGCTGATCTGCTTCTGCGGTCTTACGGCCCTTTTCTGCTTCTGCTAGGTTGTTAGCAACTTCAATCTCACGTACTCTGTTTGCTTTTGCAGCACCAACTGCTCCGTCTCTCTCTGCATTTGCTACGTCAATACGCGCATTCTCAACAGCAGTGGAAGCCGCTTTCTTACCAATACTTTCGATATAGTCGGACTCATCAGTAATATCTACTAGGTTAACGTTAATCAGATGAATACCAATTTTCTGTAATTCAGTGTCTACATTAGTTCTAGTCATTTCTAGGAATGTGTCTCTATCTTGATTAATCTGCTCGATAGTAAGGGAAGCAACAGTCAAACGAAGTTGACCAAAGATTATTTCTTTCGCCATTTCTTCGATTTGTTGGGGTGTAAGTTGCAATAAACGCTCTGCAGCATTAGTCATAATTGCAGGTTCAGTACTAATCCCTACTGTGAAAGTACTTGGCACATTAATTCGAATATTCTGCATCGAAAGAGCATTTTTCAAATCAATATTGATAGTAATAGGAGTTAATGATAGGAATGAATAATCCTGAATTAACGGCCAAACTAATGTAGCACCACCATGTATTGATCTAGATGCCGCACCTTTGGAAGTACGTCCATATACTACCATTATCTTATCTGGAGGGCATCTTTTATATCGCTGTGCGAAAAATATTGTGGTAGCCACTAGGACTAATACTATTGCAAATATCATTATTGTTGCTATTCCGGAACCTTCTGCCATTGTTTCAACTCATATCGTTTGAAACATAACTAGGTCATGAAGTCTTTGCCTGCATCGTCTGAAAAATAGAAACGATAATTACTTTCTCTTCACTATAAGAGTTGAAGAAATTACATCTATGACTTCCGCGAATTCACCAGTTGCCATTCCTTGTCCATCTTCTGTTTTTGCATTGTATGTCCTCATCGCATTTCCCGATTCCACCTGGATTTGGCCAACTCCACCTTCTGGTATCCGTAGATAGACAGTTCCGACCGAACCTATTGAATCATCCATATCGATAGTCCCATCAGATTGTAATGAAACAAATAATTGGAATAACTTGCCTGTGCCATACATCGAAGCAAAACCTGTCAATGAACCAACTACTATTGCTAATGACGTTTGATCAGAATCACCTTCTAATACGTACAGTCCGCCAAGACCAAAGAACATCATGAAAGCCATTATTCCTTGGAATGTTAGGGCTTTGAACGACGCATCAGCACCCATGGCGTCGAAATCAGTACCGAATATTCCATCGAATAAATCAGCAGCTATCCCTCCAATCATCATTAAAGCGAACCAAAGAAGGAAAAGCACCCCACCTAAAACTGCAGAAGATGCGAAAATTAACTCTAATCCGCCCCCTCCATCGTAACCAACAAAAGAAAGTAAATCAAAGTCTGCAAGGGATGCCATGTATACCTCTAGGATAAGACATACATTTCACCTCTTCGGCGACATTAGATGAAAATTATGTTTATTTACGCTGTTTTCTCTCAGCCACAAATCTCTCTAAATTAAATATAGGCCCAACTGCAAGACCAGTTAAGATTGCTGATAAAAACTTGTGATTAGTTAAGTCATAGAGTAGAATTGCAAGGATTGCAATGAGAAGAGGAATAATTAATCTTCTCAAAAAGATGTGATAACCTCCAAATAATTCGAAGGCAGGATTATCAATTGCGTTATCGACTAAGTCAGGAAAGCCTTTCTTTCGGCCCGACATCGTAAGCACCTAACCATTAACTTGCTAACCAGACAATAGCTCCAACTATTGTCAAACCAACAGGTATGATGTACCAAATTACTTTGGTGACCACAGTATTAGCATCTTGAAATACTAATTCTCCACTTTCGTCTCTAATTAGGGTCGTTTTTTCCAATTTAGAATATGCCCCATCAAATTCTTTCTGGTGCTTCGATAAGAAAATAAGGAAGTATATCGCCATTACAATAGTTCCTCCACCGGTACCTTGTAACAATACTGCAAGAAATTCGAGAGCTATTGAGTTACCAATAAGGATTTGAGCAAGTCCGAGCATAACCAAAATCAATGAGTCAATCCGTGCCATGTGAATACTCGGAGAGGGTGACGTGAAATCAATCCTTTCCCTGCACTCGGATAAAAAAACTCAGGACAGACTACTTGGTTTAGATGCCCATATAGCCCAAGTTCCTTTCGCAGTAGCAATAATTTTACCATCTTGATTAGATAAAATCCCGTCACAATGAGCCAAGTTTTTTCCTCGGCGCAGGACTTTCCCCTCTGCAACCAATATATCACCTACATTCGCAGCGTTTAGAAATGAAATATCTAATTGTGCTGTAGCACACCATTCTTCTTTGTTGATCATTGATACGAGTGCACCCCCAAGAGCAGTATCAAGCATTGTAGAATGTAAACCTCCATGAGCAACGCCACCTGCATTAAGATGATCATTAGACACAGTACAAGTCACAGAACATTCCCCATTACCAAACTTTGTTCCAACGACTCCTAGTGAATCACATACTCCTGATAATTTCATAGCAGGAGTATAATTTTGATTGCCGAAATTCTCATCTTTCATTTTTCCACTTCTCCTGTTTGAACTGCCCATAACCGCGAATAAATACCATTATTCAAAATTAATTCGTCATGATTACCCACTTCAGATATCGAGCCAGCGTCTAATACAATTATAGTATCAGCATTCCTTATTGTCGATAAACGATGAGCAATAATCAAAGTAGTACGGCCTACTGAGATTTTTTCTATTGAGCGCTGTAATGCAGCCTCTGTCTCATTATCCACATTACTAGTGGCTTCATCAAGAATAAGAATTGGCGCATTTTTCAAAACCGCTCTAGCAATTGCTAGCCTCTGTCTTTGACCACCTGATAATTTGTGTCCATCTTCACCAATATTCGTTCCCATACCCTCTGGTAACTCTGAAATGAAAATTGTGGCTTCAGCAATACCTGCTGCATAGTCTATCTGTTCTAAGGTTGCATCTGGATTCCCATAAGCGATATTCTCTCGAACTGTACCAGGGAAAAGAGTCGTGTTCTGAGAAACTAGAGCAATCGCCCCTCTAAGAGATTCAAGTTTTAGATCTCTAATATTAATTCCATCAATCTCTAAAGTCCCAGATAGAGGGTCATGGAATCTCATCAAAAGACGTGTTAGTGTGGTTTTTCCAGAACCGGTGGAACCTACTAATCCAACCGTTGTTCCTTCTTGAATTTCAAAATTTATATCTTTGAGTACTGATTCTCGCCCAGGATAAGTGAATTTTAATTCATTGAAGGTTATTCTTCCTTGAATATCCGATAAAATCTTATCTCCCTCAACTATACCAATGTCTGTATCTACTAAATCTAGAACTCTAGTAGTGGAAGCCATTGCTCTTTGATACAAATCAAAGGTTTGTCCAAGCCTTGTGAGAGGCCAAAGTAGTCTCTGAGTGATAAATACAATTATCGCATATGCACCTACGTCTAATTCACCATCTAATGCCATCCATCCACCTACAAGCATATTCGCAGTAAATGCAAATAGTATTGCCATGCGAATTAATGGAACAAAGGAAGCGGAAAGACGAATGGCGTCTCTATTGGCATCCCTATATGACTCAGATGCTATTCCAACACGCTCAGATTCTCTACTTTCAGCTGTAAAAGATTTGATTGTAGTTATTCCTTGGAGATTATTATTCAATAAAGAATTTAATTCACCCACTTCTTCTCGGACTTTTTTGTACCTTACCCCAATTCTTCTTTGGAAAATAAATGAGCCTATGACAATAATTGGAACTGGTATTACTGCTAATAAAGCAACTTCAGGCGCTAAAATAAACATTATAGTACCCACTACAGTAATTGTAGTTGCCAGTTGTAGCAAATCATTAGCACCCTGATCTAGAAACCTTTCCAACTGATTAACATCATCATTTAAAACAGACATTAAACCACCTGTAGACTGCTCTGAAAACCATTGCATTTCCAAATTTTGAATATGATTGTAAGCATCCATCCTTAATTCGTGCTGAGCAGTTTGAGCAAGATTACGCCATAAAATCCCCCACCAATATTCGAATAAGGATTCTAGTACCCAGATAATGACTGTGATACCAACTAAAATCAGAAATTGCTGATGTGGATC
>DADI01000057.1:0-342 GCA_002494975.1 Euryarchaeota archaeon UBA556
TTGCAAAAATTTTAGCGGGAAGACCCATCCTCATTTTTACACCTAAATTTTCCATTTGACGGAGCACCCAATACTCTCGGTCCTATCTTGTATAATAGATTCCCCAGCGACAAGTAAGTCGATTGCATCGGAAAGTTCGGATGTAGTTGCATGCGAGGGGTCTCTTGGTGAATCATCAAGACGACCTCTATAAACTACAATTCCTGATGAATTTATTAGATAAAACTCAGGGGTACGTTCAGCACCATAAATTGTAGCAATTGATTGGTCTGCATCGTGTAAATAAGCATAAGACATGCCTTTAGAAGCTCTTTTCACCATATTAGCCCAAGAATCCGATTC
>DADI01000057.1:440-4867 GCA_002494975.1 Euryarchaeota archaeon UBA556
TGGTTACAAGTGAATAAAACAATTGCCCCATTACCGCCCATTGCTTCTGATAGAGATAAACTTTCTACACCTAACTTCTGATTGGCGTTGGGCAATTCAAACGAGGGTGCCTTTTGATTTGGTTCAATCCCACTGGAAGCATACATATCTGAGGCTAAGGCAAGTCAGTGTTCAATCCTTTGGAGGTACCCTCACCTTGATGGTTTTTTGACGGTCCGAAGATTCCTGTAATCTTCTTCGAGCTAATCTGTGTTCTGGATCAATATCAAGTACTTTTCTCCATGCTGTAACTGCGGCATTGGCATCCTCGCCTTCATGTAAGATTGCGGCGATTCTCAAACGTGCGTCTATATGTTTAGTATCGTGCTTAGCTGCCGCCTCAAAGTCTGATTTGGCCTCTTCGACTCTTCCGAAGTCAAGATAGAGTAAACCTCTTTGATACCAGGCATCCGAATGCTTAGGGTCGTATCTTATCGCATCATTTAGTGGCTTCTCTGCTTGCTCTGCTTTATCCATAGCTATCATACAAGTACCTAAATGAACTAATCCCATAATATGTTCTGGTTGGTTGGAGAGGAGTGTTCTTAGTTCAATTTCAGCCGCCCCCCAATCACCAAGATTCATGAGGATCTCAGAACGTCTTTGACGGGCTAAATTTAATTCAGGAACATTTTCTACAAGATAGTCTGCATCATCAAGTGCTGTTGGTAAATCATTCGCTAATAGTGCTGCTGAGCACCTATTTAATCTTGCACGGATATGATTCTCTTGGATCAAAAGAACCTTTGAGAAAAAGGTTTGAGCTTCAATAAATCGCCCTTGCCTAGCAGCAATTATTCCTCTTATGAAAGGTATCGAAGAATGATTTTGAAGATTTGTCGACGCTTCCGAAACTAGAGCATTTGCCTGATCTAATTTACCTGTTTCTAAACACAAATGGGCTTCTTCTAGAGATATTGAAGGGTGTTCCGGTATTAATCTTCTAGCCCTTACTAAAGCAACTTCTGCCTCTTTCAAAGAACCTTGATATCTCAAAGCACGAGAACGCCCTAACCATGCAAGACCCGATTCTCTGTCTTTTTCTATCGCTGAATCAAAAGAAATTGTTGCATCTAGTAGAATAATATGATCATGATCTCCAGTTCTGTCTCTATACTCGTCCGCGGCTAATAGGTGTAGTCTTCCTTCCATAATATGCAACGAGGCACTTTCCCAAGCCTCTACTGGGGCTTCATGAAGTACTTTAGTTGCCCAATCGATTGCTCCGGCACGGAATAAAACTAAACTCAAACGACCTCGTGCCTCTGCATCGGAAGGAGTTTTTTCTAACCATTCTTCTAATACCGCTCTAGCAGAATCTAATTTACCATCATTTTCAAGTATTTCGCTTTCTAGTAGAACTGTGTATTCGCCTAGAGCAGCCGCTCGACGAACTGCTTGTAGAGCCTCCTTTGTCCTCTCATCGCCTGCAGCAAGTAATTTTGCTTTCAATAACCATGCTTCAGAACTTGTTGGGTCCAAATACAAGGCTTTCTCAATTGATTCGAGTGCCGTACCTATTTCTCCCAACTGGAATAATTTTGCAGATTTAGTAACCCAGCCCTCAGCGGTCAAAGGTTCCTTCAAATGAGGATTTATGGCGCTTTGTACGTCACTTGCACGTCCTGAGATATTATTCAGGCTCATTTGGTCTGTGGAAATTTCAAAATCCTCTCCCAATGCTTCCAATCTTCTTGTGTTACGATTCAATCTTATATCCTCACTTCCGAATAATAAAATCGCCTGTTCCTTCAATACTTCAATATCATCGGGGTCTATAGCTAAAAGTCGTTCTAAAGTTCGATCTAGTGTGTCCAAATCTCCTTCGTCTCTCTGAATTGATGCTAATGAATATAGTACAGAGGGCCCTTCGGGAGAAAGTGTATGGGCCCTGCGATAGAAATCTGCCGCTCTAGATGATTTTCCTGCTTCATGAAACAATTCACCGAGACATCTCTGTTCTTCTCCATTTAATTCTAAATCTTCTGATTTCATCTCTGCTTCTGTAAGAATCGCATCTAATCGAAGTACAAGTGGTATAATACCTGGGAGAATATTCTCTCGACCTTTATCTTCTGAATCACTTTGATAATTAGAAAGAATTGAACGAGCCGCATGAGTAGCAATAGCGCATGATTCGCTAGAGCTGATAGTTACATCTTGTTCGAATAATAATGACTCGGCAGATTCTAATGATTTGTGAACGGCAAGTAACTCATGAACTTCAGGGGTCTCACCAAGTATTGTATCGACGCCCCTAGAAAGTAAATCCAGGCGATTCGATGTGTTCGCCAAATTACCTTGTAAATTACCTAGGCGAATCTGCATTTGTTCCCTTTGCCTAAGTACCGATTGATGCCTTAGCCATAAGGTCGCTAGTGCAATACCAAATAGTCCGTACAACGCAAGAATTGTTAGCGTCGACTGTTCCATCCGTATGTAGCGGGAATGAGAGACTTTTGATGGCTTCTACTGTTAACGTGGCTTACGCTACGGTTTACTATGAGAAAAAAAAATGCCAAAGGCGATCTAAATTCTACAATATCTTCAAAGATTAGAGGCAGAATAAGCCTGTACACCTGATTTTCTAGTTACCTTTCCAACAGATGTGCCCATTACATTTTCAATTCCTGCACCTGATGCTAAATCGAAAATTCTATCATTAACTTTACCAGAGAACACTAAACCTATTGCGCCCTCAGATTCAGATAGTTCTTCTTCAAGTTTTGCTGCACCAATTGGTTCACTTCCTGAACCATCAGCGTTAACAATTATTGCTTGATTACGCTTTAATCCATCTAACATCCCCGCCCATTCTTTGACTTCGTCGGGAGCTTCTAATGATTCAGTGCCTCTTCCAACGGCTGCATCATCTTCTTTGGCCAATTCTGCTTGAAGGCGGGCTACTATTTTGTTAGCTGCTTCTTTCTGGCTCAGACATTTCGTGATTACTTTACCTTCGAGATGTTCAACTTCTCTACTCTGAGGGGCAAGGGCCACATGAGTCAATGACTTTCCTAATTTACCACTAAGTTCCATCAGTAAAAGACGACCTCCTCGGTCTCCGTCTACGAATGCTATTACTGTGGTTTTTGACTTTGCTAGATTTACTAACTCATCTTGAATTCCTGAACCCATTGTTGCTATTGCATTTTTGATTCCAAATTTCAGTAAGTTTCTAACGTCATTTCTTCCTTCTACGATAATTATTGCATCACTATCTGTAACACTTGGCCCAGCAGTCATGCCAGAAATGTCTTTCTCCGTATCTAATGTCAAGACTGCTCTAACCTCATCTAAGATGTTCTTAGAATCGTCTTGGCCAGAATTGACCATGTTCAAAAGTAGAGTTTTAGCGCGATCGATGACATTATCTCTCTTAGCTGAGCGAATATTTTCGATTCCTTTAACCTTGATTACTGCTTTACAAGGGCCTATGCGATCAATTGTTTCTAGTGCTGCACCGATAACTGCGGTACTCACTTGATCAATTGAAGATGATAGAGATATTTCCCCTTGTACTTTTCCTTTATTCTGATTTAGCGTGACATCGACATGCCCTATACGGCCTGTGCGTTGTAGTTTTCTTAGTTGTAACTGGTCACCAAGAAGACCTTCGGTTTGACCAAAAATGGCCCCTACGACGTCTTTTCTGGCGACTGTGCCGTCACAACGTATTGTTGCGTGTATGATATATTTTCCTTCTGTTGTTGACATATTAATTCCTTTCCGGTTTTCGGCCCAACTAGAGGGCTTCACTCCCTATTGCCTTGTTGGCGTTTGGGTTGGATGGGCGCAAAACGCCCGCGAGTGTGGCTGATTACCAAGCCTAACGGGTAGTTATGACCTTCATGAAGCCTCCTATTGATTCAATATCTACTTTAGGGGTTTTATTACCTTGATTCTGACTCTTACATAATAAGGGATAGAGATTAAGTCATAGTGCTATCAACGGAGTACATGGTTGAGCCTTCCTCCGATAGGCGAGCAGTGTTTAGAGGGGTTGTTAGTTTGGCCCTTCATGATGGAAACTTGAGTTTCGGAGAGAAGAGGTTGATTACAAAATTGGCCATGGCTTTGAGATTAGATGATGATGAACCAAAAATGATCTATGATGCGATTCTAGAAGAAGAAAAATTAGAAGAGGGTCATCCTTTGACAATTAGTGAAAAATTTACAGCATATGAACAAGTCCTAGAAACTTTCTTGATTAATACCAATAAAACGGACGATGAGCTTAGAATGATTGCTTATTTGAGACGTGTTTTTGAGATTAGTGATTCTGAACATCGAGCAATCTTGAGTAGTTTAGACAGGCAGCTTGAAGATATTGTACATCGCAATGTTAAACAAAGTATTAGATTCGAATTGAAAGAAATAAATAAAAG
>DADI01000063.1 GCA_002494975.1 Euryarchaeota archaeon UBA556
GATGCTAATTTTGACATAGGCTTACACCATACACATATTATTTCTCCTGGTGACGAGATAGAATTGTCTTTCCCAGGCGGTCTTGTTAACTCTGACTTAATGCTTCTCAAAGAAACAATCAAATCTGGTTCAAAGGCGAAATCTGGATTGATTGTTGTTGAAAATGATGAGATAATTCTCTTTGAGGTTACTTCTCACGGTATTCGTGATGTTTCACAATTTAGTATGCGCGGAGGAGGTAAAAGAATCTCTGATTCTACGAGTGTACGCAAAGGTTTTTTTGAGAGAGTTGCGAAAGAAACTGCGTTAGTATTTACTGAAAAAATACCTTTAGTTATATGCGGGCCAGGTCTTGCAAGAGAGCAATTTGAATCTATTTTAAGATTAATAGGTGCTAAAAATCAGATGCTGAACATTGCTGCATCAATAGGAGGTCGTCCCGCAGCTAATGAAGTACTTTCTGAAGGATTGGCTGATTCATTTTTGGGAGAACACGCTCTCGTATCCCAGATTAAAACAATAGAGGAAGGGTTGAAGAGAATTTCAACAAACGGGGCGGTATCTTATGGGTTAAGATTTATTTCTGAGGCTGCTGATGCCGGCGCTATCGAAGTACTCGCAATTGATGCTCAATTACTTCGGAGTCTAGATTCAGAAATTAGGAAGTCATGGGAATCAATTTCAGAAACGGTTATTTTATCTAAGGGCCGTGTGGTTCAAGTATCTCAAGATCATGATTCTGCTCAGCAACTGATGGGATTAGGTGGAGCTTTGGCTCTACTTAGATGGAAAATGGATTGATTACAATGTCTATCTCTGATATCCAAATAGTTGCTTTCGGTAATCCCTTAAAAAACGATAATTCATACGATCTTTTATCAAAATCTAAATTATTAGGTGCCAAAACAAATTTCTTAACCTGTAAAGATAATGAGTCTTTTTCGAGTTTTAATCATGGAGTTATAGATTGGAGAAAGATGACAAATGGTATTCACTGGCTTCTAAATTCTACTGAAACTATACTTTCTGGTATATCTCCTAAATCAGCCTTAGGTGCTGGTATGACCTTTGGGGAATTAGAAGGTGCCCGGATGGTCATGGTGGTTGATGTGCCAGATGATCCTGAGGATATGGTCAAAGTTTGGGGTTTTGTTATTAATAGGATACGTCAAATCCATGTTCTTTTTCTAACTTCAGAGGCATTATTTGCTATATCAAAATTAGAAGGAGTTGAAGTTGGAGATTTACTTAAAGAAATACGGAATAGAGGATTAGTGCCTCACGTGTGTAGTTATATTGCCGATGAACGAAGGGCTCTTGTTGAACATTCACTAGGTTCAATTAATGTGGTGACTAATGATACTCTTGAACCATTAGAATGGCTTGCAAGGTTCATTTGTAATCTTCCGCTCTCTGAATCAGGTAATTTAGGTGTGAAAAGCGCTTGTTTGAGTTAATATTAACGTTTAGTAATTAAATCCCAGTTATCTTTCTTAACTTTAAAAGGGACTATTAGCAACAATCCCTTTTGAAGGGTCACCCTTTCGGCCAACCCTCGGGGGATGTAAGTATGCCACTACGATTAGGTCCGGCAGGTGTGCCATTATCATGTAAAGGGCGAACTATTGTCGAGGGAATGGACGATATTACTGTCCTTGGATTAGATGCAATGGAGATACAAACTGTACGTACAGTTCAGCCTAAACATTTTGATCAATATTGGCAAGCAGGTATACTTTCATGGGACTCAGATATTGAGATGAATATGCATGGTCCATATTATGCGGAACTTCTCGGTAATCGCCGTGAACGTAATCGAAGCCTATTGAAAATGGAATCGAGTATGCAAGCAGGAAAAATCTTGAATGCACGCCATTTGACTTATCATGTAGGGCCATACGGCGATTATGAGCCTGGTACAAGTGCCAATGAGCAAGTTGCCAATGTATTTTCAGGGGTTGTTGACAGAGTAAGATCAATTTGGGGAGTTGCTAAAGAAGAGTTAGACTATGCAGCATTTCCTTGGATACATGAATCTGAACCTTCTCTCGTGGGTATTGAAACCTCTGGTCGTCAAGAATTATGGGGGACTATAGAAGAAGTTCTTGAAGTTTGTAATCACGTTGAAGGGACGGTTCCAGTAATCAATATGGCACATATTCATGCACGAGGGCACGGGAAGATGAAGACGAGCGAAGACTATGCCGAACTATTTGATTTAGTTAGAGAAAGTTATGGTGGTAAGAAATTCTACTGCCATTTTGCTGGAGTTGAACATAGAATGGGTAATGCATTACACTATACTCAAATCAAAAAGTCAGATCTTAAATTTGAGCCATTTGCAGAATATCTAGCGGAAGAAGGGGACTGGTTGGATATAACGATAATTTCAGATTCACCTTTACTTGAACATGATGCTATGTATATGTTACAGCATTATGACAAAGCAAGACAGAGGTTGTTGGAAATTCGAGCACGTGACGAACGACAAGTTAAGTTAGCTCGGCAAGCAGGTATGTCAGATGATGAATTAGCCGAATTTGAAAGGCAAGCTGCTGAGGAGAAATCTAAAGAAGCAGAAAAAGAATCTGAATTAAAAGAGCCTGCTAAGAAAAAAATATCCAAGAAAGTAGATACTAGTTCTATGATTTCTTTCGAAGATGCCGATGATGAGGATGATCTTTTCTGAGACATTAAATTATTCAATATGGCTCCTTACTAATGCCGAACATGGCATTTTTGGGGGGTCACTAAATCCAAAATTAGCCTTAGGATGAAATTTGGTATATCCTCCTAAATTCTTCTTCTTGAACTCTGCCTTCGCTAAAGTTAATTTCGATAATCTATCTACTGCATACCACTCTCTTCTTCCATTTTTTGTTTTGCCATATGTTTTTGTTCCAAAAATAAGCCATCCAAAGAAATATTCGATACTTGCAACAAACCACAAAGGTCTTTTCTTAATTAAGAATGAAACTCCTTTGCTCCATTCGAAATGACAATTCAAATCTTTAGTCTGTACTTTCATCATACTTCCGCTATGTTCTATTTTTAGATCTTCAATTTTGATGATGTCAAAGTCGTAAAGAGAGGAAATATAATTTGCAATCTTTTCATTAGGAGCAATGAGAACTTTTGATCCATCTGGTTTTGCCCACATTAAATCTGAGAAACTACCAAATGGAGTATTCCTCCAAGTTCCAACAACTATCCTATCTCCTGATGAGAAACCACATGATGTTATGCGCCCTTCAAAAATATCCATACTCTTTC
>DADI01000064.1:0-1170 GCA_002494975.1 Euryarchaeota archaeon UBA556
TGTATGCAACACTTTGTATTTTCGTAAGTAATTGCCCTGGTAACTCTTTTCTCAATATGCCAAATAATTGGCCATCGCGATTAATTTCTAGAACTACGATGTTATCATGTGCCTCGATAAATGCCTCAACATCTGAGTGATAAGGTAGAGCACGAACACGGCATGTACTCACTGAAAGTCCAGTTTCTTCTAACATGTCATCAATTTCTACGATTGTATTTTCCATAGAACCATAGAATATGATTCCTACACTTTTCTCCTTCTCTTGTCTGATGATAGGTGCAGGAAGTAGATCCCTAGCACCATCAATTTTCCTTTTCAACCTCTCCATAGTGGAATGATACACTTGAGGGTCCTCTGAATAGACACCATCTTCATCATGTCCAGTGCCTCTGTAAAGAATAGGGTCCAAACCACTTCCTGGTAGAGTCCTATATGCTATTCCATCACCATCGACATCTCTGTAACGGCCATAGTTAGCAATAGCATCCATTTGCTCCTGACTTCTAATTACCTTACCTCTATCCATTGGTATGTCTGGATATTCGAAACCAGCTGTTGACCATCTATTCATACCTAAATCTAAATCTCCAAATCCAAAAACCATAGTTTGGAATCTATCTGCATAATCAAAAGCTCTCCAACCAAATTCAAAACATTCATCAACAGTTCCTGGAATTAATACAATATGTTGTGTATCTCCATGACTTGCTTCATAAAGCATAGATAAATCTCCCTGCTGTGTTCTTGTTGGTAGTCCCGTAGATGGGCCAACTCTGTTAACGTCCCAAATTACTCCGGGGACTTCTGAGAAGTAGAATAGTCCGATAAATTCAGACATTAAAGAAATTCCCGGGCCACTTGTACAGGTCATTCCTCTGCCTCCAGCCCATCCTGCGCCTAGTACCATTCCGGCAGCTGCTAATTCGTCTTCTGCTTGCACTACTGCGCAAGTGGCCCCTCCATCTTCCGCTTCGCGTAACTTTGGTATCCAACTAATTATTGATTCTGCTACTGATGATGAAGGTGTAATTGGATACCAAGAGAGCATGTTAATTCCACCATATATTGCACCTAGAGCGGTTGCCTCATTTCCTTCTATCAGGAATGTATTTGGGTCTTTATTTCTTGCTTCTGCCATATATTCAGATTCATAATCCCAATTTTCTT
>DADI01000064.1:1219-7145 GCA_002494975.1 Euryarchaeota archaeon UBA556
CCTCCGAATTGATTAGAAACAGCGGCTTCAATTGCTCCCTGATCAATTTTTAATATGTGCGCTATTGCTCCAACATAGTACATGTTTGCCATAAGTTTGGCCATTTTTGGGCTAATTGACCTAGCCATCTTTGTCATTGGCATTGGAAGAACTACACAATCATCTCTTTCAACTGGTAACTTTACATCTTGATTATAAATAATTACAGTACCTGGTTCAGTATTATTCAAATCCTTTTCCCAAGTATCTTTATTCATCATTACTTGGATATGTGTGTGATCTCCTGGTGCTTGATAACCCGCATCACTAGCTCTAATTATGAACCAAGTAGGTAATCCGGAGATATTACTTGGGAATAGATTCTTTCCACTAACTGGCACTCCCATCTCATACATCGAGTGTAAAATGATTAAGTTCGCCGATTGAGAACCAGTACCGTTTGCTGTTGCTATATTAATTGTAAAATCATTAACTCTGATGGCCATTACTTCACATTCTCCATTGGTTTCGTAGCCCCATAGGTGCTTGCGTGAATCAACTGCCGTAGGGAACGGGTCTTATGCATTCCCGTTCAACAATCCGAAATTTTTGACTTGATAGCATCCGTTGCGGTTTTTTATTAGATTGTTGTCCGAAGCATCATGCCTGTTTCCGAAAAACTCCAGAATGCATGGGATAAAGCAGAAAATGAACTCATAAAAAGTAATAATCCAGATGCGGCATTAAGCACACTCCGTTCATTAGCATGGGATTCATGTGAAGACGCTGTACAGAGAGCCAAAACACTTTCCTTAGCTGGTAATATTTACGTGATTAAAGCAGACCTTGATGCGCCTTCTCGGAAGGCGAATTTAAAGCGTGCTTACAAGAATTATTCTAATGCTCTAAAATTAGATCCTAAATCGAAAGAAACTTTACGGGAGAGAGGTAAACTCACATCGATAATGGACCAAGAAGGAATTTCAATTGGACAAAGTTTCCAAATATTGGATAATGGTAGCCCTACTCCAATGGGCTTACTCGTAGGTTTAGTGGCAATTTTATTACTGCTTTCTTCTGTGAAAGTTATTGCTGATTATGCTGCGGACTCTCCCAGTTCGGCATCTCAGGCTACAATGCAAATATCCTATGTTCCAAATGGATTAGACGAGAATTCTAGGACTACAGCCACTATTGTCATTGATTTATATTCCGAAGACGCTCCAAATCATGTTGAGAACTTTGCAGATCATTCCAGAAGTGGTAATTATGATGCAACCATATTCCATAGAATCATTGATAATTTTATGATACAGGGTGGAGATTTTGAATCAGGAACTGGTTCGGGTGGTTATGCACATAATTGGTATGGCTACTGCAATGGTGAATCAGAAGATAGTTCTAGTGCTTGTCCTCAGACCTCTTGGACAGTAGGTGATGAAGCGAATAATGGCCGGAATCATGTCCCAGGGGCCCTATCTATGGCGAAAACTAACGCTGAGAATACTGGTGGAAGCCAATTCTTCATCGTTCCAGAAGATAGTAATCCTAGTCATCTTGACGGCGTTCACACAGTATTTGGTCAAGTTTCAAGTGGACTGAGTTCAGTAACTGACATCAGCAATGTAGAAACAGGAGACAGCGATAGACCTGTATACGAAGTTCGCCTTTTATCAGTAGTTATTTCAGCTTGATTTCAGGATTTATTTGAAATAATTGATTGGACATATTTTTGTGCTGCATCTTAGCGGCTGTTATCATGTCAACTAATGATTTGTTCTCTGCGAGGTCCGAATTTGACACACATTCTGGAGATAAGGGCTCATTCATGTCTATTAAGGAGCTTGAAAGCCAGGGTCTTTGCCATCTAAATGAACTACCCTTCACTATTAGGATACTATTAGAATCAGCACTAAGAAAATGTGATGGCTTTCTTGTGACAAAAGATGATGTTAGAAGAATAGCATCTTGGTCGCCTACAATGAATCCGGAAGAAATACCATTCAATCCTAGTAGGGTAATTCTTCAAGATTTTACAGGTGTACCAGCGGTCGTTGACATCGCAGCATTGAGGGATGCAATGGTTGAACTAGGTGGAGATCCAGAAAAGGTTAATCCACAGGTTCCAGTTGATTTGGTCATTGATCATTCAGTTCAAGTTGATATTTCAGGTTTATTTCCTGATGCCCGAGAGCGTAATCTCGAAATTGAATATAAACGTAATATGGAGAGGTATAAATTTCTCAAATGGGGACAAATGAGTCTTGATAATTTCCGTGCGGTACCACCAGGTCGAGGAATAGTTCATCAAGTCAATCTTGAATGGATTGCAAGCGTAGCACGTTTAGAAAATGATTTATGGATTCCAGATTCTCTTGTTGGTACTGATTCTCATACTACCATGATTAATGGTCTTGGAGTTTTAGGTTGGGGTGTTGGTGGAATAGAAGCCGAAGCAGTGATGCTCGGGCAGCCAATCTACATGCTCTTACCAGAAGTAGTAGGTTTCGAACTAAAAGGAGCGCTAAATCCGGGAGTAACTGCTACTGATATGACTTTGAGAATAGTGGAGATGCTTAGGGACCATGGAGTGGTCTCAAAATTTGTAGAGTTTTATGGTTCAGGTATGGCCAACCTCAGCCTGCCTGATAGAGCAACTATTGCTAATATGGCTCCCGAATATGGGGCGACATGTGGGTTTTTCCCGGTTGATCAAACGACTCTTGATTATATGCATCTTTCAGGTAGAGATGATTCACATATTGAAGATGTAAGGAGATATATGACTGCTCAAGGTTTATTTCACACGAAAGACACTCCTGTGCCTAAATTCACTTCATCCATTTCTCTAGATTTGAGTACAGTTGAACCAGCCCTAGCAGGGCCTAAAAGACCTCAAGACCGAGTTAACTTGTCGGATATGAAAAGACATTGGCTTGAAACTCTTAATTCCCCTTCTGGCCACCAAGGTCATGGTGTCGAGCAGAGTAAAAATGATGATTCATCTTACATAGAAGACCGTGAAGTTGAACTAAAACATGGAGATATTGTAATTGCAGCGATAACGAGTTGTACGAATACTAGTAATCCTAGTGTTATGTTAGCGGCAGGACTTTTGGCAAGAAATGCTAGACTCAAAGGTCTTGAGATTAAACCTTGGGTAAGGCCTAGTTTAGCTCCCGGGAGTCGGGTAGTGACAGAGTATTTTGATGCGGCAGGATTGACTGAAGATTTATCCGCTTTAGGGTTTAACGTAGTTGGTTATGGATGTACTACTTGTATAGGTAATTCCGGCCCACTTGATGAAGATATTGAAGCTGCAATCGATGAATCAAATCTTATTGTAGGCAGTGTTCTTTCGGGAAATCGTAATTTTGAAGGACGTATACATCAGAAAATCAAAGCGAACTACTTAGCAAGTCCTCCATTAGTAGTTGCCTATGCTTTAGCTGGGACATTGGATATTGATTTACAAAACGATCCAATAGGATATACTTCTGAAGATTCACCTGTGATGCTCTCAGATATTTGGCCTACTGATGAAGAGATACGTGCAACGTTGCTTGAATCTTTAACTCCAGAAATGTTTAGGAAAAGGTACTCTGATGTTTTAGAAGAACCAAGATGGGACTCAATTCCTACCAAGCCTTCTGCTTTGTATCCGTGGGATAATGATTCTACTTATGTTCGCCTTCCTTCCTTCTTTGAAGGAATAGAGGCTGAACCTTCTCCAATCGAACCAATTGAAAATGCTCGAGTATTATTGAAACTTGGTGACTCAGTTACTACAGATCACATATCTCCTGCAGGGGCTTTCCCTCATCATGGCCCTGCTGGTAAATATCTGGTAGATAATGGTGTTAATCCAAAAGATTTCAATTCATTTGGTAGCCGTAGGGGTAATCATGAAGTTATGATGAGAGGAACTTTCGCGAATATTCGAATTAAGAATCAGGTAGCGGAAGGAACTGAAGGGGGTTGGACGACTCACTTCCCTACAGGTGACGTGACTTCAATTTTTGAGGCGAGCCAGAGATATCAGTCTTCTGGAACTGATTTGATAGTTTTAGCCGGCTCTCAATATGGTACTGGCAGCAGTAGGGATTGGGCTGCAAAAGGAACTCTATTACTAGGGGTTAAGGCGGTGATTGCAACTTCTTTCGAACGTATTCACCGTTCCAATTTAGTTGGCATGGGAGTTCTTCCTCTGACTTTCATTGAGGGTCAGGATGCAGAAACTCTTGGATTAGATGGGACTGAAAGTTTCAATATACCTTCTGATGGTGAACTTATACCTCTTTCAACTATAGATATTGAAGCTAGAAAAACTAATGGGGAATTGATAAACTTCAGTGCAGTGATTCGTTTAGATACTCCTGTCGAGGTTGATTATTATAACAATGGCGGGATATTACAAACGGTGTTACGTAATTTGGCTAAAGAGTAATTTTGAAACATGATTTTTTATCTATGAGGGATGTAGCGGGGGATAACTTATGCAGATGAGAGGTAAAGTCAGATTCCGTTTTCGTTCGTCTGAAAGCGAGATAGATGTTCTTATTGAAGGTGAATATGATGTTGTAAATTCTATACGTGATGAATTAGGGTTACAAGGTAGAGTAGGTTTCATACAGCCTCTGTCTGCTAGATTAGTTCACGGTCATGAACCCGAATTAAGTCCTGCAATGGGTGATGAAGAGGATTTAGAAAATCTGAGCGATGAGAATAAATTGCCCGGGCCGCCTCCAGATCCAACCAGTATTCCTGCAGTAGTAAGGCGTATTGGCGATCTAGATATTAAAGCTGAAATTTCAGATTTAGATGGCCCTTCAAGAACCGAACCTCAGTTAGAATATATTAGGGAATTTCTTGAATCTATAGATGAACTCGAACCTTTGAAGAATAATCTATCTGGAGACCCTATGGCTGAAGCTTGGTTACAAATTGTATTGACTCTTGTAGTACGTCAACATGGTCAAACATCGCTCCCAATTAGTGCAATCGAGGAACTTATTGGTGAAAAAATAAACAAAGAGGGGCCGGAATTAGAATTATTCTTAAATCGACTTTGGATTATGGGTCGCTTAGAACTAATATACGGGGGTGCAGAGGTTCATTATGCACCGAATCCTAGTTGGTTAGTGTCTCAATAATTAATGAGAATGAAATTAATTTTCTTTATGATTATCCTAGTATAATTGTATCCTTATCTCAAACCATCGTATATATGTGGTAACCATGTTCGATATTTATGAGTAGCATAGAGATAGACAACTTGTGGCAGGAATTAGGTGAACAACTCGAATCATTAAAACTTGATTCCAGTTCTTCAATATAATTTCGACAAACTATTAACTCGATGACCAAGAGATATAGTGGCCAAATAAAAAAAATCGCCTTTTTTTCGTGTTTTCAAACACAATTCCTATTTTCTTGTGAAGTGTTCCATCATAATTTGTTTATATCATTCCTCTGTGCTGTATAATCACGAGGTGATAAGTGCTAAGAATGGAATGAAACTCCGAAGGAGTATGTTGTATAACCAGAACAATACGAATAATCAATCCGCGAAGAGTCGGAAAGCCCTCCTACTCGTCTTTTTGTTTGTGAGTTCTCTTTTTGTATCATTGGTACCTGCAGTTTCTGCATCTCACATAACACAATACGCTGTGCAAAGAGATCCCTCTTACATTTCTATAGGGGATCTTGACTGTGATGGAGATAATGATATTGCATCTGCTAGTACTATGGGATTATTCATTACAGTCCTTTACAATGATGGTTCTGGAGGTTTTGCAGATAGACAAGACGTATTCATATCGAATAATGATTCACGAAGAGCTGGATTCATCGATACTGCAGATGGAACTCGTGTTGAAGTCGCTGATATCGATGGTGATGGAGTAAACGATTTAGTTTATTATCAGCAAAATATTAGATTTGTAGG
>DADI01000064.1:7219-14040 GCA_002494975.1 Euryarchaeota archaeon UBA556
ATGGAGGTGGCAGATATTGATGGTGACGGTAATGCAGATATAGTCATGGTAGTTAGGGATAATACTGCTACAAATCAGTATATTCAGATTTACAAAGGACCAGATCCAACTTTACTAACTGCCCAACAAACGCTTGCAGTGCCTCTTACAACCGGTCTTTACACTGACATGATGCTTGGTCATTATGGCGAAACCGTAACTGGGGGGGGATTCCCTGGTGGTGGCGGTATTGGAGATTGTGAAGATCTTGATATTTGGTTACTTAGAACTCCTCCTTTTAACACAGGAGTTGGGACTTCAGTAGGACATTATGACAATATGACTGTACTAGAGTATGACTGTCTCCAAGGCCAATACCCAAACCCACTAACCCCTGGTGCTCAAGGAGTTCATGAGTTCAAATTAGATGCTGAGCACAATGAACCACTGTATGGCATAGATATCAAGGATACCGATGGGAATGGAGAAATCGACCTGATTGCAGCTATAGATGGTTTGACTGGCAATGTTTCATATGCCTATGGTTCTGGGTCCTCTTGGACCACCCAAAATTACGCTTATCTAGGCGATTTCAAAGGTGCATCTATCACAATAGAAGATATTAATCAAGACGGTATATATGATTTCTTTGTCCCTACTGAGTTAACCTTAACAAGAATTCAAGATTCTACGTCTCAGAATCAGACTTTCCTTCTTCTTGATAACTTGAGAGAAATTAATTCAGTGGAGATACTTCTTGGTAACCCTAATGGTAATGGGTACCTTCCTGGGCTTTCTTTTGATGTTGGAAGACGGCCTACTATGGCTCAACCAGGTCAATTACAAGGAGGCGAAAACAGTGCATTCGAAATTGTGATAGGGCAACGCGATTATGCTTACCGATTTGCCAATAACGCGATGTGGCTAGATACTCAAGGTTGGCCTGGTGCAGGTGATTTCCTCTCTGTATTATCTCTTGATAATGAAGACGTGGGTATCACAGATGTTTCTGTAGCGCCTGCATCATATAATCCTGCAACAGGGGCTGCTCAACTTGGAGAAGGAAACAGATATGTCAATGTCACAATTAAAAATACAGGATTAAACCCAATTTCAGGAAGTGTGGATGTTAACCTAGAAGTCAAAGAAGTATTGGGTGGTGTAGATACAGTAGTATATGCTAATGATTTCGATGGTAATGAGGATACATCTGGTTGTAACTCATGTGCTTGGGAAAAGTTCTCTTATACGGGAGAATTTGAAGAAGGAGACTCATCTTGGCATGTAGAAACTGACTCAAATGGAAATGCATCAGCTTGGGAAGCAGACGCTAACCCTACAAACTATTATTGGGCTGGACTCGATTATGAGAATGGTCAGAACGAAGCAGATTCAGGATATTATAATCATCAAGACGAAGCAGTAATTCTTCAAAATGTTGACTTGACAGGAGCGGATGCTGCTTACCTTGACATGTGGGCAATGTGCAGTGCTTCTTTCTTCCAACTCTATCTTGCCGAACAGTTTGATGTTGTTGAACGTTGGCTGTATGAAGATTCATGCAGTGTCGAAGTATGGAGTGATGGAAGCGGTTGGGAACAAGTATTCTTTGCTGGAGGATGGGATAATGATCGTTATTTCCGTCTTCTATATCAGGGAGTAGACCCAGAATACAATACTTACAATGGCGATGTTTCTACTGAGACCCTAACCGGTTGGATAAATTTCACAGAGGATGGCTCAGAATCTCCTGACCAAGAGAAAATTAATTCAATTGATTTGACTCCTTACGCGGGTCAAGTAATCGATATAAGATTTAGATTTAGAAGTGGTCTTATGGGTTCAGTTGGACCAGACGGTGCATCTTATGATACGGGTTTAGATGGTTTTGCATTTGATAATATTTCTATCAGGAAGAGAGATGTTACTTTCGGAACTGAAGAAGTAGTAAGTCAAGAGATATCATTTACAAATCTTGGCGCAGGTGCTTCACGTGATGTTTCATTAACCTCCGATTTCGTAGATAATAAGACATACTATATTTCTACAACTCTGGAAAATCCTTCTGGTTTCCAAAATGCTGATGCAACAAATGATGAAGTGAAATTCCAACTAACTGTTGACAATCTTTACGATCCAGGTGTGGCTGAAGAGCCATGGGTTGACTTAGAAAATGGAGTCAGATATGCATCTGGAACTAGAGATATTAATGTCAAGGTTCAGAATTATGGTAACACCATTACCGATTTCCAACTTGAAGCCAGAGTTCGTAACGCACTACCTGATTTAGTTGCAATAGAAGACTTTTCTTTCGGTAACTCTGCTGATCAAATATGGACTGATGATGGGAATGAAAATGGTAGCCGTATTGATGACTCAGGCGGTTCTAATGGTATGCTACCACAAAATCAAGGAGTATTCAATAATCATGCCTATTGGCTAGGCCATCCTGATACTGGTTATGGCGATAATTGGAATGAAACCCTAACTATCGAAGATATCCCAGTTGGAGCAGATGGTGCGGATTTCACCTATTTGACATTCGACTACTATGCAGAAGGTGACTACCTGAAAGATAGTAATGGCAATATTCTTGCAATTAGAGATGCTGCACAATTAGAAGTCTCATGGACAAAAAATGGAGAAAATTTCAATGGCATAATATTCGGTAGTTGGACAGATCTTAATGAAAATGGCCCACGTCCTTTTGACGCTTGCGAAGATTTCGATAATAATGGATATGACGAAGTTGAATATTTCGGGGATTTCTCAGATAAAATAAATTCAGTAGTTTGGTTTGATTCTGAGCAAATTGTTAAGTCGGTAACTGTAGATATGTCAAATATATTCTTACAAAATCAGACTAGCGAAAATACCTTTGAATGGCAAGAAGAATGCACTTCGCTTTCAGGATCAGATGTCACTTTAACTTGGAGATTTTTATCCAATGATGATGGAGTCAATGGTAATGCTGGCTCAGCTGGATTCGCTATAGATAACATTAGAATTGAAGAATTTACTTTCGAGGATGATGGAATCTATACAGTTGACGTTAATGGTATGGATGCATCCGAAAAACAACTAGTTACAGTTGGAAATCATGATTTCCAAAGTGGTATTTATCGTATTGACGTCAAGACTCTATTTGATAATACTGATCCTTTAGATAAATGGTATAACCAATCTGAAGTTACTCCTGCAAACAACTTTACTACAATAATGTTTAGCATAGCTAGTGCAGATATTACTCTGATGCAACCAGATATATTAGATTGTACTACTGACATAACTTATGCTTGTGTTTACTCTACAAATAAAGATCAACAAGGAGCCTATGGGGCCTCTTCTCATGACTTTGTCCTTCCATTATTGAATGGAGTAATAGAAGCAGAATATCAATTGACTATGAAAATCGTGGATTTAGAAACTGGACAAACAGTCTTTGAAGAAAATTCAGATAATGGACCTTTTGACTTAGTTCCTCATGAGAGGTCATGGGCTAATTGGACCGCACCTTATTCGAATTGGTACGATTCTCATAAGTACAATATTAGTTTCTTTGCTACTTTCACAGATGATGGTAATAGTTCAGGTAATGAAAGATTCTTCGAGATAGAATTTTATGACCAAATAGATGTGGCAATATTATCTAATCCAACCGATCAAAATCGACTTCAACAAGTGAAGAAAGATCTTGATGCTATGAATCTGACCTATACTCAATTGAGAGTCGGAGATTGGGATACGTATGCGACACCAGATTGGATTGAACATTACAATAAGGTATTACTTCCTTGGCAAACTGATTATAACGTAGTTTATGGTGATTATTATGAGATAATGGATACAACTAGAGATAGTGATGGCCTGAGCGTTGTTGACGTTCTAGAAAATTTCATGGTTAATGGAGGTACAGTGCAAATGCACTTAGGTCCATATCAAAATGAGTATGACCCAGGTAGGTTGATTTTCGACATGGCTATTAAAGATAGAAATCAATATAATTTCTCTACAGATAATCGAATTAATTATGAAGATCTTTCAATTGATGACCCCTATCACCCTATATTATTAGGTATAGATAAAGTGACATTTTCTGGAATTCATGCTGGCAATTACGTTGCAACAGCAGGAATAGACGTAGCATCCCAAGTACAGGCGAATCAGATACCTGCAACTTGTGGCGGTCGAATCAGCGTTACAGGAGGTACTTTCCACACATTGCTTAGAGATACAGATCAAGGACATTCTCTAATGTCTCTTTGTAACAAAGGAGCTGGTGGTTTGATTGTTACAACCATTGACGTTGAAAATCCTAGTGTATCTGAATCTTTTGGTGGAGAGAATATTCCTCTCCTTTCTAATATGCTTTCATATCATCTAACTCCATACCCTATTGATTTTGGAATTGCTGGTACAGATTTCGATTTGATAATTAATGGTGAATCAGTAGATATTAATCCTACTACTGCCGCATACCGTGATAAATATATCAAGAGTAATGCAGATTTAGAATTTAATTATCAATCTACTATCTCCGGCCTAACTGCGGATTGGGATTTAGAATCTGGAAATAATGATTCTGTCACTGGTTGGGATGGAGAAGTTCTTGATTCTGGTCTGGTAAGCCATACTAATCAGATGAATCCTTCGATACCAACTATGGGTTCATTCTGTGCGACTGGCGTAGATGAACCTTGCCGAATTGGTGCTGAATGGTTGTTGACACTATATCTTCATGATGATGCAGGTCACACTAGAATCACATATATCCGTCTAATTACAAATGATACGCTTGCAGATGATTTTTATCCGATATCAGCTGCAACAATTATTCATGACCCTTTAACTTCAGAATTCATAACCCCTGCAGGTACTAAGCCAATAGCAGGCGTGGATTGGCCAGTATACAGAGTTAGGCTATCAGAAACAGGAGAGACAACAATCCAATTTACTGGAGAGAATAGTACTGATCCTGACGCGCCTCAGGGTGAATCAGGTATTGCTCTATACGAATGGAGAGTAATCAATGATATGCCAGTTGGAGAATTTAATGATGAACAGCACGTTTGGCAGAATCCTGCTGCAGTAACCGATGAATGGAGTTATACCTTCAGAAACATCACTACTAGTTCAACAATTGAGAAAGATGTCCGTGTGGAGTTAATTGTATATGATAAAGCAGGTAAACAGACTCAAAATAAATATCGTATGTATTTCATAATAGTAGGAGAAGATGATGGCGATGTTCAACCTGTATGGGCATTCACTTCACCAAGGCCTAGTGACTCTCAGTCTTCTGATGATGTTACAATTGTAGGTAATATGGTCGGTGGTGCTGAAAATAGTGACGTAATGATTGAAGTATCATTAGATCCATTAATTTTGGATTATACCCCTACTCAGAAAATAACCCAAAAATCTATTGGTAAGTATAATGTATCCGATAATTTAGGTGATGGAGATGGATTCTCAATGACTTTAGATATATCTGAACTTTATTCAATTAGCGGTGTCAGTGCCACTCTTTACTTTAGAATCACTGAGGGTGATGGAAGTAGATATGTATTAACTGAACAAATAGTCATCAATTTACTTCCTAAAGATGCCTGTGTTCTTGATCCTGCTTCATCAGGTTGTGGTAGTACTGAGTCAGGTGGTATTAATCCACTATTCATAGGAATAGGTGGTTTAATTGCTGTTTTAGCTATAGTTGGAGTAACTCTTGTAGCTAGAGGAAGAGGCGGTAAAGATGCTGATAACGATACAGTAGAGCAGTTTGGTGGTGTCGAGCAGATGGATCCAGTGGAAGCTTATGTCCAACAGATGGTTGCATCTGGTTATGATGAGCAGACAGCCCGACAGTATGCTGAGCAATACTATGCATCGTACTATGCCCAACAAAAGGGCGGAAATTAACGCATATGAAATTATACGGGTGCGTTAAAACGTACCTTGAATAACCAGTTGCGNNACGCCTTAGATTTATGGATACATCAGGACCTTATACAGTTGCAAATCTTTCTTTGGCAGACGCTGGTGAAAAAAGAGTTGCATGGGCAAGGAGTAGAATGCCCGCTTTAGCGGCTCTCAGGAAGCAAGCTGAGATTGACAAACCTCTTTCTGGTCAGAGGGTTTCTGGCTGTCTTCACGTAACTAAAGAAACAGCGATATTAATTGAAACCATAGTTGCTGCTGGCGCAGAAGTTTCTTGGTCTGGTTGTAACCCTCTTTCAACACAAGATGACGTGGCTGCTTGGTTAGCAAGAGAAGGTTATGGGGTTCATGCCTGGTATGGTCAAAGTAACGATGGTTTTTACGAATGTATTGATCGTACTTTAGATTTCAAACCGACTCTGACACTTGATGATGGCGCTGACTTAATTTACAGGGTACATAGTAAATACCCTGATTTATCTGAAGGGATTATTGGTGGTACTGAGGAAACTACAACAGGTGTTCACCGACTTCGGGCAATGGCAGATGCTGGTGAATTATTGTATCCTGTAATAGCAGTTAATGATGCTGAGACTAAATGGGATTTTGATAATGTACATGGAACCGGACAGTCAACTATTGACGGCATAGTAAGGTCAACAAGTGTTCTTCTTGCAGGCAAAGTGTTCGTAGTTGCTGGATATGGCCATTGTGGCCGTGGTCTTGCTAATAGGGCACGAGGATTGGGTGCTAATGTAGTGATTACAGAAATAGATCCAATTTGTGCATTAAAAGCAATAATGGACGGTTTTAGAGTAATGAAAATGGATGATGCAGCATCTATTGGAGATATATTTTGCACAGCAACTGGAATGAAAGACGTGATAATCGGTCGACATATAGAT
>DADI01000006.1:0-1124 GCA_002494975.1 Euryarchaeota archaeon UBA556
TTGGCTGCAGCCGATACATTCCGTGCCGGTGCAATAGATCAACTTGCAACTCATGCCGAAAGAATAGGAGTCAGGTGTATCAAAAGTCAAAGAGGCGGTGATTCGGCAGCAATATCTAGAGATGCAATTGAAAGTGCTAAGGCCAAAGGCGATGATATCGTAATAATCGATACTGCAGGTAGGATGCAAAATAAAACCAATTTAATGGAAGAATTACGCAAAGTTCACAGAATAACTAAACCTGATTTAGTGATATTTGTTGCAGATGCATTAGCCGGGAATGATGCAGTAACCCAAGCAAAAGAGTTCCAGAGAATTCTAAATTTTGATGGAGTTGCTCTATGCAAACTCGATACAGACGCCAAAGGCGGAGCCGCACTTTCGATAGCCCATGCAACGGGCCGACCAATCGTTTTAGCAGGAGTAGGGCAAGAATACGTTGACTTGAAGGATTTCGACCCTGAATGGTTCTTAGATTCTATCTTAGATTGAACCTTATGACCGCGTCGTTCATGTATAATGCCCCTTGTGTACCGTTTGAAATGTCCCGAGTTGCCCTAATCGTAGTGGCCAATTCTATCAACGAAGGAAGAATTCGAGACATAATGTCCCGTCGTGGCTGGGACGTTGAAATTTGTCATGATGGCGATAAAGCAGTAGACGAATATGTCCGAATAGAACCTGATTTAGTTTTCCTTAGCTTAGATTTACCCACTATGAATGGACATATCGTTGCCCTTGAGATGAGAGAGACTGATCCTTCATCAAGAGTGGTTTTCGTATCTAGTAAAGCGAGATTGTCTATGACGATGGATGCAGCATATTCTTCTGGCGCTGTTGCAACACTTGTAACTCCTATAACATTCGACAGTCTTGAAAGGAAATGGGAAGAAATTAATTCAGATATTCCGGAAGCCCCGGGGCTTTCCGACTTAGATGCGTTGTATCCAGATATAGAGGAACCAGAGCCAGAACTACCTCCATTACCTCCTCTTCCTTCATTGCCTCCTCCTTTAGTTATCGATCCAATAGTAGTAAAGCCCAAGTCAAAGAAACGAAGTAAATTGAAGATATTAATACTCACAATATTGGTTATTAGTGGCGCTCTTGGCATTGCAAATTAT
>DADI01000006.1:1224-10122 GCA_002494975.1 Euryarchaeota archaeon UBA556
GCTGCTACAAACCAGTAAATAACATCTAGAATTAATGACATTTATTGCCCTCTTTGAATTAAAGCATCCCAAGATGCTTCAGCATAGAGTTTTGCTGCAACGCTCCTATTTTCTGCCCTATGTATTCCCGAACCTACGATTATAATATCCGAACCGGACATAATACTATCATGCGGATTACCATATCGTTGTCCCATTTTTCCTGCGCCATTATCTAAATTAATTCCAGGCGTCCATATCATTTGTGCATCTCCTACTAAGCTCCTTAGTTCGGCGACATCATCTGCGGAACTTCCGTTTCCGATATATCCCAAAACATGTGGAGACGCTTTACCAGTTGAAATCGTTTCAAGCGTGTATTCATTGTTTAGTAAATTTCCACGACTCGACATCTGAGCCAATAGTAAAATACCTCCAATTCTTTCAACATCCGCCCAGCCTGCAGCAATTCCGTCGACAATATCGGGCCCAGAAATTCTATGCGCTGTCACAATATGTGCCCAAGATCGTATGTCATGTATTCCAGCCATTTGCTGCTGAGAAATGTTTCCAATATCTGCAAATTTCCGATCTTCGAATAACAATAAATCATGTTCTGCCGCCAAATTTGTCAAAACTGACCATTCTTCAAGATTGAAGTCTTGTATTAAATCTACATGAGTCTTCAAAACAGCAACATAAGGCCCCACTTCTTTGATTAAATTAATTAATTCTGAAATAGATGTCATATCTGCTGCCAAACAAACTAAAGATTTCTTTTTAACTGCAATTTCCATTATCCGATGAGAGAGAGGATTTGCACAATTTTTCCAACGCATACCCCAGACTGCCTCAGGCTCCATCATGCTAATCACCCACTAGGGGTTTGTCAAGTCTTCGCCTAAAATGTTCTTTACAGGCCTACGGCCTACACCGCTTTGTTCATTGACGAGTTGCTACGGGGACAGTCTATAGGGTGCCGGAATATGGGGAGTCAGATGGAGATATATAATTTCGAAGTTACTACTCGTGACATAGAAGGATTGACTGATGCAAGAGGAGATTCAGTCAAATCGATGTTAGAGTCAGACTATGGAGTACAAGTAAATAATGTGAGAGTTATTTTAGGCTATCAAGTCAAATCAGATATGTCTTTAGAGCAAGCAACTAGGTCTATTTATGATTTATTTGCAGATCCTATTATTGAAGTTGGAAATTTAGAAAACTCTCTTCTTGACAACAAGAACTTATTTTCTGAGGCGCCACAAATTGCAATAAAAGTGGGATTTAAACCAGGAGTTACAGATAATGCGGGCCAAGCCGGATTAGACGGTCTAAGAACAATTTTTCCAGAAATATCATCTGCTTCGCAAGTAGCTACAGCAATGACATACTTGTTCTGGGGAGTTCCCGGCGACATTTCTCCTAATTGGCTTTCTAGTAAATTACACAATCAAATGATTGAAAGGTCTAGTATATCTGATAGCAAAGATTGTCAAAAATCAGTTTGGCCTTCTTTGGATTTTCCTGAAAGGCCAAAGTTGACCCAAAAACCATCTGCAACAGTAAATCTTGAAGTCAGTGATGAGGAATTGATACAGATTAGTGAGAAAGGATTATTGGCATTAAATCTCGAAGAAATGAAAGCAATTCAAGAGAATTATCGCGATCCAAAAGTACGTGCTGCGCGGGTTGAATTGGGATTGCCCGAGAAGGCACCTACAGATGCTGAATTAGAATGTCTTGCACAAACATGGTCTGAACATTGTTGTCACAAAATATTCGCATCAAAAATACATCATGTTGATTTTGAGACAGGTGAAGACACGTACATAGATTCATTGTTCAAAACCCATATTATGAAACCGACATTAGATATTCAATCAGAAGTAAATTGGTTACTTAGCATTTTTCACGATAATTCAGGAGTCATCGCTTGGAATGATGATTGGAGTCTTTGCATAAAAGCAGAGACACACAATTCGCCCAGTGCATTAGATCCATTTGGTGGTGCAATGACTGGCATCGTAGGCGTTAACCGAGATATTCTAGGCACAGGGTTGGGCGCAAGACCCATCGCTAATACAGATGTATTTTGTTTCGGTCCACCAGATTATTCAGGTCATATCCCGGAGGGGTTATTCCACCCCTCTCGTGTATTCAGGGGCGTGCATGCTGGCGTTAGAGCAGGAGGAAACGAGTCAGGCATTCCTACAGTCAATGGCTCAATCGTATTCGATGAAAGATATCTTGGGAAGCCTTTGGTATATTGTGGAACGGTTGGTATTATGCCGAGATTACTGCCTGATGGCCGAGAAAGTCACGAAAAAACCCCTCAACCGGGCAATATAATTTACATGGTCGGAGGAAGAGTGGGTAGTGACGGAATTCACGGAGCAACCTTTTCTAGTCTTGAATTAACTGAAGACAGCCCATCTTCAGCGGTCCAAATAGGCGATCCAATTACTCAGAAGAAAATGATTGACATGGTACTCGAAGCGAGAGATTTGGGATTAATCCAGGTCATTACAGATAATGGAGCCGGGGGATTATCTAGTAGTGTTGGCGAATTGGCGGAACTCACAGGAGGTGCCGATTTAGATCTCGCAGCGGTACCTTTGAAACAGCCGGGATTAAGTAAGTGGGAAATCTTAGTATCAGAATCCCAAGAAAGAATGACAATCGGAGTAAACCCGGAAGATTGTGAAAAATTTGAAAAACTAGCCCAACTACATGAAGTCGAAGCAACCGCAGTTGGAACATTTACAGATTCAGGCGCGTTTGTAGTTCGTTTTGGAGACGAAACAGTAGCACATCTTCCAATTTCATTTTTGCATGACGGCTGTCCACAATTGCAGTTAGAATCTGAATGGCAAACTCCTGAACATGACCCAATATTATTCCCAACTACAGATCACATTGAGATGGGAGAGGTTCTTTCACGGTTAATGGCTAGACCTAATGTAGCAAGTAAAGAATGGTGGGTTAGATCTTATGATCACGAAGTCATAGCACAATCTGTAATCAAACCATTTTGTGGTGTCAATCATGACGCGCCCGGAGACGCAGCGGTAATTGCACCCATACAAGGAGGAACTCAAGGCGCAGTAATCTCCAATGGAATAGTGCCTCGATATTCAGATATTGATGCCTATGCCATGGCAGCAGCTAGCATAGACGAGGCTCTACGTAATGCAGTATGCGTAGGGGTAGATTTAGATTTAATTGCAGGATTAGATAATTTTTGTTGGCCCGATCCAGTTGAATCAGCGAAAACGCCTGATGGAAGATATAAATTAGCCCAATTAGTAAGAGCAAATAGGGCTTTGGACGAAGTATGTAGGGCATACAATTTACCTTGCATAAGCGGCAAAGATTCTATGAAAAACGACGCTACATTAGATGGTAAAAAAATAAGCGTCCCACCTACTCTTTTATTCAGTCTGATAGGCAACCATTCAGATGTTAGAAAGGCAGTATCTAGTGATTTTAAAAAAATAGGAGACAAGATATATCTTGTTGGTGAAACTCATCAAGAATTAGGTGCTAGTGAGTTAGCATTCATGCTACGCGATGAATCCGATGGAGTCAGCGGTATTGGGGGGCAAGTTCCACAAATAGATACTGGAAGAAACCTATCGCTATACCGAAGCCTGACGGATTCAATGTCCAAAGAATTGGTTTCAAGCGCTCACGACTGTAGCGATGCAGGGCTTGCTGCAGCCGTTGCGGAATGTTGTTTTGGTTGTGATTCAGGCGCAAATCTTGATCTTTCAACATTATTTTCTCCAACTAATGATTTAGATTCTTGGGGCGCACTATTCGGCGAAAGTCTCGGCCGCATATTAGTAAGCGTTAGTCCTGAAAATGCGCAGCGATTTGAAGAATCAATGAATGGCCATGAATGTAATTTACTAGGAATTGTTAATTCTAACGACAATATAATTTTCACCAATGGAGATGAAAAAATTCTTTCCGCGTCCATGTCTAAATTACGAAACTCATGGAAAGGCACACTATATGGAGGTAGAAATTAATGCAACCGAGAGTGGCAGTTCTTTCAGGTTTCGGAATTAATTGTGAATCCGAAACTATGGCCGTATTCGAAATGGCGGGAGCCAAGGCAGATCGAGTACATGTCAATAGATTAGTAAATGGAGAAATAAATTTGAACGACTATCATATAATGGCGGTACCAGGGGGATTTTCATTTGGAGATCATTTGGGCAGCGGCCGATTAATGGGCAATCGTCTGAGATTCGGGCTTCGCGAACAAGTAAGGGATTTTGTCAAAGCTGGAAAGCCTGTAATTGGAATTTGTAATGGATTTCAGGTGCTCGTTAAGATGGGTTTACTACCAGGAGACAACGACGTTAGCCTAACTCAAACGGCTTCTTTAGCATTAAATGATTCAGGTCATTATGAAAACAGATGGGCGACTTTAGAATTTGATTCAGAAAGTCATTGTATCTGGACAAAAGGAATGACAAGAATCAGAGTTCCGGTTCGGCATGGTGAAGGAAAATTCGTTACAGCCGATAAAAATCTCCTTGACGATTGGGGTGAAGGCGGCCAATTAGTAGTAAAGTATGTGGATCCTTCAACCGAATACCCATCATCAACTGATGAAGTATTGCCTTATCCGATATCCCCCAATCAAAGTTGGAGAAATATTGCGGGCGTTTGTGACCCATCAGGGCTAATATTCGGTTTAATGCCACACCCCGAAGCCAATCATTCGACTTGGTTAGGGGCAACATGGACTAGAGAAAATATAGAGCATGGCGAAGGAGAAGGTATGAAGATTTTTAGAAATGCAGTAAATTATGTTTCAGAAAATTTTGATAATTAAAATAAAAATATTCTTGCAATAGATATCATAGGAATTACTATGTCGACCCGTGATGCAACTGATGTTTTCTCAGAATGGGCACTTATAGATAGAGACGAAGGCATGGAAAGTGGGCACGCCAAATCAGTTAACGAAATGCTAAACATTGTAATTCCAATACTAAAAAAACCCTTCTCAGCAATAGATGTAGGTTGTGGAAATGGTTGGGTGTGCCGAAAATTACAGGCATATGAAAATTGTAGTAAAGTAGTAGGGATTGACGGGTCATCCGAAATGATTGCTAAGGCCAAACAAAAGGGCACTGGAGAATTTCATCTGTCAACACTACCCGGATGGAAACCTTCTCAAAAGTTCGATTTAATTCACTCTATGGAATTTTTATATTATTTGAAAGAACCATTGGAAATGCTCAAGATATTGTTCAATGAATGGTTAGAAGACCAAGGAGTTCTTATTGCAGGCGTTGATCATTATTTAGAAAATATTGCAAGTCATGATTGGCCAAAATCTCTCAATGTACATATGACTACATTGAGTGAAGAGCAATGGAAACAGGGCATGATTAATGCAGGTTTCATAGACGTCGAAACACGACGTGTAGGGATAAAATCAGGGTTTGTAGGTACTTTGGCGATTTTTGGCCGTAAACCTTGATTTTATTCTCCATTTCACTCATCATCCTTGTGAAGATAGCCAGCAACCCCAATTAGTGCAGATAATGAAAATATGATAATCATTAAAGTGTGAGAACCCGAACCATATCCACTCTCATTGGTCAGATACATCATCCCTCCTCCCATGAAAACAAGAACAAAAGCGGATGCTGCCATTGCCATTTGAGCCAAGGCCTTTCCTTGAACAAGTAATCCCGTTACAACAGCCATTCCAAATAGAGGCATCATGTGAAGGGCCCACATTTGTTCGTATTCAGCATCATGTTCTGCAACATTATCTGCGCCCCACATATCTTCAGCCATTTGGTCCCCGTCTATCACTCCAAAAACAGACATCAATAGCATAAAGCTCCCCAAACCAATTAACATTTTCTTTGGGTGCAATATAGTTTTAATTTCCATTTTCAAATCTCCTTCATCAAGTATCCAGTAACTCTCATGAATTCCAATTGTATTGTACCTTTATAGTAGTGTATCTAAACGCATAATAATCAAGAAAGTTGAATGGTTTGAACGATTTCCCAAGGGCATGTCGGACCCAAACATCACAGTCAAGAAAGACACAACTGTGATTGAAGCATTGTCATTATTACACCCTAATGCCAAGAAGAATTCACTGCGTAGAATGGTTGATCATGGACGTGTAAGATCAGACGGAATCAAAGTTACACGTGCTAATGCCAAAATTTTAGCAGGAGTCACAATCACAGTTCTTTCAAAGTTTGATGGCGATGAAACAGTTGGAAAATACAAGTCCTCCATCCCAGCGCCTGAAGTGGTTTATTCAGATAAGTCTGTTATTATCGTAAATAAACCAGCCGGATTGTTATCTGTTGCTACTGATAGAGGCGAGGCGGACACAATGTTTGACAGAGTATTTGCATGGGCGTGGGAGAATGGTAAAACCCGAGCCCATCTTGTTCATAGATTAGATCGAGAAACCTCAGGATGCCTTATTTTAGCGCGTTCTTCTGAGATTAGAGACATGCTTCAAGACCAATTCAAAGACAGATCAATAGAACGAATTTATCATGCGGTAGTTCACGGAAAGCTTCCTGCAAAATCAGGTATTGAAACAGGACGAATACAAGAAATGAAGGACAAAAGAATGAGGCTTGTACCAGAAGGCCGTCGTGCAGGCAAATCCGCAATTACAAATTGGTCAGTAGAAGATACAGGCCCAGAACACAGCCTAGTTCGTATTAAAATTGACACAGGTAGACGTGCTCAAATTCGTTTACATATGGTGAACTTAGGCTGTCCAGTAATTGGCGATACAAGACATGGATTCGGTAAAGCAAGTGTTAACAGGTTATGTTTGCATGCATCTTCTCTCACTTTTGACCACCCTAATGGTAAACGGATGAAAGTTGAAAGTCCTATACCCAGGCAGTTAATTTCTGAACTTAAAAGACGCCTTGGATAATCATTCTTCTTCAGTAAGGTTAGTAATTATTTTAGAAGGCATATACAATTTTACCAAAATTGCAGCGGCAATCGCCATAACTCCCATCACTGTTGCCGATGCAATCATACCTTCCATAAATGCATACTGTGCATTTTCAATTAATGTGAGCCCGAGGATATTCCCGCCTTCTATGAGTTCGGCACCGATTTGCATTGCTGCAGGAAACGACTCTAGAGGGATATTGCCTAAATCAAGGCCAACAGGCACTTCCATATTTCTTTGATAATATTCATTCAACACACTCCCGCCTATCGCAATACCAAGTGCTCCTCCAACTTCTCTACTGGCGTCATTAGTAGCGCTACCAACTCCTGCTTTATCCGAAGGTATGGAATCCATTACCACTGTTGTGGCAGGCGCTAGAGTCAAACCCATCCCAAATCCAAGTAACAGGAAAATACAGGCCAGTCGAATATATTCAGAATCAATTTCTACAGTAGTAAATATCGCCATAGCAGCAGTCATCAACACTAATCCCATTGAAATGACATTATTACTTCCAAATTTAGCAGACAACCTGTCACTATTAGCCGCAGCGGGCATGAGACCCAAAGGAAGGGGCAGGAATCTCACAGCCGCTTCTAATGCAGTATGCCCTCTTACTAATTGAAAATGTAACATCTGAGTAAACATGAATGAGAACATCACGAAAGAAGCTAACATTATTGCAATTAAACCCAAAGAAAAACCATTAAATTTAAAGAATCCAATTGGCAACATTGGATATTCAGCCTTTCTTTCCCATTTTACAAACATATAAGTTAAAATTATTCCCAATCCACTAATAAGAATCATTTCTGAACTCGTCCATCCTAGTGATGGAGCTTCAATTATGGCGTAAAGAATAGTCCCTAAGGCGGCTATCGATAATATCGCTCCAACCGGATCTAAAGGAGTCTTTTTACTATCCTTTGAATTGGGTACAAACATTAATCCTAATGACAGAGCCAATAATATAATTGGGATATTAATCAAGAAAACCATCTGCCAATCATAATTTTCTACAGCCCAACCTCCGACCAATAATCCAATAGGTGCGCCAATTCCTGCCATCATCGTCCAAATCCCAATCGCTTTGCCTCTCTCCTCTCTAGGGAAAACAACAATGACAATTGACAATGTAGCTGGCATAACTAATGCTGCACCAAACCCCATGGTCGCTCTAGCCATAATGACATCATTCGAAGAATCCGCATAAAATGCAGCAGCAGCAGAAGCCAATCCAAGTAAAACCAACCCCAACTGCAAAGCTCTTTTTCGGCCAAATCTATCTCCTAATGCACCCATAACTAGGAGCATTCCTCCAAAAATCAAAGCATAAGAATCAACTATCCATTGCAAATCACTATTATTAGCCTGTAAATCTTTAGACATTTCAGGTAATGCGACATTCAAAGTCACATTATTCAACATTACAATTACAAGACTCAGACTCATAATACCGAGGATAATCCAACGATTTTCATGCGTCTTACTTACTTCCATAACATCGCCGTCGAATAGTACTTTTTCAAAACATAGGTTACAATATTAGCACCGCCTCCGATAATCATGGCCAACCGGTTATATGCACTTTCTATGTCTTTGATGATCATAGTAGTTAGTATGTCTGGATGTATATTTTCAGAGCCTTCTAAAGTAGGTAATTCTGACCAAGGAGATACATACCCATCTATTTTCGATCGCCATACTTTGGATTGGAAAGATAATCATACTTTTTCTTACACTCTTGAACAGGGCCCATATTATGCACTCGATGTTCAAGAGGCACTAATTGAAGTGGATACTTCAGATGTTTGGGAAACAGGGCCTGAAACCTCAGAAGTTCATCTTTCATATTGGTTACCAAGTAACACTTTAGAGGGCGAAACAGTCCCTGTAATAGCTGTTATAAGCCCGTATTTTTCATATGGTGCTCAAGGAGA
>DADI01000017.1:0-4444 GCA_002494975.1 Euryarchaeota archaeon UBA556
TTCAAAGTTCGAATCTAAAAGTTCTAAAAGTCCCATTACATTATCATGAATTTCAAATAATGTATTATCAGCAGTATAGATTAGAAGAACTTCAGATTCATTATCTTCTTCCTTAATGTGTTGATATGCACAGATAGATTGTACACGTATTCTTGTCGGGCCTAAGTCTGTCATTGCTTTAATCCACATGCTCATGATTCCTGCGGCGCCCGAATAAGGGTTTTAATCGTTTTCATACCATGTATTGCTGAATACAGGTAATTTCATTCTCTTTTTTGACTGAATGAAGATTTTTTATTTCCTCTTTTCGACCCTCTGCCTCTTCTATTTTTCTGCCTATTACCGCTTTTCCCGCCATATTTTGAGGAGGAATCTTCCTTTGAGTCATCCTTCTTTTTAAATCTTGATTTTTGTCCTCTTTTTCTTTGTCTTTCCGAAGAACTTCTTGACTTCTGGGGGGGTCCTCTTTGTCTTCTATTTCTTCTTCTCTTATTATTTGCCTGAGGCTTTCTTTCCTTTTCTTCTTCGAAAACTTCTTCTACATATTCCATAGGGTATTCAGTCAAATTTTCAACATTAGGCGGCTGGAATCTTCTCTTTATCCCAACCTCATTTTGAATTTTATTGTAGCTTCTTTGCTGCGATCTTTGTACAAATGAGATTACTACACCCTCTGCTCCTGCTCTAGCAGTTCTACCACTACGGTGTTTGTACGCCTTTCCATTTTCAGGTGGGTCATAATGAACTACACAATTTACTCCTTGTATATCGATCCCTCTTGCTGCGACATCAGTGCATACTAATGCTACTGCTCCTCCCTTGGTGAATCTCTTTAACGCACGATCTCTTTGTCTTTGGTTTAGGCCACCGTGTAATGTCGAGACTCTCAAATCAGCATCATACATTTGGTCTCCAAGTTTATCTACTCCTCTTCTTGTTTTACAGAATATTATGGTTTTACCACACTTGGAAAGTATTTCAGTAGTCACGCCTAACTTTTGATGTGGCTTCATATTCCAAAATAAGTGCTGCATTTTCTCAATACTAACTTCCTTTGGTCCAACCTCGATAGTAACTGGGTCGTGCTGATAATTTTCTACCAAATCTGCAACATCATCATCTAGTGTGGCACTGAACAAAATGGTTTGTCTCTTTTTAGAACATTTATCTAGAATTTTACATACTGGCTCCATGAATCCCATGTCTGCCATTCTGTCCGCCTCATCTAACACTACAGTTTCGACATCATCTAACTTTAGTGCACGCCTATCTAATAGGTCAAGGAGTCTACCTGGACATGCGACCAATATGTCAACTCCTCTATTTAATGCATTATACTGATTTTTATAGGATACTCCTCCATATATTGAAACAATATCTCTGTCTACTGCAGTAGCAATTGGTCTTAAGACCGAATTAATTTGTTCTGCAAGTTCTCTTGTAGGTGTTAAAATTAAACTTGTAGGTCTTTTCGATTGCGCTCTTTTAGATCTAGCAATTAATGGTAAACCAAAGGCGAGAGTTTTACCAGAACCAGTTGGTGCTCTACAGCATACGTCTCTGCCAAGTAATGAATCAGGAATCGTTTCTCTCTGTACTTCGAAAGGTTCCAATATGCCTTGACGTTCTAGTGCTTGAATTATATCGGGACCAATTCCCAAGTCTAAAAATGATACCACAATTTGTCCCTACTGTTTGCTTCGCGACGCCCATCCCTATTTAGCATCAACAGTATTTATATCTTGTATTATTGGGTAGTAAGGAGTTTATCAATTAGTGACGATGTACCAATCCTGAATCTTTTTTCAAGAATTATATTCTTATCTTCTTTATTTATTATATCGATAAACTCTATAATGGTTTTTTTATCTTTTATTCCTCCAGAAATTTTCATCCCCAATTTTTCATTAAAAGTTAATTCATGCCTCATTAATTCATATGATATGATTTTAACATCTTTTGCCGAGCATGAACCTCTTTTACCAGTACATGTTTTCACAAAATCTACCCCTGCTGCTAGAGCCATTCTTGTAATCGCTCTAATTTTTCTTTCATTAAGTAAAGGTGTTTCAATAATGACTTTCAAAATTTTTCCTTTTGATGTATTTCTCATAGTGATTAACTTTTCTAATTCAGTTTCATTTGGATAATCATCTGCATCTCTGGGCTCTATTACAATATCAATTTCATCAGCACCTAAATTAATAGCAGAGATTATTTCTCTTTTAATTTCATTACAATCATTACTTCCTACGGGAAAACTTCCTACCACTGCTGCTACTGGGATTTCAGAACCAAGAAATTTTTTGGCTACGCGAATCTTTTCAGGAAAAATACAGATAGCAGCAGGTGAATAAGTTCTTGCTTTGTTACAAAACTCTTCAATTTCTTGGTTAGTAATATGAGGGTCTAATAATGTATAATCGATGAATTTAATCACCTCTTCACTATTCAAATAACCACCTTAACGATTACAACTTTCAAAATCACGCATGAATGATACCAGTGCTTCAACACTTTCAATTGGACAGCCATTATACAAACTTGCCCTAATTCCTCCTACACTTCTATGGCCCTTTAGTCCACCTAAACCTGCCAAAATAGCTTCTTCCAGAAATTTCTCTTCAAGTTCTGTATTAGGCAATCTCCAAGTTACATTCATTACTGAACGAGAATCTTTTTCAGCATGAGGTCTCCAAAAATTACTTCTATCCAGTTCCTCATAAAGCAAATCTGACTTAGTAATATTTCTTGCAATAGACCCCTCCAAACCTCCATTCTCTTCAACCCAATTAAGTACACGATCCAAAACAAAAATACCGAATGTATTTGGAGTATTGAATAAAGACCCTTTAGATGAATGAACCGAGTAATCAAGCATCGTAGGTATATTTTGGTTGGCTTTCTCCATAGCCCAGGGTGATAAAATAACAACTGTAACTCCGCTTGGGCCTAGATTTTTCTGAGCACCTGCATAAATTAAATCATGAGCACTTACATCTATTGGTACACCTGCAATATCTGAGCTTGCATCTAGGACTCTTGGCTTCCCGTAGTTCTCTGGTAGATGGTGATATTGCGTGCCATATAATGTATTATTTGAGGTGTAATGTAAGTATACTGCATCATCTCTAATTGAATATTCCCCATTCTTAGGGATAGATGTAAAACCATTTTCTGAATCATCCCATCTTGGCGATACATCACCTATCCTCATAGCTTCTTTCATGGCTTTCTGCGACCATGCTCCTGTCACTAGAAAATCTACCTTTTCACCTGTTTTTAGTAAATTTAATGCGGACATATAGAATTGTAAAGATGCTCCACCTTGTAAAAAAAGAACCGTATAATCCTCAGGTATCGAGAGAATTCTCCGCAACCTTTCCATGGCACTGTCAATAATTTTTTGAAAAGTATCACTTCTATGACTAATTTCTAGAAGACCAAAGCCACTCGCATTAAGATTAGGGAGTGAATTCTGACATTCTTCTACTACTTCTAAAGGCAATGTTGCAGGCCCAGCACCAAAGTTGTGGATACGTCCCAATTGATTCACAAGTATCGGTATGGGTCCCAGTCTTTGATGCCATCGGAGTCATCGATAGTTTAGAGGGTGAGGTTCATGTTACAGTGGCTTGACGAAGGCATATGTTGCGTATAGGCCTAGTCATGCTTCAAGGAGCACGTCATGCGCACATGAGGGCTTTGAATAGTGCAGCTGATGAACTAAAAACCTCTCTTGAGATATTTGAGTTACGTAATGATAAAGATTTAATTAACGCTAATCCTCATGCAATAATATTGCCGGGAGGTGAATCAACAACAATGAGACTTATTGGTAATGATGCTAGTTCTCAATTATTACCTGAATTATTTAGAATGTTGAGAAGGAATTCAGAACTACCTGTTATGGGTACCTGTGCTGGTGCAATACTTCTTTCAGATCCTCAAGATGAGGGTGGAAAAATAGTCGATGCTAATGTAGAAAGGAACGGTTATGGGAGTCAGTCTGAGTCTTTTCAATCAATAGTTGATGCAGAAATCATCTCCAGAGAGTTTCCAGGTGTGTTTATTCGTGCTCCTAAATTTTTGAGTTTAGGTTCAGATTCTGTCCCTATAGTGTTACACGGGGGAGAAATAGTTGGAGTAAGGACAAATAATCGGATCGCTCTGACATTTCATCCTGAATTATCGGATGATAATGGTTTCCATAAATGGTTACTATCAAAAGCCTTGGAGGTTAATTCATGACATTTTCAATAAGGTTACCTCAAGATTCTATGTTACCAGATGCCGCGGATGATATGGATACAGAAGGCTGTATTCAATGTCAAATGGGTAGTAAACTTGTACTTTTTATTACAGGTCATTGCCACTGGATGTGTGATTATTGCCCCCTCTCTGAGACTCGAAGAGAAATTGATTTTATGTATGCTAATGAAAG
>DADI01000017.1:4491-7654 GCA_002494975.1 Euryarchaeota archaeon UBA556
GGTGCAGGTATTACAGGGGGTGATCCAGTTATGGCCCGAGAACGAGTTCTAGAAGGAGCAAGGATATTAAAGGCAGAATTTGGTCCTAATTTTCATCTTCATATGTATACTAGTATACCTTTCAAAACGGAATGGGCGGATGAATTTGCTGCTGCCGGAATCGACGAAATAAGATTTCATTTTCTAAACCTTGAATCAGAAAAATATCGAGATACCATAACTGCATGCAGGAATTCAGGTATGCTAACTGGGGTGGAAATTCCTTGTGAACCTGACAAAGAAAACGAACTAATGCAATTATTAGAAATAATGCGAGAAATGGATGTTCAATTTCTTAATCTCAATGAATTAGAAATTACTGTAGGGAATCATGATAATATGGAATTAAGAGGATTTAATCTTTCTACAGAAATAACTGCTGGTGCTGCTGGTTCTGCAGAGCTATCCCTTGCAATGAGAGATAGAGTAATGGCAGCGCAATTAGGTTTACCTGATCCAATAGATGGAGTTACAAGAGAACCTTACGGTTTCCATCTCAAATTTTGTACTGCTACATACAAAGATTCTGGCCAACTTCGGAGAAGATTTATTCGAAGAGGAGAGCATACAATTGCTCCTCATGAGACCTTAACTGATGACGGGACTCTAATTTTTGGTGCTTTATCTTCAACTCTCGAAGAACAGGAGGATTGGATTAATGAAATTTGTAAAGAAACGGGGCTCCCCTCTCGTTTTCTCTATTGGGATGAGTTAAATTCAAGAATAGAAATGCCATTAGTCGTTGCAGAAGATATTGCGAATATAGTTGATGCAGATGTGTCAGTGGTTGAAGTCGCACCTACTTATGAGAGGCTGGAATTAACAGTAGTTTTTCTAAATTCTAAATAGTGATTATTAATTCAGTTCGGTTTGATATACACGTTTAGTTCATTTACCCCTGACTTTAGTCATGTATCATGCCAGTGAGGCGAGCCGACCCCGATTCAACAGGTGTTGACCCATATAGGCGTCTTTCAGCATCACAGGTTATTACTTGGAAAACATGTCCTCGACTCTGGTATTATTCATATATCCCAAAATTAAAGAGTCCTCTTCCTCCTCAAATATTACGTGGTAATGCAGTTGAAGAATGTGTATCTAGGATACTTAGGGAGTCTCCTGTCTATATATCTTCATCAGATATTGATAGAATCACCTCACCTCTAAATTCAGATGGATCAGTAGCCTATGACTCAGATGAGGGTTGGATAGGGCCAAAGTTAGAAGTTATCCCCAAAGAAAATTGGCCATTAAATCGTGAACAATTATTTAATTGGGCGGTGTCAAGAATGGAAATCCACTTTGATAATTGTTGGAATTCGGCAATCATAGATTGGAAATCGAGTCCTAATAGAATAGGTAAATCTGAAGATATCGACCCAGATGAAGGGCGTCAGATGATTATTGCTGGAATTAATCTTCATTTAGATCAGGTTGAATTATGCTTGGAATCAGGTGGTGGCCCTAACTTTGAGTCTTGGAGGAGAGGCGAATATCGCCCTGAATGGCCTGCACCCGATGGTTTTCCTAAAAAATGGAATTCTCTCCATCCCGCAGCTGAAAATCATTTGTCTCCAATGACTTGGGTAGAGGCATGGGAAGTATCTAGGCCCTGGTTTGTAGATCCCGATGGGTCTAGTTTCACTGAAACAACTTGTCATCCTAATGATTGGTTTCAGGGCGAATATGATCTTGTTTATCGCTGGACTGGTGGGATTCGTATTGTAGATTTGAAAGCATCAGTTGGAAAAGGCGATCGTTCGGGAGGTTATATTGAGCAATTAAGATTGTATTCTTGGATATGGTGGGAGACTCATGCAAGAAACGATGAAGTTGAAGGACTGGAAATTTGGTATTTGGGTCCTGGTACAATCAAGAAAGTGCCGATGCCTAGTGAATTAGAGATGTCGAAGTATAATGATGAATTAGAAGAATTATACCTTAAAATTCACTCTAAAGTGCCGGATATATCTGATTGCCCTCCTAATCCATCTCCATTGAGGTACTTTGACGTAGGAGGTATACCCTCTGACCCTCCAGTTGACCCCAATCCCAAAGCACGTTGTGAAAAATGTGATCTTAGAGGAATTTGTGAAAATAGTGATTATGAGTTAGTTCTTCCCTCTGAAAATAGATTAGAGAAATTTTCACATGCTTGGCCGATTACTTTGATGGATGACATCAAAACTCGTCATACCGTTATCGGAGAGGTTAGAGAGTTAGATGGCCCTAATCTTAATCCTGATGGCACAGTTGATTTATCTTTCAAATTAATCGATGGTTATGAGAGAGCCAAAGTAAAAGTTCATCGTTTTGGTGGACCTAAGAATGTATCTCGTTCGATAGAAAATCAGAGTACCATTAGAATAGAAAATGCATTAACCTCTATCTGGCGAAGTGAGCTAGTTATTGATTTAGATTCTAAATCAATTATCTCTATTGCTGACTCCGAAGAGAGAGCACCGATGATTGATATTGAGACTCGAGTTAATGTAATTGGCAGAATTTGGTCAATCAATGCATTTCCTGATGGTAAAGGTGTTGCACGTTGGTCAATTACTCTAGTAGATAGCAGTGGTTCAGTGGGTATTGTTGCGTTTAAACAATTCATTCCAGTTATTGCTGCAGGTCTATCCAGAGGTGATGAAATCGCTATCCTCAATGGCGAGATAGGTGAATTCGCAGGTCAAAAACAGGTAAGGCTAGGTCCAGGAGCCAGAGTAGTTCTTCTCAAAAGTTCAGAAGACTTAGATCCGTTCTGAATAGTTAATTTCCTCTATTGAGGAATGGAACAATTCCTCCTACTGTATCTTTAATAACTCTAGATGCAAGATTATTGAAGCGACTTGGTACAGGTGACAAATATACTTTGCCAGTACCAGAAATAATGTTCACGAACCCTTCTCCACCTGCTATTTTTGACATAGTACCTTTCCCTAGCATTCTTGTCTCATAATTTAGAGATGAATCTCTGGCAACTGCGAAATTTCCATCAACTGTTAATGTACTGTTTTGTAAATTAATCTCTTGAATTGGGCCATCAGAATAGTATACTAAGGTTCCAGTTCCTGAAACGGTTGTTTGGTATATTCCTTCTCCCCCAAAGGCCATTGATGCCATCCCC
>DADI01000077.1 GCA_002494975.1 Euryarchaeota archaeon UBA556
AATGGAGTAAATCATGCTGCTACTGAACCACATGCAGTAGTTGCTGATTGGGACCCGTCTGGTAGATTGACACTATACACGCCGCAACAAGTACCTCACTATGTACACAGAGCATTAGCAGATGTACTAGAGATACCAATGCATCAGATAAATGTACATAGAACATTTGTAGGAGGGGGGTTCGGAGGAAAATCTGACCCATTCCCACATGAAATGTGTGCTTCAATATTAGCTAGAAAGTCAGGTAGGCCGGTACGAATTACATTTGATCGAGAAGAAGTATATTGGATAAATCGTGGAAGACACCCATCTCATATCGAAATGAATCTGCATGCCGATAAACAAGGAAGACTCTGCGGCATTGAGACTGACGCCCTTATTGATGGAGGAGCATTTGCCTCTTTTGGTCATGTCACCACTTACTACAATGGAGTACTGCACACTGCACCTTATGAAATAGGAGCATTCCATTACACAGGAGCGAGAGTTTGGACTAACAAACCGGCAAGTGGAGCAATGAGAGGCCATGGAGCTGTAAACTCTAGGTGTGCAGTTGAGGTTGGAATAGACGACCTGTCTGAAAAACTACAAGTAGATCCGATTTCATTTAGACTGGCAAACCTGCTCCCACCAAATTCTGCTACGATAACTGGTTTTAGAGTAACAAGCATCGGTATGAGAGAATGTTTAGAACGAGTAATGAAAGAGTCAGGATGGAAGGATAAATTTAGAAAAATGCCATTAGGTCATGGAATAGGTATAGGATGTGGTTTCTTTATTTCGGGAAGTGGATTGCCTATACATTGGGACCCAAATAAATTCCCTCACGCAACTGTACATCTGAAAATTGATATGGATGGAGGAGTAACCGTCCATACAGGTGCTGCAGATATTGGACAAGGGTCAGATACTGTAGTAGCTCAGTCTGTTGCAGAAGTACTTGGATTACCTCTTGATATGATTAGAATAAAATCTAGAGAGACCGATACATCCCCCGTAGATCTAGGTTCATATTCTTCTAGAGTTACTTTCATGAATGCCAATGCAGCAATATCAGCAGCAATGAAAATCAGAGAAGATTTACTGAATGCGACTTCGGAAATTACAGATGCACCAGTAGAAAAATTAGTAATCGGCGATAGAAGAATTTTCAGAAAGGATGACCCAGCGGTAGGAGTATCATACCTCGAAGCATTGCATAAAGCACAAGAAGAGAGAGGAGCATTAGTCGCATCGGGAGCGTATAGGACCCCACCAATGGGACGGGCGCATAAGGGTGCAGCAGCAGGTTTAGCACCCGCTTATTCATTCTCTGCATATGTTGCAGAAGTGAAAGTTGATGTAGAGACTGGGCAAACAAAAGTTGAGAAAGTGTGGGCAGCACATGATTGTGGTAAAGCATTGAATCCACTCGCAGTTAAGGGGCAAATAATTGGTTCTTGCCATATGGGTATGGGTCAGGTTCTATCTGAAGAAATGCGATATGGCAGAACTGGAAATTTAATGAATACTGATCTTCTAGATTATAAGATTCCAAGCATACATGAAATGCCAGAAGTGACGCCAATAATTGTGGAATCAAATGATCCAGAAGGGCCTTTTGGAGCCAAGGAAGCCGGTGAGGGGCCACTTTTACCAATCTTACCAGCAGTTTGTAATGCAGTTTATGACGCCATAGGCGTCAGAAGTAATGAACTACCTATAACTCCCGATAGGCTATACAAAGACATTGAGAAAAAATGTAGAGAATTGAAAATCGATGACCCTACTGATTTACCGTCACCTCGTTTAGAAATTTCAGAATTACAAGAGATCCTAGAGAAAAGAGCAGACCAGCATTCTATAAGAGACAGAGAAAGGAGACTGAAATCCGATATCAAACCTTACCATAACGGCGCGTTATTTGGAATGGATCCCACAATCCCTCCGGATGAGGTTGATGAATCTTGGAGAGTCACTGTAATTCCATCAAAAGAATATCTGGAAAAACCTCGTTTAGCAGGAAGTGCATGGTTACACACTGAAAGAAGGAAAAGAGGTGAATAAAATGAAAATGCCTCCATTTAAGTTGCACATGCCAACTAGTATAGATGAAGCAATAGAAATTGCTAAACAGATGCACTCTAAAGAAGAAGAATTTGATTGGGTTGCAGGAGGTACTGATTTGCTTCCGAACTATAAATGGCATCTAAATTCAAAGAAAAATGTAATTTCATTGGCTAAAATTTCGCAATTAACTGAACTATCCAAAACACATATTGGAGCAATGGTGAGATTACAAGATTTAGCTGATTCAGAATTAACTCATCCTGTCCTAGCAAAATCTGCTAATTCAATAGCTAGTATCATGATTAGACGTTCAGGAACAGTAGGTGGAAATATTTGTTTAGATACTCGCTGTTACTGGTATAATCAAACAGAAGATTGGAGAGAATCAATAGAATGGTGCCATAAATGCGATTGTGGAACAGGAGCAGATTGTAGAGTTATACCCAATCAAAATACATTATGTGTGGCTACGTATCAAGCAGATTTGGCGCCGGTATTAATGTGCATGGGAGCCAGAGTACACTTGATATCTATATCAGGGAAGAGAGAGATGTTATTGAACGACTTCTTTGAATTAGATGGAATGAAGAAGAATAAATTATTACCTGGAGAATTACTAACTCATATAACCATACCAAAAGAAACTCTGCAATGGGAAGGAGATTATCAAAAATTAAGGCAACGAGAATCTTGGGATTTCCCAGAAGCAGGCGTTGCAGTTCTTTGGAAAAAAGAAGGTGAAAAGCTCAAGCAATTAAGAGTAGCAACCACTGGTCTAGAATCAATACCTGGATACCATGAGGATATCTCTTCTGAACTAGTAAAAGACTGGAATGGAAATGAGAGTATCAAAATTCTATCTGAACAAATCAGAAAAGCGGTGAAACCAGTGCAAAATACATGGTATACCCCATCTTATAGAAGAAAAATGGTGAAGGTATTAACAAAGAGAGCCTGTAAGGGCCTATTAGGTGAGTAAGATGAAGAAATTTGTTTATTTTGTTGTATTTACGTTTTTATTTTCCAATTCTGCCATGCTTACCTATGCACAGGAACCAGAGTTAGGAAATTGGGAGTTGGGGATAAAATATATTGCAGACGATGAGGGGAAAGCATTTGTTCTAAATGAAAATGGAGAACGAGTGATACAATTCTATGTCCATAATACTCAAATGTTTGAAGTTGAAATCAGTTTTGAATATGAGTTGCCTTTTGAAGGACTTGCTGATGGTCCAGAATCAGAAAAAATACAGGCAGGAGACAATGAAACATTCAACCTTATCATAGAAGATATAGATGTTTTCAATTTTGCAGCTATGTCTAAGGGTGAAATGAAAATTACAGCGACTTTAGTATCGAGAGCAGGGATTGCAGTAATTATTCCTGAAAATCAAGAGGCAGTGGCAGATATTGAAATTCCAACAATACATTCTATCACAGTAGACATAGCAGATCCTGCAGGGGCAATGAACGCAGGAACTGATATGATTCTAAGAGTTACTGTTACCAATAATGGGAACATAAAAGATAAAGTTGGTGAAATTGATTTGTCAGATAATTGTCCATTAATGACATTAGATAATGGATTGGACAAGTTACTTGTAACAGATCTTGAGACGGGTCAATCAACAAATGCTGACTTGAAAATAACTGCATCGGATAGTCACCCAAGGAAAAATTGTAAATTAGAGATTACAATATTTTCTAACGGAGCAATGAATGCTGGGAATTCAAAAATATCAGAAGATGAAACTTCGATTACAGTAGAACCCCCACTTGCTAAACCAGTAGACAATCAAAATGATGATGATGAAAACAGTGTTTCAGAAGTAGTAGATTCTAGTCTTCCGGCTTCAGGAATAGGTGCGATTCTACTATCTTCAATCATGGCTCTATTTTATGCTGAAATAAATAGTAAAAAAAGATATAATTAATCTAAAAAAAGAGTTGCGGGAGCAGTGCTAAAAATACACTTTAGATAATACAAACGAGTTATTGACCTGAACTAACGGCAGCAACATATAACTGTCATTCATCAGTGGGTTGAGTTACTGTCAGCGTTTGCTATGTTCTATATCAAATAAAATGGATTGATTAATTGTGTCTGAAGAAAAAGAAAATAATCTTGATTTCAATAAAGTGGTGATAGGCTCTATCGCTGTAACTGTTGTACTTCTTTTACTCGCACCAATGATTATGGTTATTGGAAAAGACACCTCATATTCAGCCTATGAATCGGATGATTTAGCACAACTTAGTGAGATGAGAGCTGACATGTCAGATCCAACGGGACTACCTGATAGTTACTTCATTGCAAACACAATGTCAACTCCAATGCTAGTCAATGATTGGAAAGATCCTCATCGAACAATGTTAGTTATTGTTTCTCCCGAGAAACCAATAGACGAAACTGCAGCAGATGCAATCTATGATTTTGTAACTGAGAAAGGTGGGAAGGTGATAGTTGCAGCAGATAATACTAATGCAAATAGGCTGGCTTCAAAATTCGGGATATCATATTTTGATTCACCATTATTAGATCAAAATCAGCATTGGTTAGAATATAATGAAGATGGTTCAACAGCACTACCTGTATGGCAGAATGTTTGGAGCGTTGCAAGTGTCGAAAACGACGTCAATGAAATGGAAGCAGGTGCTGCCAGGAAAGGTTGTTCAGAATTTCAAATCTCAAATAATGACCCTAGGTCATGTAGAATTCCAGTCATGTTCCGTTCCCCTACTGGAATAAGGTTTGAACCGACATCAGAAGATTTACCACAACAGAATCCAAATAGCCAGAGACAAGTCAGTGTTCTCGCATCAGCATCCTCATCTGCATTCATAGATATCGTAGGAGATGGAGATTCTAGTAATGCTGAAAATCCCGCACCTGGAGATTTGTCGTTAATGATACGTGTAGATTACCCTAATGTCCCAGTCTACGACAAGGTGACAGGAAAGGGTGGATTGAATGACTTAGAGGAAATAAGAGTCACAGGCAGTATTGTGTTCGTTTCTGATGACGAAGCATTTTCAAATAGACTATGGGATATATCTACTGCTGCAGAAACTGGGATGAGAAGTTCTTGTGAAGGAATTGTAGAATCAAAATGTTGGATGAATGAAATTAATGATAACAATGACTGGAATGGCAATAGCGTATATTTCCAGATGCTAATACATTCAATGATGGAATTTGATAATACTCAACTTTCTAGCCAAATTAGACAAGACACTAGCAATTTCCAAATTGTTTTCGATGAAAGCAGGCACGTAACGGGCACTATTTCTGCGCCATTCGTAGCTGCCATGTCCACAGTTGTATTGCTTACATCCAATACATTCCTTAAATGGCTAGTAGTTCTCAATGTAGGTTTACTACTACTAGTTTCAATGATGGTTATACCAGAGAAAGAAAATTGGAGACACGTATTTGATTTGACTAGATTTAATCAAAGGCCAAATAAGTTAGATTCAAGCACATACAAATTAAGAGTCAAGCAGGCATTATTTACTAAGGTTAGAGTACATCATGACCTGACCCGTGACCAAATGGCTTCAAAACCACCAGCAGAAGTCCAAGCAATGATAGGCGACCCTAGGCTAGTCGAACTAGCCTACAGCCAAACACGTACATACTCACCCCAAGAACTAAGGCAACTTATGGTAGCAATTAGGAAATGGGGTAAGANNTTAGAAAATTGGAGAGATGAAAAATGAACGCAACACCACCAGCAGAAAAACCAGCAGCACCGCAAGCAGACGCGGTCAGTCAGGGATATGCAAAGAAAGCCGAAACCGTTCGTGGAACTAAGAAAATGAGTGACAAACTCGAAGCTGTAGGGGCGATCGCAGAAGCGATTAGCCTAGAGGTTCAGAAAGTTATCATTGGAAAGGCCCATGTAATTGACAATGTTATGGTTAACATTTTATCTAACGGTAATCTTCTATTCGAAGATTATCCGGGACTTGCAAAAACACTGATGACCAACACTTTCGCAGACGCATTAGGATGTGATTTCAAGCGTGTACAGTTTACGCCTGATTTGCTTCCAGCAGATATCACTGGAACAAATATCTATGATGCAAAGAAAGGAGAATTTAGTTTCAAACCAGGACCTATCTTCTGTAACCTACTTCTGTCAGACGAAATAAATAGAGCACCTCCAAAGACACAGGCTGCTTTACTGGAAGCGATGCAAGAAAAGCAAGTAACTATTGGTGTAATTACTCACAAATTACCATCACCATTCTTGACAATGGCTACACAGAATCCAGTAGAACAAGAAGGAACTTATCCTCTACCTGAGGCTCAATTAGACCGTTTCATGTTCAAGATGTCTGTAGGATATCCTGACAGAGCGGATGAAGATGAGATTCTAAGAAGAAGAATTGAAAGAAAGAAAGACGCAGTTGAAGTTGACGTAATTACCGACCCCGCTAGAGTTGTTGCTATGCAACAAGCAATTGAGGATGTTTACGTAGACCCGGCAGTAAGAATGTACATGGTAGAAATTGTATCTAGAACTAGAGAAGACCCGCGTGTATTAGTTGGTTCTTCACCTCGTGGTTCTCAAGCATTACTGAAGACAAGTCGTGCTGCAGCTGCTATGCGCGGAAGAGATTTCGTCACACCCGACGATGTGAAAGCTGTAGCTACATTAGCAGTTTCACACAGACTAATTTTGAAACCAGAACATCAAATAAAAGGTCTTGAGACTGATCAAGTTGTTGCAGATATCCTCAGGCAAGTCCCTGTTCCAACGGTTTGAATAGAATACAGATCTAAGGAGGTTTGCTTATGGCATGGAGTAGAAAATCGGCGATGTTCGCTTCTTTAGCGATAGCTTTGTATCTTCTCGGCCTAGTTTTACGCAACCAGCAGTTAGTAACAGTAGCTGTAGTTCTTCTTTCCTTCCTTACATGGGCAGCATTCAGAACTACAAATGCTGATGTCTCATCATCCGGTAGAAGAATGGATGAAGAAGTGGACTCAGGTGGTGTAGCACTACAAAATCTCGTAGCATTAAGGAGACTTTCTTCAGCACGTGTCTTCGAAGACGGTGAAGTCGATGTATCTATTAGAATCCAGAATAAATCAAACCTCTCCAAGGTTCTGGAAGTTAGAGATCGTGTACCTGAAGTAATGAGAATAAAGAAAGGAGCAAACTATGTTTTAATGGAATTAGGACCTCAAAGAGAAACAGAAATTGCATATACTATTGAAGCCCCATTAAGAGGATTTTATACTATAGGTCCTGTATGTATCAGGATACAAGATACATTTGGACTGTTCCATAATGAAAGAGAAATACACTTGTATGATGATTTTCTTGTATTTCCAAAAATGGAAGATATTAAAGATGCACTGATTAAAAGTCGGGTACCAAAAATATTTACTGGTGCAGTAAATATTAGAAACCCTGGAGAAGGTTCAAATTTCTATAACCTTAGAGAATATGTACCAGGAGATGCTATGAAGAAAGTCAACTGGAAAGCTACAGCCCGTTCTGGTGGGAAATTAATGGTAAACGAGTTTGAAAGAGATGCGGTTAGCGACATCATATTATTAGTAGATAGTAGATCAGTTTCTGAAACAGGCCCAGTAAGTCGGAATTCATTAGTTTACAGTACAAGAGCAGCAGCAAGTCTTGCACAATATTTCCTCTCAAGAAGAGATTCAGTAGGATTAGTTGTTTACGGCGATGAAATTGTTTCAGTTGACAGAGATACTGGTAAAAAGCAATTATATGTTATTTTAACAAAACTAGCGGGGGCAATGGCTAAAGGAAATACTCCACTTAAAGTCGTCACAAATAGAATTATGCCGCACATAAATAGAGGTAGCCCGATTATTATTCTGAGCCCATTAGAAGATGATCCAACAATAATTGAAGCGGTTAGAGACCTAAGGTCAAGAAACTTTGATGTCACTATATTATCGCCAAGTAGTTTACAATTCGAATTTGATGCAAGAAGATTAGATAGGACTGGTTACGAATTACTCAAAACAGAAAGGGATATCCTAATGAGCGAGTTAAGAGGACTAGGAGCTAATGTAATGGATTGGGAACCAGATATGCTACTAAATACAGCTTTGTCTGGGGCGAGAGGATTTTGAGGAGTTGGTTAATTGGTAGAACAAAAATCAGATACTGCTCATTTGTATGATGGAAAAACTATCAGGTCATCAGCACCTAGCAGAAAAAAAGCTGCAGGAAAGATGAAAGGTAGTAGTGAAATTCCTAAAGATGCAATTCCAGAAGTGCATGTACCTTCAGTTATTGAGTCATTCTTTGGAGGACCAATTGTAACTAGAACTAAATTCCTACCTCCCGATAGAGTAGTTCAAACTCTACAAATGTCAGCAGCAATTATTCTAACATTGTTATGTATTGTTACATTTACAGTTACACCAGTTTCTGGTACAGCATGGTTCTGGCTAAGTGACCTCATGGAAATACCCCTCATGGGAGTAGCAATACACCTCTTACTAATAGGAATAGGATTCATTGGGGGAATGTATGGGGTCTTTCAAAGAGATCAACGTGCAATATTGATATCTTATGTAGTTCTAATATTAGTTACAATTCGATTCGCGGGAAGTAAAGTTGAATTCGGGATTGACCTGTTACCAGATGGTGAGATTTCACAAAAATTACTCTTAATATCTTATGCAATTTTCCTTGTTATGTACATTGAACTAACTAGTGGAATCATACGTTTCTCTATGCTAGACAAGTCTATTAGAACAGGCGAAGTTTATGTCATGAATGTCAAGAAAATAACATCTCAATATTACAGATCATTATTAATTACTCCAATAGTAGCGGGATTAGTTGCTTTGATCACATTAATGATTAATCTAATTATTCCATCAATAGTTGGATTACTAGGCAGTGATGCTGCTGCAGATAGATTAGCAGAAAGTGTAGAATTAACTTCAGTTTATGGTGTAGCTTTAGGAACTGCAGTTGTTTTTATGATTGTTGCATCTGCATTTGCAGTGAATCTACCAGTAAGGTTAGCTCAAATGAGAGAAAATGGTAGTAAATAAAAAATCTACTCGATATATCCACCAATAAGTCCTAAGTCCGCCATAACTAATATCGCTACAGATTCGACTACAGGCACAGCTCTTGGTCCTAAAACAGGATCATGACGACCAAGAACCCGAAGTGGTCTCTGTTCACCACTTGGTAGATGTAGCGTAGATTGTTCTCTAGCAAGGCTACTCGGTGGTTTGAAGTGAACAACAACTCTGACTGCAGCACTAGTTGAACGTCCACCTAATGAACCATCAGCATTTCCAGATTTAGAACCTGCTAAAGAAAACTCATCATCTTCTAGTACCCATGCATCATTATTCTCAGAACCTCTCATTTTAGAGGTCTCAAATCCATGAGAAAACTCAATAGCTCTGGCGCCAGGTATGGCCATCATACCTCTAGCTAATGCTGGCTCAATACCATCGAACCATGGTTCTCCAACTCCAATAGGTAATCCCTCAATCAATAACTCTACAGATGAACCTATAGAGTCAAGATCACGTCTTACATTCTCTAATAATTCAGACATTTTAACGACTGCATCTGGATCTCTACAATTCAAACGAGACATATCAGTACCATTATCTAAAGGAGATGATCTATCTAATTGGAATAAAGGCTTAGAACGAATCTCTCCAACACTGGCTAGATGGGCATTACAACTCCAACCCACTGAA
>DADI01000054.1 GCA_002494975.1 Euryarchaeota archaeon UBA556
CCAGTAACAATTTATTCTAGCCCTACGACTACTAATCTTACTATAGCCGCTCATGCGGGAGAATATTTAATTAAAACGGATGCTGGTGGGCATACTTTTAATCTGCCTTCCAGTTTCTCAGCCGGAGATCATTTTACAATTGTTTATGCACCGGCATCCACCACAACCAATCTTGGTATGGTTATCAATGCGGCCGCCGGAGATTTTATAACTTGGTATGATGGCTCTGCTTCAGTATATGCTAACACTATTACTTGGACTCCTAAAGCCGGAGCCGCTATCACAATTATTGGAACTGCGGCATCCACCAATTGGGTAGCAATTGGAACTGATCAATGAAGGAGGGCTACTAAATGGGAACATATAGTTTAGGACCGATGCCTTTAGGAGTAACGGAAGGTGTAGCCGCCGGAGGCGGTGGTGGTCCACCAATAAAACCAGTAATTTACTCTAATTTAGCGGGTTACAATTCGGCCAATCCTACCAGATTTCAAGATTTAGTAGAGATGGCTTCAGAAACAGGCCCTTTATGGGGAGGTAGTTATGGAGTATCAGACCCAGTCACCGGAACTGGAGTATATGGTATCGGTAATAACTATGGTGGTGATAACGGATTTTCCGTTCCACCAAATCCCCAAAGAACAACTTTTGGAATTGGGATGCAAAATCTTATAAACTTAGTTACATATGATGTTGATGCTGCTGATTATATGAATAATTATGCATTTTATGGAGGGGGTTGGGAAGATTTTTTAAATTTTGGTGCTTATGCTGAGGATCCTGGAGCCGGAGGGGCATCTGCTGCCACTTCATGGAGTTGGGATGTTACCATAATTTCTCAATCATTCTCAGGCGGAGCAACTGCTATTACTCAAGGAACGGGAGCCACAACACAACAAGCCGATTTTGCTAATAATCCCGGAGAAGGAGTATTAGAAGTAGTGAAATGGTCTTTAGGTCGGGGAGGAACAATCCTTGCAGGAGATAGTCTAAATATTGAAGTTGCCGTTACAGCCTCTAATGCAAATGGAAGTTCAACTGAGGCAGTAAATGTTGCTATAAATTGGGTTTGAAATAAAGGGAGTGAATATTATGAGTTGGTTTGTAGAAGAAAACATGGGTTGGTCGCAAACATATGATAAAAGATCTACTTGGACTGTAGAAATTCCGGAAAGTCAAGTCGGTGAACATTCTATTATCCATTATACTCCAGCAAACGAATCAGATTGGCATCCTTACTTTGAAAGATATGTTAGGGCTAGAAAAGAATCCCCACATTTGAAAAAATATACCACTCTTGTAAGAAATAATCATTGGATAACTATTATGCAAGACAGTTTTACGGAATTTGAAGAACACCAATGGTTGTGGGGTCATGCTACTGGAGATATATTAGTAACTGGATTAGGAATAGGTTTTGTAAATGAATGGTTGATCAAGGCTCCGGGAGTAAAATCAGTCACCATTATTGAAAAAAATCAAGATGTTATCGATATGGTTTGGGATCACTGTGCTAAAGACGAAAGATTTACTTTAATTCATGCCGATGCGGATACTTGGGAAATTCCGGAAGGAAGCAGTTGGGATTGTATTTGGATCGACCACGAAATAAGTGGACCTACTCATATAACAGAAATAACTGATAAATATCAACCTTATACTAATAACTTAGGATTTTATGGACAGTTTAAAAATTTAGATAATTATTATGAGATCGATGCCGATTCCGGAATGTTAGAAATTAGAGATCCTAATCAAAAATTAGAATGGATGTAATTAAATTTAATTACATTTAATTATATAAAACCCGTAAGTAACTAATCATTAAGTAGTTACAAAAGAAGAATAAAGTATGGATCCGAATAGTTTACCCGCCGCAGTTCCTAAAACTCGTATGACGGTGACTAGATTAGGTCATAAAATAGATGACTTACATGAAACTATGGACTCTTTGCACCAAGAAATTGAGGAAATAAAAGTTGTTCTTAAAAGTTTAGTAAAGTTAAATTTAGAATTAGAGCCAGGTAAAGAAGAAACCGATATAAAAATATCCAAAAAAGATTCACCAAATAAAAATTTAGATCTTGGATATCAATAAGTTAACCTTATTCATATTAAAAATTTTAAAATAATTTTGTTTGTTTTAATTCATCTTGATCATCAAAAGTTTGTGATACCCACAACGAAACGAAATCGTGCAACTGTTCAATGTATTCATCACAACCATAGCGATCTACTAATTCAGTCATTAATCCATTATATTTCTTAACTGAACCTTGACTTACAGTCAAAATTAGATTTCCATCACAAATAACTACTTCATCTTCCCCCGTCATTGACTCATCATGAGATTTTTCTGATAGAACCGTGCGACATTTACCCGAAATAGGAGGTCGGCGATATTTAGCCCCACATCGAGGACATCTTACGGATTGCTGTCCGAAGGCTCGCAAATTTCCTCTCATATCTCGAATCAAATGTCTATCTATTAATTTACTGGCTTGCACTTGATTATCAACTGAATATAGTAATTCTCCTAGTGCAAATTGAGCCATAGTTTTTTGCTTCATAGATTCTAATTCCGTATATGGATTATCGGCGGGACCGCCCGCACAATCATCGGAATCATGAGTAAACCCAAATCCAGATAACTCGGCTGGACTTCCTAATCTACTTTCTACAATTTCGACTCCAAATTTTACGGCATCTTTGGCCGGAGGAAAATCTTGGGTGGCTTCATAAAAAGATACTGGATATTGAGTTACGGTTTCTATATTCAAAGCCTCTTTATCAATTTCCGAAGGATTAATCTTCATCGTCAAAATTAAGGGAGCATCCATTTGTCCTCCTCGAGTAGAAGGCAAAAATGATTTACTAAAATTCAGCAACCCATCTAACAATAACAAGAAAGCATCGATATCTCCATCACAATTTCTTCTCTTAGCCGCATGGAAAAACGGATGGCCATAATGACCTTTTACCGCCGCAAATCCAATAATGCGGCATACGATTGAACCGCTAGTGTGAGGGGCAATTCCCATTCCTAGATGACCGATTAAATCAGAAATGTTTTTACAATTATAAAATGGATCTTGATCATATAACTTTTCTAGCAATTCATCTAAATATTGTGTAGCCGCCAGTAAGTTCTCGGCACAATTCAAAGGCAAAACTACATCTTGCACACGCAATTCAAGAATTTGTTCTGGAGAAATCAAAGGGTCCCCCATCCAATCAGTATCATATCCAAGTTCGATGGCTTTTTCTACGGTCAAGCCAATTTCACGAGGTTTGAAATGGGTCATAGTAATATCTACCATATCATATCGGAGAGTCCCATCTCTAAAAGTGGAGACACCGTGTTTATATCGCAGCACTCCTTTTAGCATATCTTCGGGAACTCTTTCTATACTACTCATTCCCTTAATTCCTTTCACGTTAGGCGAACCAGTTACTTCGGCTTTTATTAAAGATTCCTCCCAAAGTTTATTGTAATCTACATCCATTTCATCTACTTCTTTGAACTCGGTAGGAATAACCAGCACCTCTGAATCTGGATCCGTAGGATCTGATAATCTTCTAATAAACTTTTTCCAAGTGGTCTGTCCCGTGCCTGGAATTATTCGAGAACCTAATTGCACTTCCACTCTTTTTTGAGCCGCATCTCGCAGCAATCTTTTATTTCCAACCTGGTGTCCTACTGGAAATAAACTATGCAAAGCCGGTTTCATTTCACGAGGTTTAGAACCTTCCGGTTTACCCATTCTAGCACCGATACGAAGTGTCAAGTTGGGCTTCACTAGAAACCGCCCGTTTATGGTGCTTTCCAGCCACTTCCAGCCATCCTCTGAAACGTTGACTACCTCCACCCCATTTTGGACTAACCAACCCCAAAAAGAACCCTTCAAGCAAGTTAATACTCCGGCCGAATCTACATCAAATCCTAAGCGATATACTAGTTCCATTCCGGCTGATGTAGCCTTTGGGTCTTCATCAATTACTCTAACTAAGTCCGGAAATTCTCCAGAACAGTCTACCCTAGTAATCTTTTTTAAGTTCTCTAATTCCTCTCCGGAGCATTCCGAGTAGAATCCCAATAGACTCGGATGTAACGGCAACCCGGAACCGGGGATTTTACTATTCCTTACTTCCTCAAAAGCGGCTTCGACCGAAGCCAGTTCTTCGACTCCACCTAACTGAGTATGCCATTCGGTCACGTATGGACTTGGAGGCAAGACATGATTATTTTCTAAGAATTCTCCGACCGGCACTAATAACTCTCCCAGATCCCAAATCTTTTTTATCGGCCACTCTGGATCAGTCGCTAATCCCTCCGGTAGCATCTCAGGGTCTTGAATCCTTTTGGCAGACCCGTCTTGAAATTCTACATACGGACCTTCGATAGAAGAACAAGGAGTTACTACCGTTCCTTTACCTGGCCGTTCATATTTTAATTGAGTTCCCGTAATAAAAAATCCATTTACTACTTTCATTGTAGCCGGATGCACTGCCGTTGTCGCTAGTCCCGCTAATCGACTTCGACCATATCTTAATCTAAATCCTCCGGGTCGCATAGGTTGAGAAAAGATTGGTCTTCCCGCCACCATGTCAGCCAAAAACTTTTTGATGGGTTTTAGTTCCGTAATCTTTTCATCATCGTCACTGTTTCCAGAAACGAAATCTCTCAACCATTCCCATTCTTTGAATCCTAATTCATCGGTATATTTTAGAATCTTGGGTGCTTTTAGCACCAGCCCTTCACACATAACTAATAACATTCCTTCTCTAACTTTATTAGTAGGCACTCTAGGTAAATCTCTTTGTCCGGATACTTCATCTCCGACACCTTCTCCATCAATATAAACGGGACAATTTTGAGCAATCACTTCTAATTGCGGATTAGAAGGTCGATATTGTAGTCCTCTTGAATATTTTGATACTTCTTCTTTATATCTTTCTACTTCATTCCAAGTTATTTGTGGAGGCACTAATCCAAAATCACGCCGCAGAATATCTCCAATTAAAACTGATAGGGCTTGCCCCGTTCCTCCTGCAGATCTAATCGGACCCGCATAATTAATTGCTAGCGATCGGGATCCATCATCATTAGAAATAATTCTACAGTTTACTACTCCTTCTAACGGAGCCACCAAAATACCTTCGGTAAGCACTGCTAGTCCTGCACAAACTCCATGATAAATACATAATGCCATTCTAGTTTTGGCAATCTGGTTACGATAAGTTGGAGGAATTTCTTCGAATTCTTTTAATGTTTCTTGCCAGGAGTTTTCTTTAATTTTATTTTTGTAGTTGATCAGGAGTCCCGCTCCAGAACAATCTTTACAATCTTTTTTGCGATATCCAACTTTCATAGTTCCGGAGCCATCACAAGCAGAACATTTTGTTGACTCTCCATAAAGATAAGTTTCTGCTGCCACAATACGAGCAATATCTAAAGCCACTAATTCTCTATTACCTTTATGATGCACAGTCAATTCACGAATGTGTTGAGCCGTATTTCTAGTGTGTAAAAATTCTAATAACTGTTGGGTTCGGTCTGCTAAATCGTTGGCTTGTGGAATTTCACAAACTAATTCTGGATCATGTCCCTGAGAGCGACAAACATTTACTAATTCATAAAGTTCATCAGTATCTTCTTTTAGTGATTGATAATAAGGTTCATAGTCAATTACTTGTGGTTTGCGATTAATAACGTTATCACTAGAACCAATAGACATTACTCTAAACTATGGTTATCACCTATTTAACTAAATCGTAGAGTCCAATTTTAGAGTAAAATTGAATTGATTTATTCTTCTTCACGGGACAAAGCCTCTTGAAGTCTAGCAACTAATTCTGCTTTCTTACCAGAAACCTTTAATCCTTGTGCTCGACAAAGATCTTTTAGTTCTGCTAAGGTCAGCAAATTTATGTCTATTTCTAAGCCAGTTTCTTCTTGAACTTCTTCTTCGATAGCCTCTTCTAATGCGTCTGATAGAAGAACTTCTCCATCACCTTGATCAACTGCATCTAAAGTTTCTTCGACTATTTCGGAGATCGAATCGGCAACCTTTTCTAAAGCATTATCAACTTCTACTTCCACACCAGTCGCATCTTCAATAGCATCTTCTATTTCATCAGCAACCATATCTTTGTTCTCGGACCACCAAAGACCCAAAAAGGTCACAGCAGCCGCACCGGCTACCACAATTAATTCGTCAGTATAGGAGGTCAATTGTGAGGCTAAAAATGAACCCACAGCGGTTAAACCTGCCAAAGTAGTTTTTACAGATCTCTCAGTCATGTGAATAGTTATATTAACTACCTACTTAATACTTCTTACTGTATCTATTTTCATTAATTAATGATTAATTATGTAATAGTATATCTAAACGGTATTTTCATACCTTTAGGTGGGAATATTTTCAGATCATTCTGAGTCAAGAAAAAGGTTTGAAATACTCCATCAATGGTAATTGGAGTTTGCACAAATGCCGCCGTTTTAGACATAAATTCTGGAGTTGTGCTGCTAGCATCCAAACGATTAGAATCAACGCCAATATTTATTTTTTCCGCAAATCTAAGATTATATCTTTGCAGTAACTGTTCTAATTTAGAAACATTTATTAAATTCATAGAATTATTTAATCTATTATTTTGAGTAGCGTGATAAGCCACCTTAGAATTTTGCATAAACTTAGATCCTAGCAATGGATCTTTGACATCAAAAGTTTCAAACTTTCCTTTTAAGAAAGCCACGAGCATAGGCTTGTAAAATTGAGCAGTTTCTACTGCATTGAAAGTGCTATAAAATCCGTCTAAATCAAATTGCCACCAGATATCCGCATAATTAGGGTCGGCTCGTCCTTTGGATCCACGTTTAAGTGGACCGACATTACCGCCCTTCTTTCCTTGAAGTTTATCGTCTAAGCCTATCAATTTTCCATAGACTACTAAATTATGACGGAATACAGGTAAGAAATTAGATTCCCAGCGATTACCCACTTTAGAAATAATTGATACTTGTGTTCCGGAACCATCATCTAAAGTTTGACGGCTCATAGTTCGCACCGTAGTTCCTGCCTCTTTAGCAGATTTTGAAGCCGATTTTCCATCTCCCATAGAACTAAGAAAAGAATTAATTCGAGCCGACATCGGAGGTTCAATAATAATTTTACCAGATTTACCAGATCTAGACCAAGTAATTTTATTAGCCGTCAACCATTTGAAAATACTGGCACGAGTAGTTCCGGCTGCACGAGCCGCCTGATAAATACCTTCATTTAAAGTTAGCATTCGGTCAATGGCTAGCATCACCCGATTTTCCAAAGCGGCCGTCATTCCTTGTGGTCTAACCATTTTTTCACACACCAATAGATACTATATATTAGATACTACCAACTACTTAACCATTCACTTTAAATCAAGTATGTTTATATAGTTAAAAGAACTATATTAATCTATGAAGAGATCTACTATGTATCCGGATGGAAAACCAATTCCAGAAGCATTACCAGCAGCCTATCAAAAAGGAACTTTAGAGAAAAATTGCAGTAATTGTAATCATGTAATGTATATTACTAATAATGAATACCAATGTGGAAGATTTTCTGGTAATCCAGCCGTTAGACCTGACTGGGTTTGTGCCGTTTGGGAACCCGTTAACAAAAAATAAATAAGATTTTATGCCCCTTAAACTCTGTTTACTACAGAAGTGTTAAATAGGAGTTCACACTACCTAATATTGTCGCAGACAGTTGCCGAAAAAACTGAGGAAGTAAGGCGGTGATTAGCGGGTCTTGAAACCCGCACTGCGACACCTAAATTAAATTCAGTTGCCGTAAGGCTGATAATTGTATATTATTGGTTGGCGGATTTTACAGTCTTTCGTCTGTTCCGATACCGAATACTCCTAAACACTTACTGATGTTTGGGTGCAATTTAAAAGATCCATCTTTATTAACTTTAGTTCCCTTGACAAAGAATTTAAAATATGCAGATTCTCCTTTGCTACCTACCCACCTCATCATGTCTGCCATTGGATCTTCGCTTCTAATTTCCCAAGGAATATCTTCTGGATCATTGTCATATAATTCTTTTAATATCTGAAATCTTTCTGGCCATTCAATTCTCATGACTCCCGCCATAAATTGAGGGAAGTAAGAAATTCTTAAATAATACCACGTCATTTCTCTATTGATCATTAATTTTGTCCTCCTTTTCTCCAATCAAAATCGGGACGGATTGCATAAGTATTGTTGGACATTTTATCTATCGCACCCATATCCATTAATTTTTCTAGTTGTGCTATTGTCATGCCGGTGGCAGATCTAATTTCTTTTTGATTATTATAAATTCCTTTTTGTTTTGCTATTTCCCATACCGTAAGCAAATCCATATCTATTCCGGCTTCCATTGCTTGGATAGGGAAATCTTCTGTCAGAGTGACTAAACTCTTTTCAAAAAGTTGTCTGGCTTGCATTAGATGGCTCAAAGTTACTTGACTTGATCCATCCAACTTCGCAAATGATTTTATCAAATTTAAAAATTGCTGATATTTTCTATAGTCTCTTTTAGCACGGGACAAGAATGCTGATTGATATTGGGGTCGATTTTTCATTTCATCAAAAGTAGAATCTAGAGTCGGTGCTAACTTTCCAAACTTAGGATCCAATTGAGAAACTTTTGCTAAATATTCACGGAAGAAATTTCTCCACATTTCTATATCTTCTTTATCTTTGCCTTGTTGAAATTTACCCTCTGCTCCCATCAACATAATGTTTCTAATTTTTTGTTCCGCATCGTCCCCTGCCAGACTCATTTCTGTAAATATTAAAGTTAGTCGAGAAATAATTTGATATGTATATTCTCCAAATGCTGCCAACATTTCTCTTTTGTCATGGTTTGCTTCATCGTAATACCCTGGAGGATTTCCTAAAAATAACATATTAGTCACTGCTTCACGAGTAGTGTCTACTTGACCTTTTTGCATAGTAAATTTTCCATTAGCCATAGTATTCATTAATTCTCCGAATACATCCTCATTCCATGTTTGGAATTCTGATACTGCAATTCTTTCATGGTTGTGTTTTGGAATCAATCCTAATTCTATCGAATTAATGTCATCTCCATTCATGGCTCCAAACAGTCCTGGAATCGTGCAAAGTTTTCCGGACGAAGCCATCCCACATTTTACTAATGGTTGAACCACTTTTTCAATCATGTGGTCTTTACCTTCTCCTACTGAGGCTACTATTCCAATGTGTATCATTTGTAGTTTATCGTGCGGCGATAAACAGAATAACATGATGGCTTTCTTGAAATAATCTTTTGCATGGAGTTCTGCCCATAGAGTATCATGTCTCATCATTATGTTTAATGGAGTAAGATTATTCTTTTTACACAAACTCAAAAAAGTTTTTAGTTGATGATCAGTCATCAAAGATGAAGTTTCATTTTTCATAGTGGACAGAGAATCTATAATAAAAATTAATTTGTTTTCTACAGTATGATACTTTCCACTAAATGATACTCTTGTTCCATTTTTCATAGAATCATCTACTACTTTCATAATTTCAGTAAGTTCTACTGGAGATTTGGACCCAGGTAAATATTCTATATTTCCATCATGAGCCAAACAATCGATAGCGTGGTTTCCATCTGAAATAGTAAATCTAATTGCTACTTTATCTTTGGCTTTCCGAGATAGGGTAGTGGCTTCTTGTTTTACTACAATTCCAGATCCTACGATATATTGTTTAGTTACTTTAGAATAGTATGCCTCTTCTAAAGATACAGAACGTTTAGAAAATGGAAGTGAACCTTCTTTACCCGTCACACAACCACGAACAAAATTCGTCAGGTCTTTGGGAACTGGCGACTCATTCATGTATATCCTTCCTGGTGATTACCTATTTAATAATACTAAATATATATTAAAATCATTTACTCCCTAGTGATCAATGCTGACGCTGAATTGATTTAAATTTGGTTATCTGCGAAATGCAAACAACCGTTTTGGGATGCTCAAAAGAGAGATTTGTCACTCCAGCACTCAGGCCGGTCGAAACCCCTCAATTGAGTTTTGGTATTTCCGTCAGATCGAAGAATTATCTTTGCAGATAACTCAGTTTTCCGAGAATTGCTCTGCTGGAACAGCAGGAACTTCTGTAACAGTTCCATCGATGATGATGGATAGTCTGTTATAGTGTCTACCAGCGTTACCAGATTCTACCTTGTGGAGTAGGAATCTAGCAGACATTGGGAACTCAATTCCAGCGTTCTGTGCGTTAGTTACAGCGGTAGCCAAATGCTCTTGAGTGTAGCCTGTTAGCCACATTGTAGACCTACGGTCGCTTGGAGCATCGGAGCCAACTGCACGGGCACCAATTAGGCGAACTGCAGTGTTAAGTGTTCTTTCCTGTCCTTCGACAGTGTAATTACCCTCAATTCCTGGGGTATAACCCTCAACCAAACCTTCGTAGAGAACATCGTGTTCTACCTTAAAGGTATCACGCTCTACGTATGCAGGTTTTGTTGCATCACTCGCTTTTTCTTCGTTCATCTTTGCTATTTCGTCAAGGAAACTTGACACATCTGTTTTCTTAGCCATTTTAATCACTTTCTGCCTCTGTGGGCGTAATATGTAGTTATGGCGACTACCTATTTAACCATTTGGGGTTTATAAATTATGATTAAAAAGATCGGTATCTAAAGTAATTACCATTATCAATGGCTTTCTTGAATTTTTCTTCACCTTTAAATCCATATAGTAAACTGGCCATTAGTTTTTCATTAGTATCTAGTCCTTGAGATGGATATGGGATCAAGAATGGATCGAAATAAACTATTTCTCCATTTTCACGAAGTCCGAAGTTTCTAGGATTAACTACATCTTTCATTACATAGTTCATTTCATCTAAAACATATGTGGCTACGCCTTCATAGGATTTATTTTCTAGATTATACTCTTTGCTTTTTAGGTTGGAAACAGTCCACTTTCTATTACTTGGAATCTTACCACAGAATTCATTTTTCCAAACACAAGGAATATATTCCATGATCCATAGAGAAACATAAGTCTCTTCTGGAAACTTTTTTTCAGTTTCTGATTTAGCCGCTATCATTTCCCTTCTTAACGCCGGAGGAAGTTTACCTTCTGAATATTTAAATATTTTAGGCAATCCTTTCGGAACTGTATCCGTTGTTTTCAGCAACTTTCTAAAAAAGTCTGCTTGTATTCGATTCATAGTCATTGATTTTAAGGATCCTGGAAAAAACTTTTTTCTCTCTGCTACTGGTGTGTTTACTAGTAACTCAGAATATTTAAAAGTTTTACCATTTTCTTTATTTGGAAAAGTTCTTACTACTTTTAATACTTTGTCGATTAGACGGCCTTCATTATCTTTCAAGCGAAAGACAGAACCTCCATATCCAGAACCCAAATAATCCATAGTCTCAGCCTCAAAATTTTTCCTCTCCAACTCTCCAGGAGTATAAGTTGTTGTTATTATTTGTTCCGAGCCATTATCCATATATACTTTACGAAACACCACAGTTTGGCGGTTATTAAATGCTCTTAGTAGTGATTCTTTAGCACTTAATTTGCGAATGATATCTATTGATGCCACCAATGTTTGCCCGCCTCCGCATTTTTATCATCGATTACTTCGATCCTAGAAAAAGGGCTATCTTCATGAGATAATAAGAAATATAATAAAGATCCTACTAATATTGCACCTGTGGCCGATTTTATAATTTTTTCCTGTTTAAAAGATTCTGCTCCAAAGAGTTTACTAAATCCTTCTGCTTTTCTAGCACCTGATTTTTTACCTTCAATATCTACAATTCCCATGTATCCTCTTTTACCTAATGCTTCTTGAAAAGCGAACCAATCGACTCCAGCCTCATTCTGTAGACTACCATCGGCTGCATTTTTATTAAAACCATTTTCTAAACTAATGCCATCCACATTCGCATTTGGATTAGCGTCTTTCATAGCCTGTTTGACCGTAGCCGAATCTGGGAATACTAATACTCTTACTCTATTGTGTATAGATTTTTTACCCGTATTCGTATCTGTTTGTTGATGAGGATATACAATATATTGCACTACCTTATTATTAGTATCTCTAGTATTCAAAAATTCTTGTAAGATATCAGTGGAACTAAAATATTGTCTTCCAGTATATATTTTACCATCCTTCAGAGGATGTCCATGAATAGTCCATTTTCTGTTTTTAGGATTTACTTGTTTTAGAGCCGCATCTTGCATTTCTTTAGTAGAAGGATTTACTTCTATTCTAGATTCTTCTCCATAAGAAACTTCTCCTAACTGGTAAACCTTCATGATCTGGCCCTGAATATTATTTTTCTTTTGGAAATTTTCAGCCGCAGACTGCGTATTAAAAATCTTTTGATCTCCACTCTCATCACGATAAAGCGTAGGCATATCGCCTTTACTAGTCATAATTCCATAATCTTCTTCATAAATATAGGTCATCCACTCTCTTTCTAAGTGAGTGTCATCCGAATGACGTTTCATTTCTTCAATCGAAGCATCGGTAAATTTAGCAAATTCTAACTTCCAAGGCTCATACTGCATGATAATACCTTTGTTTACTTGCTACTTAATGATTAGTAGGATATGATCAAGTCGCCATCTTTATCTTTAACAAAGAAATATCTTCGTATCCAATCTTTTGAATACGAACCTCCGTTTTTAATGACGAGAGTAGTGCTGTCTTTTTGATTCAGATCTTCAGAAGATTTTCCAATTGATGTCCACCAATCCATTACGCCATCTAAGGTAGAGGGAACAATAATAGTTTTACCAGATGTATCTTTGTATCCAGTATTTACATTTTCTATTAAAACATAATTTCCAGGTGGTTGGTTTCGAGAAACTTTAATTTCGCCATTATCTTCATTTAACCAAACAAAATTAGAACCGGCTATTATTGCCGAAGTTTTTATTGCTTTTTGCATTCCAGTTTCTTCAATCAAATCTGGCTCTATAACTTCTTCAGGTTCTGGATCCTGTTCTTCGAACCAAATGTTTCCAAAAATTTGTTCGTCTGTAGGAGTTTCCTTAATTATTTTCTGTATCCAGGATTTCTTAAAATCTGGAGAGTATTTTATATAAAATTCTTCATATGCTTCGTCATCAGTGAGGTCTATCCAATCTTTGGCAAAGTCATTAAAATCATTTCTCATTTTGATATTAATTATTATTTCAAATTCGCTTTCCGCTATGGGATCATAATCTCCGCCGCTGGCATCCCAAGTTTCTCTCATTGTTTTGGCTCTCAAAAATTTAACAAAATCATAGGGATCATTATCTTCATCTACTAATTCTAAATGTCCTTTATCAAATAAAATTAGTTTTTCTTCATCAGTCACATCTTCACTACTCAATGTTTCTAACCAAAAGTAAGCATAGGCACGATCGGCTTGATAATCTGATGCTCGGGATAACCACTCCGTATCCGAATTTGCTATCATTCTTTCAATACTACTTGCATCCACTTTATCTACTCCTTTGCTATTCTTTTATTCCAGCATGGTTTACATTCCCAAGTGCTTACGGGATGATATTCACATTTACAAATGTGATCTACTATTACTGAAGATCTGATATATTTTGTATTTTCTGCCTCTGCTACGATCGTTTCTGAAGATCCAAATTTATTTCGGATATCAATTTTTAATATTTCTAACTCGGCAAGTTCTTCATCGGTTTTAGCCAGCGGTTGAAGTTTATATAACTTTTTTATTAGTTTCATAAAAGTTTCATCAGAATCTTTTTCAGAGTCCTCGGAATCTTCAGAGTCTTCTAAAGAATCATCTTCATTCATTTCATTTTGAATATCTTCCATTCCTTTTTCGAAATCAGATTTTAAGTCTTCCTTCATTTGATCTAATTCATCTAATTTTTCTTGCTGCGAAGAATCTTTTTCATCTCCTTCAGAGCCTTCAGAATCTTCTGAAGAATTATTTTCTACATTTTGTTTAGCCTTTTCAATGGCTTCTTCTGCAGATTTCCTAGCCTCATCAGCCGCCTTTTTGTCGGCTTCATCATTAGATTCACGAGACATTTCTTGAGCCTGTTTAGCATTTTCGGCTGCTTCTTTAGCCTTTTCCATAGAATCTTCTGGACTATCGTCTTGATCTATAGATTCATTCATTTCTTTAGCCGCATCGGCGCATTCTTGACAATCTTTTCCATCTCCGGGATCTCCATCGGAACCTTCTCCAGAACCTTCTCCAGATTCTCCACCCTCTCCAGAGCCTTCGCCTTCGCCATCACCTGGACTGGGGGCATTACCGCCAGTTTGATCAGAAGGTTGACCTTGTCCTTGTCCTTGNNCCTTGACCTTGACCTTTTCCGTCTCCGTCACCTTGAGTTTGACTACTATCAGTTTGACTACTATCACTAGGAGTTACATCATTATCTTTTACCCATTTATCAGGATCCGGTTTTGGTTCCGGAGGAGGTCCAGGACCCGGAACTGTAGGTCCTGGCTTCACTGGACTTTTCTTTTTACCTGGATTTCGGCCTCTCAAACCTTTTCGACCTTGATTTAAATCTTCTATTTCAACATCTTCTATTTCGATATTTAGATTTTCTGAGGCGGTGGCTGACTCATCATAAATTATCGACATCAGAAATGCTTGTTCTGAATCGGATTCAACTAAAAAATATGGACAGGCTTTTGCTAACTCTATAATGAATTCCCAATCTTGTTTTCTTTTATAGAAATTTACTATTAGTAGATCTGGATCATTCGTTATAATAGTTATTTTATTTCGTCCCATGTCTTTCAAAAAGAATTTATTAAGCACATCAAGAACAAAGTCTGGGATGGTAGATCGATAAGTAATCATTCCGTGTTTTGGATCCACTACTTCGACCATATACACTGGTAAATAGTTAGGACTAGGAGCGGTGCCAGAAATAGTAGTTTTTCCGGAAGTCTTATCCACCCATTGCATACTCATAATTATAAGTAATCCTTTCATCTATATAAAGTTGGCGTTTATTCTATTAAACCTAATTTTTCTAGAGAATTAAGTAATTTTTCATACATTTCTTCTCCATCTTCAACAATCAAAGTATCATCAATATATTCTAAGATATCAGTTCCCCACATATCCAGTTCTGAAGCATCCAATCGAGCATTCCAATGCACCTCCCAATTATCTGGATAAGTTCTTTGTAATCTATCTTTTTGTAGATCTTCTGGTATGTTTAATAAAATAATAGTGAATCCATCTTCTTGTAATCTACGAGCCTCATTTACAAAACGAACATCATCACAAACTACATCACCTTCAGCAGATTGATGTAATAAGTAATCTACCCACACTGATGATCTGACATCACGCATTTTCTTTCCAATGTTTTGAAGTAGCACTCTATCTTTGTTTTCTGGTTTCATAAAAAATAAATCTGCTGCGATAGCCTTTACTTTACCCGCCAAATTAATTCTAGTAAGGTCAAAGTCATTTACCAATTTTTCTGCTAGCCATGTTTTGCCGGAACCCATGGGTCCACAAATCGCAATCTTCATATATCATGTAGGGTTAAACTACCTATTTAACCATTACGATTAGACCAAATTAAATGATTGCTTCGTTAAAATATGTGGGCACATAATTTTGTAAAGGTTGATTGTTGAAACCTTTTCGGTAATGGAAATCAAAAGTTGGATCTATAATATAAGTTATACCTGTATCGTCTGCCGACCGCACCACTCGCCCACACATTTGAACTAAGGCTCCTGCCGTTTCAGATTTATACCATTCTTCATTAGCCTCCATTTTCTTTCGAGTCCGAATATCTCCTAGAGGCGGAAATGGCATTTTTACAATAATGCAGAAATCACAATGTTTTCCATCATAACCTTGACCTACGTAAGTTGAAATCAATACCGCATCATCTCTAGTTGCTTCGAACTCTGCCAAAACTTTTTCTCGGGCTCCGGCTTCTTTTCCATGAGTTAAAAATCTATCCTCTACCACAACTGGATCTATATCCTCCAACGCCAATAAAAGTTTTTCTTCAATTTCATTTGTATGTGGAAGTATCAATCCTTTTTGTCCCGAGTGCAGATTAATAATTTGTAGTATAGCCTCCGCCGTAGTTTGAAATGCTTTTTCATCTCGACCAGAATAACTCATTTTGCCTCCAGTAACAGTAGTTACAATCGGTCGATTACCAGTTGGAAAACTACTATAGTTTACTTTTACCAATAAAGTTTTTTCTGGATCTAAACCCAGTTCCTCCATATAAACAGTAGGAGAAGGAATAGTAGCACTCATAAAAATTCTTTGTCTTCCTAATCGAAGAAATAATTCGGAGGCTGAATCACCAATGTCAATTGGTTGAAACTTTAACAAAGTAGGAGCGTCATCATCATCTTTACTCCAAACCCAGTTATCTGGATTTTCTTCTAAAGCATTAATTAAGTTTCCTAATTTAGAAACGTAGTTGTAAGCAAAAGATAAATCTTTTTCATCCGTATACTGATCAGTGGCAATATTTTTTCCAATTTTACCTGCCAAGAAATCTAGATATGCTTGGAAAACTTTTATTCCTAGAGTTAACATTTTTGAACTGGAATCAGAAGTTACGGAAGGGACTGCTGGAAAACCAATCGCAGAACTAGAACTTCCATCCCAAGGACCCAATAACTTTTCTCGAGTTTTGGCCAGATTAGGATCCGAAACTACATCATCAAAAGATGGAACTCCTAGTAATCTTTCTAAGTGTCGATTATTAATATCTACGGCATAAAAACTGGCTAACGCATTAGGTAAATGGTGCGCCTCATCAATCACTAACAAATCTCGGGTCGGCAAAATTAAACTTCCGGCCTGTCCTAAAGCCATTAAGTAAGAAGTATTAGAGATAAAGTATCGAGATTTCTGTGCCGCTGCCAAAGCCGCAAAATAATCACAAAGTTCTTTAGAATCCCACCAATCATAACCTCCATTAGATCCCGAAGCCGGTTTATAATCACACTTGAAATCTGGTCCACAAGTTCGACAAGGGGCTAAGTGAGCCTTCGGAGATTTATCGTTAGGATTTTCATTACCGGCACGATGATTTTCTAAAGCATCATTAGCCTGAGCAATATTTCTAACTCCTGGAGAAATTTTCAAATTACAATCATAATTTCCACGACCCATTACCGATCTCATGAATGGCATTTCTCGCATATACTGAGCCTGTAATCCTTTTAGATAAGTGGCTACATAAGCATCTGCATCCACCATTTTTGGAATCATCATAGATAATGCCGATTTTCCGGAACCAGTAGGACATTCAATAATAACATTTTCATATCCCATATTCAAAGCATCCATAACAATTGGAATCACTTGCCTCTGCTCACTCCGAGGGTCTTGAAACCTTGTTCCTTCAAACCAAGGCTTAACATCCCATCTAGGTTCATCATTTTTATTAATAGATACACTGCGAAATCCAGGACCTTTTTCTGACGCACCTGGAAGTGGAGGCATTCCTCCAATCTTTCCTAACATTTCTTGAGATTCATCCGTGGACAAGTCGACTAAAAAAGAATCGAAATCATCTTCATCCGCCGAAGCCATATAAGAAGTGTTAGCCTGGGTGCCATTAATTTTCAAAGTTAGTTTAAATTCTTGACAATAATCTCTTAATCTTCTGACGGTCGGTGCCTTGGTATCCATTCTTGAATAAAAAGAATTTCTTCTACGATTCCAACGCAAATTGTATCTTGCCTTAAGTATTTTACGAAAAGGATAAGTGTTTCCCGTAACTTCAATTTCAGCCATCATCAATTAAAATTACTTGATATCACCTACTTAAGACCACTCATTGCGAAGCAATAAGTAGTTGGGAGTATAATAATTTAATGAAGTTTATGAATTATTCAGAGTCTTTTGCTATGATTCCTCACATCCTTAAAAGAAATTTCGGAGGGGAAGATGGATTCTTAATAGAAAATCATGGTGGAAAATTATTTGCCGCTGTAGCCGATGGAGTCGGTGGATGGAAATCTAAATATGGTTATTCGGCCGCTAAATTTACTCATCAGTTTTTAGATCAAATGAGAGATTTAATTTTAAGTGGAGTCAGTGATCCGGATACTTTAGTTGCAGAAAGTTTAGAAAATGTTTTGGTTCCGGGAGCCTGCACTTTAATATTAATCATTATTCAAAAAGATACTGGAGATAGTATTGTTTACCAAATAGGAGACTGCAATTTTCTTCAATTAAATAATGACAATTCTATTGTTTTAGGATCTATAGACGAACAAATGAAATCTTCTAATATTCCTAATATGATTGTCAAAAAACATCAAACTTTAGTTCCTCGAATAGATCAACCCACTCTTTACTATTTAACTTTAGAGCCTGGAAATAAAATAATTTTAGGATCCGATGGACTATGGGACAATATTTTCTTTAAGGATATTCAAAAGATATTAATCGAAAATAGTCAATCTGACATTGCCAGAGACATTCTAATAGAAAAAGTAGATGATGTCCTCTATCAAAATCCTACTCAAAGCACTCCTTGGTCTGAATCTAGAAAGTTTCAAAAAATGAATACTCAAGATGGTCCCAAGGTAGATGATACTACTTTTTTGGTTATTCAAACATCATAACCTAATTCAGCCATAGCCTCATTAACAGTAAGAATTCCTGATTCTACATCTGCTGTCAGCACAGAAACTGGATAGCAATGACTTTTGAAATCACAATAAGAACACTGCCAATCACCGACTTCTGCTAATGGTTTCTTTTCCCATTGTGCAAATTTAGTCTTAGAAAGATCTCCAATAGCAAATTTTCTGCGAGCAGTGGTATCATTATAACGAAGTTGATATTCTCTTTCTGGAGGATCTGGTAATTCTAATTTATCCGCCAGTTCTGAATATCTTGCTAAAATATTATCAGTAGTCAATCCACTCCAAGGAACTACGGGTTCTCCAATAGTTAATCCATAAACCGGATCTGGGGCTACCGTTTTTCCATCTAAAGTTTCTACTAGGATGTCTCCATCATATCCATTGGATAAAGATATTTTAAAGGACACATATGTTCCATCGGCGACATCAAAATAGAATATCAAATAATAAGGAATAGTCACTCCATAATGATCTTCATGCCTTTTTCGCATCATAAGATACATAGCAGTTTGCATGATGTGTTCCATTTTAGGTTTACCCATTGGATACTTTTTATTGCCTCTTCCAAATATTTCTTTTTGAGCAAAATGACCTCGGCAAGTTTTCATCTCAATTCCGAAAGCACGATCTTGATAAACTCTAATTACTTGTCCATCATCATCCATCTCAAAATCACGAAGAATAATATCGGACTCACCGGAAATAATTACTCTAGGGTCATTACCCACTGCACCATAATTAATTACGCTTCCAGCCAATAAAACTCCTTGATTTTTCCACATAGTCTGAAAATAATCTTCCATTCCAATTCCAGCCGCAAAAATTCCAAACGACCTATCAGTAGGTGGGTCAGTAGCCTTTATTCCATTTAATCGATACCATTCAGCACGGTGGCATTTTCCAACTAAAGTATCATCACCAAATTCATTCTGTATTACACAAGAAGCACTGGTCGGGCGCATTCCGCCTCTCGATACTCGGTAGTCTCTGTTTCGCATAGCGTAAATCGCATTCTTGCCTGGATCTGTGGCACTCATATTACTCCTCTCCGGTTACTATGTATTTAAGTCTATGGTAGGAGTAAGTTATTCTTCTTCATCTGGCAGAGCCGGGGATCCGATAAAAGTAAAATCAAATTGTGGTCTTAGATTCATAGACCTGACTGTAGTCGATAATGCTTCGGAAACCTTTTGAGCCGTAGAAACTAATAGTTTAGGATTGCCAGTCCACGACAAATCATACTGTAAAAGATTTTTATCTTTGAATGCTAGCACTCTTCTTTCGAATGTTAGATCATTAGCAGTGGCTACTAATTGCATTCCGGCTAGTAAAGGGTGAGATTCTGGGTGTGTCTCCGGTTCATAAAAAGTGGCTCGCATAGCGAATCCTCGAAGGTCATCACCCCGATTTAATAATTCTTCTACCAATTGTTCCAAATTAGCAACGTCTTCTGCATCCATGAATTCAAATCCTGACTGGTATCATTCTTCTTCGCCAGTTGACTCGTTCAAATTTTCTGACGCTTCAACCTGGTCAAATGCTTCTTCTTTCAAAAAGAATAATGATGAAACATTCTGAATATCGAATTCCTTCGCTAGTAATTCCATATTACCAGAAAGAGCAACTGCTCTATCTCTCATAGAATCATAATCAGGATCTTTAGTTATAAAGTCAAATTGTGGGAAACCGACTCCATCATTTACTAGAACTGATTTACGCAAAAGAAAATCAGACTCATTAGCAATTTCTACCATGCGGTCTTGAATAGGGTGTGCTTCAGATTCTGAAAGTTCTCCAGATTCATCTTCTGCAACTTGTTCTGCAGTTATCTTGTTTGGAATTAAGCCTTGGTGTAAGAAATTATACCTCATTAGGAATCCTACGGCTTCAGCGTTCAATTCTTTGTTAGTTTCTATATGTGCATATAGGGGATTCTCCATATCACTCATGTTAATCCCTCTGTTCGACTACCTACTTAAACCTTCTTAGATAAACCTTGCATATAATTATCCAAATCAAAGTTCTCCCATTTTTTAATTATATCTAACATTACAGTCAATTCTCCCCTTAAAGGATTAGTATCTACCATTTGTTCTCTCACAAAAGGTTCACGCCCTGGAATATGATACGTAGAAATTTGTTTGAAAACTCCTTTACTCAATAAACTAGTAACGATCGCACGAGCCGAATCAGATCCAGCCTGAGAATTTAATAAAATCTTTACCTTTTCTACCGCACTTGAATTTACCATCTCGGAATAATGACTTTGCACCAATGCTAAATATTTTTCAGGATCCGTTTTTAGCATATGATCCAACTGTCCAACGGAATATTGATGATTTTTAATTAAATAATCGTAAAATTCGGACACGAGACACAAAGAAAGCCTCAGCGGATCAGATAAAATATTAAACATAATAAAATATAAATCATCTATATCTTCACCACTCTTCATATAAATATCTGCATATACATTCACAGTTGCATCCTTACTCATTGTCAAACGAGTTTGACCTATTCTATCCATTCCTTACTTCCTCCTATTTATTTTGTTTTACATCTTCGGCAAACTTTCTGCAAGTCATACACCGATATCCAAACCCACCCAATGTTATGTCAAAATCTTGATAACAAATTTCACAATTTCTGAATCTGAATCTAAGTGGATAGGTAGGACTAATCTTTTTAGCATCCTTGATCGTAACACAAAATTTTGAATTATCTATTAAATGCGATTCTTCATTAATTTCTAAAACAGCGTAGCCATTATCAGCAGCCCACTGTTGAAACATAGTATTTGATTTCGCTCTACCTATATAATACTAATTATAATATAGTCGAAAGAAGATAGTAATTAATAGGAGTAAAAACGATAAATATGAGTTCTAGCCTTCGTAAAGATACATTCAATGACAAAATGATGCGCCGAGTAGGTGTTCCTATTGTCTGGGCTTGGCTACTTTCGGCTACGGCAGTTATCACTTTTGGAATTTTAGAACCAAATAGAGTCATTCCGAATCTAGAAGGATTCGTTTCTTTAATAGCCATCGTTGGAACTTTGGCTACTTTAATCGTAACTTCTATCTTAGAGTTATGGAAACAAGAACAATTAAAAGAAATTGGATTAGCCCCGGCGGCTCGAGGCCACAGTTTAGATATGGATCGAGAAGAAAGAAGACACGCTATGATAATGGAACGTTTAGAATTCATGGCCGAACATCAATTAGATGAAAGACATTTACATATGGCATCCGATCATGTCGCTGATATTTCTCCAGAATTGGGATCTACTCGAGAACGTATGACTGAGTGGAAAGAGATGGGTGATTTCGTAGCCGGTGGACATCATCATGAATCAACAGATGAAGAAGTTTCTGAATCAGAATCTCACGAAGAAGAATTATAAGTTTTTGATAGTTTACGATGCAATTTAAAATAGTAAAAAGTTTCTGAGGAAGTAAGGTGGGTCTTGGAACCTGCGGTTAGCAGTTTACTTTTGCGATCCGTTCCAAACGTATGTGAAAGGTCGGTGTGTTCCCACTTTAGAATATTTACCTGAGACTCTAAAATAGTATGATAACCTTTTAGGTGTTTGCTCAGTTTTTGGCCACAACCCTCTTTGAAACATATTATGTATTACTGTTCTCGGATCCATAGCAGATCTTTGTGATTCCATATAGTTGTCTATGCGAGCCTCTAAACGGCGATTGAAAATTATCCCTCGTTCCATAATATGGATAGTATGTTCATAGTATATATACTTTGCGGTAATTAGATTCAGACGGAACGTCCGACTCTTTTTAATTCTTCTCGCTTACAATGTCCTAAAAATATTCCTGAATTAGGATCCTCTTTTTCTACTACTGCGATCCGAAGCAACTTCTTATCATTGGGGTCATCAGTGAAGACCAATATGTTTCCACTTCCAATAGTAACTCGGTATTCCACAACATCACCCTAATTGTTTTAATTAGTTATATCGGCGGCGGTGTTCGTTTATCCACGCTTCGCCACCTTCGAAACAAGCGGTGTGAAATTCTTCCAAAGTCATGTCTTTTGCTGTATCAGAATACATTAGCCAATCTTTAGTTAAGTTAGCACCATGTCCAAATATAGGACCTTCGTGAGGCAGTAGTGCAACCTTATCTCCGATGTTCACTGTTCCACGACCCATAACATTTAGCACTATCTTAGCATCGTCTGATTGTTCAATCAGACCGACCATGTGTGTTCGGTTATTCTTATCTAATATCCAATTACCTTTCACTAAATCATAGAATCCAACTTTAGTTCCATCTGCAGCATCTACATAAATGCGGTCAGTCAATCCTCTTTCTCCATTCTTAGTCCAGCGGCTAGCCTTGTAGCCATCGTTTTGTTGTTCAATTGTTGCGGATATACCAGTAGTCATAATATCAGTAGGATTCTTTCAGGTATTTAACCTTTTCGACAGATGGATGGTATTTATTAAATAGTCAATAATTCAAATATCAAATAGTGAGCCAACTCACAAAGTAGGTGATTAATGTTTTCAATTTGGTCTGTCATTCAAAAACCAGAATATGATTCGGACCCTTGGGTTGCCGATCTCTGGGTGCACACCAGTGAAGGTGAGAAATATATTTTTGATACCGTCATTGATTCCGATTATCAAATGTTTCAACACTGGTTATCTTTTTATGTATCAGCGGGCACAGAAGCATTTGCATTATCAGATGGATATTGCGAAGAATTTTTTGAGTATTATGAATTAGTCTGCAACGATGGATTTGCTGGAGAGTTAATGATCAGTTAATTTAATCTAACCTCACCAGTCTCCAAAAAACTTTTCCTTCTTTGATCAAGTCTCTGATTCTTCTTTGTTTAGTAGTCAAATTACTTTTATCTACTTTAACTTCAATAAAGTATACTCCTCCGGATTCTAAATTTTCTTCTTTATCTTGATGCCAATCGAAAACTAAATAATCTAAGGGATTACCTATAAAATTCCAGTCTTCAGATCTCCAGTGTTCTTCTAAACCTGTGGCTTTCAAAAATGGAGTCCATTTCTCGATGGCTTGACCTTTCTTAGCCGCTTGGGATCCTGCTCGTGATTTTTGTTTCTTGACTTCTTTAAGAAGTTGTTCTATTTCCATATCTCGGAGCAAAATTGTAGAATCTAAATTAGAAATTTCTTTAGTATAATCATTCACTCGACTAGAAAGTATTCCTAACCTCCAGAATAATACTGAAAGTATTCCTACAAATGATCCAAATAAAATCCAATCTATCATTAATACCACCTAAGTTGTCGCTTTTGTGGAAGGGTTATCGGGATTCAAACTCATAGTAGCACACATTTCTTTGTAGCGATTACGGATAGTGACTTCCGTCACTCCTGCCGCCATAGCCACTTCTCTTTGAGTTCGAGGTTGATTCACTAACATGGCCGCTAAGTAAACTGCCGCCGCCGCAATTCCCGTAGGTCCACGACCGGCTGCCCAATTATCAGCACGACACGCATCAATAATTCGGTTGGCTTCGATAGTTGCTTTAGAGTTTAATTTCAAAGTTGAACAAAAACGTGGCACATATCCTTTAGCATCCGCAGATGGAACTTGAAGTTTTAATTCTTTAACAATGGCTCGATAAGTTCTACCGATTTCTTTTCTACCAGTTCGAGAATAATGTCCGACTTCATCCAGAGTTCTAGGTTGATTAACCATCCTACACGCCAAATAAAGCGAAGCGGCTACTACACCTTCAATAGATCTGCCCCGAACTAATTTATTATCTACGGCTTGTCGATAATATCTGGCGGCTTCACTTCTAATACTCATAGGCAATTCCATTTGACTAGCCAATCTTTGTAATTCGGCTAGAGCCACCACTAAGTTTCTTTCAATAGCATCCTTGATTCGAGTTCGCTGATGTTGAGTCCTCAACCGATTCATAGTTCTTCGCATAGAAGAAGAAATGCTACGGCCAGAATAATCTTTATTTCTCCAATCGATGTCAGTAGTCAAACCTCCATCGTGGATTAGTTGTGATTTAGGTAATCCCCATCTATCATTATCTTTTTCTGAATCAGAGTAAGTGTTAGTATCTTTTCCATAATCAATAACGGTGTTTGATAAAACTGTTCCACATTGTCGACAACATCTATAACCATTACTATCTTCATCAAATTCAGTCGCTGCACATTCCATACACTTATCATTGGTTTCAATAGTCATAGAATGATATCTCGCTTCACCACCTACTTAAGTGTTTGCGTTCCTTTAAATACCGTGCAGGGTCTTTAATCCTTTTTAACTTTCTTAGTTTTCTTCTTAGAAGNNTTAGAAGTTTTCTTCTTTGTCGCATTAAGGATCTTCATTTCCTTTTTTAGAATAGCCGCTATCTGTTTTTCTGTTTTTCCGACTCGAGATTCTTTAGGTGTTGATTTAGGAGCCTTTACAGGTTTAAGTCTACAACTATGAATTACCACATATCGATCGCTCAGTATACCTTCCTTCCAAGAAAATAAATAATTATTTTTGGTTGCTAAATATCGTTGCCAACCATTATTTTCATTAACACCTGCTATTTCTATTTTCCATTTGCCTCTGCCAGATTTTATGGATGCAAATGCTTTCTTTTCTTCCTTATTAAAAGAGCATCTCTTTACTAAGTCATCATTAGATAATGATGCTCCGACCTTTAGTAAATCTTTATTTGGCTTTCTTACCGGCCTATTAACTTTGAAAGATTTACCTTTAGTTTTTTTAGAACTCATAGGATTACCTCTGACGGTATGGTTGGGAGTCATCATAATTATGATTGGTTAAACCAAAAACAGTTACTTCATGACTTTTGGCTCTTAAAAGAGAACCAGCAGTTCTCTTACCTAAAGACTGAAATCTTTTATCAATTTTCAAATTAGAAGTAATCTGGCGAGCACTCGGCGGATCCCTCATTTTATCGAAAAGACGTTGCCTTAGTTCATCTACGCCGTAGCCCCTCTTATTTTCAACCATAATTTCGTGTATTAAGTTAATCCATCTATTTCTTACGCCGCCCATTTTTTCACGCTCCTATGGCTTTAAGTGCCACTACTGCTTTTATATGTTTGCAGTTGTGTTTATTCTTTTTGTGGTCTATGCATTGACAGTTGTAGTGATTTTCAGCCATCATACAGACTGAATATTTCTTGTTATTAGAACCTACTACTACCCAACGCCAAGGACTCACCGAAGTGACTAGTCCTGCCATAGCAATTTTTAATGCTTCTTGATTCCTATCCACCTTAGCCATAAATCAATAGGAGTAATTCACCTATATAAGTATTTCTATAGCCATTGGTCTTGAAATTGATCGCCAAACTCTTCATCAGCAGTAAATTCTATTTCGGGAAATTCATTGTTACTATATTGATCTAATATTGCCGAAAATAAATCTTTATATTCTTTTGGTAACTGATCTGCTAATTCATCTAAGGTCACATATGCTTCTTGAACATCAGTTGCTTGTTCAAAATTAGTTTTTCTTTTCTGAGCACTGACTTCTAGTAAAACTTTTGTCCATCCAAATTCTTTAGCATATTCTACATCTTTATCTAAGGCGATCACTGCTAATTTTCTATCTAATAATGTGCTAACGATTTCTTCAGAACCTACTTCCATACGTTCTGCCCAACTTAACATTCCTGAACTAAATTCTGCTACTGGCCATAAAGCAATAGTTAATGGAATAGAAATGTCTGCCATTCTTGCACAACCAACTGCGGCCACAGTTAATAAAACTGGAATTCCCTGCGTAAAGTCATAACCAATAACCGGTGATAAAATCACATCAGCGTGATCGTGCTTGTCTAAAAGGCGGTCCATTACATTTGTTAAGTATTGTTGAACCCCAGTTCCTAGCATATTTTGATAATCTTTTTCGATTTTGATAAATTCGGGATGCATACTATCAGTTATAGATTGTATTTTTGACTATATCAAAGTGCTGTTTGTTTCCAGTAAATCCGAGGGATACCTACTAAAGTCTCATTTTCCTGTTCTATCTCTTTATAGAAGGTCATCATTTGTGGAATTGTGATAGTGTATTTAGTGCCACCATATGAAATTATGGGCGTAATGCCTCCTTTAGTTTCGTAAGATTTAGTAATCACTCTTTTAAATTCATCCACAGTCATCAAAAAGAATCCATCCGCAAACGTTCCATCCTTTATAAATTCAATATTTGTGCTTAGTAATTGATCGGCTTCGAAACGAGATTTCTTTTTTACTGGTTTTCTTTTTGTGGCGGATCCATATCTTTCACGGGCTTCCTGCACTGGATTCCTAAAATCATAACGACACTTATTACAGACAACATATTTAGTTTCTGATTCTTCATCGAATTCATAGCGGAGATCAAAAACATAATCCTTCTTATCAAGACTCCACTTAGTCCTCACTCTGTTAGAATTTCTATCATAAGATAAAGTTTTAGAACATACTGGACAATAGGGTTGAGTGGCTACCCAAGATTCTCCATTTTTGATAGCCTTCGCATAATAAGGTTCATCGGGCATAGGATCGTATTCATCAAAACCAGACGTAGGTCTGTCCTCTGATATTGTGATCTCCTCGGCCATATTTAGATATAATATGAATCACCTATATAACCATATAGAATATTAAGGTCGGACCGGAGTTAGAGGCTTACTAACTCAATTGCCGTATGTTTTTCAGTGCAACCATTTTTGCTCCGACAATACCACCGTTCTCGTGTTTCAACGACTCCTTTCTCCACTTGGACGTTGGAGGCAATTCTCTAGTTAATTGCGTGAGGTGTGCTTTATCCCTCCATATCGGAATTCTTCAGCCACAGTCCTGACCCACATCTAGGATGTGGGCTAATTTTAGGTTAGTGCCACTACCTATTTAAATCTTCCTTGTCACTACTAAATGAAATTTTCTTGGCAGCCTCTAGTGGATCGATATCAACATCGTTAATTAATCTTTTTAATCTCCGCTTAGGATCCATGAATCGAATTTCTTTTTTCTCCTCTGCCAGAAAATTTTTCAGGTAATTAAAACAAGGGAGACACGATTGAAAATCTTTTCTATAATGTGCTGCACAAGTATCCTGTCCACAGTGACGACAATAAAAAACATCTCCTTCTGTTTTACAAATTGCACATTCATTTATTTCTGGTTTATGGCTCTCGGCTGCTAGATCTATATTAAATTTATTAGAAAAATCTTTTTTGCTATCCTTCAGAGTAGGTTTGTTCCAAAGTATCCAACGAGAAAGCGCACCCGCAGACATCGGATTATTCCAGTTTTCATTTGTTTTATGTCTGGCTAGATATCTTTCTTTTCTTTCTGGATCTTTATGTTTAGTGTAATCACTCATACCATTCCACCCAAAGTGAGTAGTTTTAATTTTCTTCTCATTTTCATAGAATATGGCTGTGTATTTTGATTGTTCACCTTTTTTGGAAGGTCGAATTTTAACTGTATCCGGTTTTTTATCTTCGGCTGCTTTCTTGAATCCTGGAGTCTGATAACCGTTTGCATAGGCTGCTCTTTCTTGAGCGTAGGCTTTTTGTTTGGCTCCTGGTCCACAATAAATTTTACCAGAGTAACCCCATTGCCAGCAGTTTTTGAAACCTTTTCTTACTTTACGCACTGGCATAGTAAATATTTAGCCAGTCAACTATTTGAAGTTCTCGGAACTATCTAAGTTTTATATAATTACCATTTACCGTCTGGACAACTGGTATTTTTCCAAGAAGTTTTGGCTCTGACATTACACCCACATAAAATACAATGAGTTCCGCCTAAGATCTTTTTATCTGCGTAGGGACAACGGCGACAAATGGCTAAACGCTCAATTCGAGTTTTTTCGGCTACCTTTTCTACCTTATTGCTCATATATTGTTTTAATTTTGTTAACTATATTAAAGTTCGCACCTTTTAAGTAGTTGGGAAGACAAGTATTTTACATGGCTGGAGGATTCTTTGGAAGTATTGCGAAAGGTATCGGGACTGGTGCTAAAGCAATAAGTAAATCCGTCAAAACTGGTAGTAACTTTGGAAAATATGTCGGAAAGACGGCTGGTGGATTAGATTCCGCTCCTCGAGGGACTTATCTTAATGACGTGAATGCATTTAAGGTAGGAAACATGACTAAATCTCAAGCCGATCAAGCGGCATTACTTGTAGGTGATAATCCTAAAATATTAGATGATCTCGCTGCGGGAAACCTTGATCGAATAGACGCAGAAAGACAATTATCTCGTTTATTTGATGATGCCGGAGTTAGAAACACTTCTCGTCTGAACGACAACCTAGCACAAAATATAGTTAAACATTCTATGGATCACACCAATAAAGGTAAAATTTGGCGTAACTTCACCAAAGAACAAGTAGGGGGTGCTGTCGGATCAACAATCGGAGGGGGAACTGTTTTAGCCACTGCTGGAATTTTAATTTATGGTGTCGGCTCTACTATTTCCGCAATGTTAGGTGGTGCTTTTGATAAACTTTTAGATGGTGCTGCAGAATCAGAAACTGGAACATTCATTATGATGGGTGTTGTTATTGTAGGTTCAATATTGACTATCAACTTTGTTCGGGGAACTATAAGTTAGGCGGTGATATTATTTGGATTCAAGAAGGAAAAAGTTCTGATCAAGTCTGGTCTACCAAAGGTGCTGGTTCTACTTCAAAGAAAACTAATTTTAAATCAACTTTAAAGATCCAGGATCCTAACTCTGGAAAAACTTTTCCAGTTTTAAAAAGTGGCAGCGAATATACGATCGGTGCTAATCCTGGAGAAAATATGATAATTGATGTTCAAACTTTATCTGATGGTAAACCAGTCTCAGATAAATACGAAATTTATGTTAAAAAATTAGATTTAGAGTATATCTCCTCTGTGGCTCAAGAATATAAACTTACTAAAAGTGCCAGTAGACAAAAATATTTAGAAGATCATCCAGAAATATTATTCCAAGAAGCCGGATCAAATATAGATGCCAATAAAATAATGGTAAATATTTATTCTACTTCCGGAGTTACTGATGAAAATGGTAATGCTAAAGTTTCTATTCCCATAACTCCCTCTATGAAGAATTCTATTTTATTTACTTTTGCTCATTATGGATATGATAATCAAGCCGCCGATGATGCAGCCAAATCTTTTGATTTTTGGGTAGATGCAGGTTCAGTAGTGCTACAACTTGCCGCTTGGGCTGCTGTCTACTTGGCTTCTGGAGGTTTAGCCGCCATTGCTGGAATTGCTAAAGCACTCACTGTGGCTAACAAAGTTGCTCTTATACCTGAACTTGGTTATGTTGCTCGTCGATGGATGCAAGATGGATTCGGATCGATTGGAGTAAATAAATACGGAGATAAATTTCCGGCTCCTGGTGGTTTCAATCATTTGTATGTTGTCGATACTACGGGCACAACTCCTCGAACTGCAGTAGAACAATTCTTTGTGAGTCCATTATTTTGGCCAGTAGTTATTGGTGGAGCCGCAATTGCATTATTAGGATAGGTGAAAAATTATGGCTGATTATTATCAATATCACACTAGTGGATGGGTGTATTCTCCTAGTTCGATTTCATTGTGTGGTTCTCGCCATCGATTGCATATCGAAACGGAAAGTAAAATTCCAACTGCTGGCACAAAAATAATGGTAAGATTGGATGCTGAAGATACCAGCGGAATTAGAACAAGTTTTAAAAAGAATACCAATGGTCCTCATAAAGCCACTTTACAAATTACTGATCCTCAAGGAAATATGTTTATCAATCAAAGCATTAATGGTAATCAAGATAATTACTTTCCTTTGTCTATGGGAGATGGAGAATACGAAATAGTATTAAGTGGGCCTGATGAAGCGGGCACTTGTAAAAAACCCAAAAAATATAGATTAATCAAGGATATGGATGTCGATAAACCGAAATCCGGAAGTTCAAGTTCATTATCCGATAGTATGAGGCTAATTGATTACCGAAAAACAGCACTAGTTTTAGTTGGTGTCATAGTAGCCGGTGTATTACTTATGGGTGAAGAATAGATTTCAATACTTTCTTAGAGATTCTAAGGTTCTATTATACAAATTAGCGTGTGGAGGAATCCAAGTGGTAACTCCTGGAAATTCTTTTAAATTAATATTCCAAGGATGTAAAAGTTTTCCTACTTCCGCGGCCACTTTAAACGAAGACTTTTCCAACATTAAAATATCCGTTTGACTTAATGGCCACACTACTTGTCCCGATTTTTCATGAATTGAGTAGGGGCATCTTACCATCCCTTGAATATAATTAGGACTTAAATCCGCTACTGGTTGTGCGGATCCAGTTACTTCAAAAACTATTTCTTCTACCTTTCTGGCCAGTAACTGTCCAAAAGTTTGATTCGTAAATGCATTAAAGAATTCTGAATTCTCTGTGATCTCAGAAATTATTTTTGGTATATCTTCTGGGTGCACCCAAATATGAAAACCTTTATTGCCTGAAAAAATAAAACTGGGCTGGGCACTATACTCGTTTCTTAAATAATTATACACTGATCTGGCTCGATTCCAAGCAACTTTCAAATCAACATCGTCAAAATCAAAAATCATTAATTGTTGTCCGATCGGAGCGATTTCTGGATCCTTAAAAATAATATTCTTCCAATCTTTCTGGTAGATCTTTAATTCTTCGTTGTATCCACTTTTGCCCTTTTTTCTAATTTGAACTGGAGGTAACTCGTGTGGTGAAATATTTCTCCAGATAATTTCTTGTGTGCTAACCATCATTCCAACCGGTCGCTGATCGGCCCCTAAACTTTTTAGTTCTGCTTTCAGAAAAGAAGAAGTTCCTAAACATCGATGTCGTATTCCTTTTACTTCGGTATCCGAAATTTTTAATTGCCATTTGGACTCTCTTTCATAAGCAATACTAATAAGTGAGGTTAAAATGGTCGGATGACTATACCACCGATGTGTTAAAACTTCTGCCTCAGATTGAATTCCAGTCAATCGGCATTCCTCCATCTTTCCAACCATCTACTGGTGGCTGTAATTCTTTTAGTTCTCCCTTTCTATTTACTCCTCGTAAGTAAAATCTATCATCTTTCAACCAAGGCCAACGAGATTCTTTAAACCATTCTGGCTGACATTCTAATTCTTCCGTCCACTGGATATTAGGAATAATGTGTCCGTATTTATCAATTAGATCTTTGGCTTCTGGGATCCAGGGTTCAACTTTGAAGAAAACTTTTATTTGCTCCAGGCCACTTTTATTAATTACATACCCTTTATCTTCTCCTCCTACCAACCAACCTAGGGCTACCCAGTCCCCAAAAATCTTTTTTACTACTTTCGCATCTCGAGATCTGCTGCTTAAATGCATATGTTTTAATATGTTCTGCATATTAATTTTAGCACGTAAAGCGTGAAGTTTCAATATATTTTCCGCAACTTCTGCATTGTCCATGATATTACTATTGGTTATCACCTACTTAAAATTTCATTTGTGCCATTAAATGACATCAGATATACCACTATTCTTTAAATAGTGGTTTAGATTACTGTATAATATGGCTATGGATGAATGGTTAAAAGGTGTTATCGCTGGTTCTGCCGCAGTATTAATATCTACTGCATTATCAATGAGAACGACTGAAAAACTAATAAAGGAAGCAGAAATTGATTTTGATAATCCTGAATTCGGAGTAACTCCTGCAGAAGATTTTACTGATTCCACTAGACAAAACTTATCAGTCGGCGGATATACATTTAATGCCGAATCACCTTCTGGTGATGATCCTATGATGGCTGACCCTACTGAAGAAGGCGGTCCAGCAGAACTTTTCGATGAATCTGTAGTTCAAGATGAACAAGATGGAGGAGTAGACTTTATGAATGCAGAATCTCCATTAGAAGAATCTCCATTAACTGCTGATCCACTAACTGAAGATCCATCCGATATGGGTGGTCCGGAAGATTTCTCTGCCGAATCAGCATTGGAGAGGAGAGTCAAAAGGCAATTAAAAAGGAATCCCTTAGATTTCGAAGGCAACCCAGTAACGAAAGATTCTAAGTTGTGGACAGAATTTTCAGATAAAGAACAAGATGATATGATAAATAATAATCCAGATTGGGGGCCTAAAGAAAATACATGGCATTATAAGCGTTTTCGCATTAATAGCATTATCCAAGACGCAAAAGAACTCGACCAAAGAAACAAAGCACATGAAATGAAAAAAATCGCTCGCAGAGTCCCCCGAGGAGGTCATAAATTCGAAAATAAAGATGTATCTTATGGAAATTTCAAAAATGCAAACCTTTCTCATGCTAACATGGAAAAAGCCCAAATGGAAAAAGCCCAAATGGAAAATGCCAACCTAAGTAGTGCCAACCTAAGTAGTGCCAACTTGAGAGGGGCAAACCTTTCTCGTGCTAACATGGAAATCGCTGATCTGAAAGAGGCAAACTTTTATCATGCCAACCTGTCTGGGGCTGACTTTAGTGATGCCATTTTACGCGGGGCTAAGTTTGGAAAGACGGACCTCACCGACTCCATCGGCCACAGCGGTATGCGCTTCCATCACAGTCGAGGGTTGCATCGTGCTGCCCGACTAGAGAGCGCAAATTTTAATCAGGTATGGTTACCTGGCAGTTCGTTTGTGCGAGCCGATGCTTTCCGATGTGATTTTCGAAAGGCAAATTTAAGAAGGAGTGACTTTAGAGGTGCAGATTTAGAGAGTGCGAACTTTACTTATGTAAACTTAAACAAAGCCAGAGGACTTAACAAAGTATGGATGAATGATAAATTGGGGTCATTGAAATTTATACCCGATAAAAAACAACCAGTTTTGTCTGAATCACCTCCAAAGAACATAGGCGGGGCAAAAAAGAATTTACCAGCACCCTATCACATGACTCCCTACCAAGAACAGTCATCATGGAATTTTAGTTGGGACCGTGATAAAGAGGAGTATACTATCAAAAAAGATTATCCCAGATTACCCGATCATGAAAAAGCCATAAACTCGGCCAATAAAATATCTGAAACCCCAGCACTACCGAAAGGTTTCTCAGCAGAAAACTACTCCAGTAAAGATGCTCGCCGTGCCCAATATATTCGCAGAATGCAAGGATATAATGATAAACAAGATGAGTCATTAGGTATGAGACATCGTGGTAAACACCAACAATCTATGAAAGATCGAAGAGATGAAGCATCCGCAATGGATAGGATGCACTCCAAGATGGGTCGAAAATATGATGATGTTATGACTATGGATGCTGAAGCCCGCCGATGGAGACTTCCAAAAACTTCCAAAGGAACCGCACTTTACGCTAAAAGAGATAAAAGCGGTAAATTTACTGATATTCAAAATGTAGCCCGTTCTGCTCGTGCAGATCGTGCTAGAATTGCTGCCAACCAAGGAGTAAAATCTGGACAAGGTGATGAAGGAGAGCGAATGATCTATAATGCAGAATTTACTAATTTAACTGATCATATCTCTACTATGTATGCTGCTGAAAGCGAAGATTTAATTTTATGTGCTCACTGTGATCAAAAAATGTCCGAGTGTGGCGAACATTATACTGAAACCTATGAAGCATCATCATCTTATAATCCATATCCAGTATTCATGAAATCTAAAGATGCTGCTGCCGTCTTCGCTAAGAATAAAAATAAACTTTGCACAGTTACTTTCGTAAAGAAAGATGGAACTATGAGAACTATGAAAGGAAGAACTGGAGTTTTCCGAGATAAGTCTGGCAAAACTATTGTCGGCACTGGTAAAAAACCAAGTTGGAGTGCTAAGGCTCGTGCCGATGCTGGTTACATGACTTTCTTTGACATCGATGCTGCTAGAAAAGCCGGAGATAACCGTAAAGGATTCCGAATGATAAATCTAAATACAATTACTTCAATTAAGGCTATGGGTCGAAAATTTGACGGTGCTCATCCACAAGGATTTTAGATTATTTAGGATCCACAACCGAGATAACGGCGAAAAACTGCCGCTGAGGGTCTGTAATCGCCGCTGAGGGTCTGCGGTTTTATATAACGTTATATATACCCGGATCCAAGACCCTAACAGGGCCTCAGTCAATCGTTTTTATAGTCGTTTTTATAAAGTTTTTTATATATTTACAGACCCACAGCGGCGATTTTGCCGATTTACGACTGGGATAGCGGCGATTTATTTTGAAAACCCAGGTGTAATGTAATATCGCTTGGTTCCAAGACCCTAAGATCCACATCACCTCACAATTTTGTGTAACAAAATTGGTAACCCCAAACATTCTGGAGCCG
>DADI01000068.1 GCA_002494975.1 Euryarchaeota archaeon UBA556
ACTAAAAATGATAATGATAACACCAGCCCTAGTACTATGAAAACCCATGAACCGGAAGGTTCTTTTTCGCCTTGAAGAAAAACATCTACTGAATCTATTGTATTAGTTGACATGACTGCGCCTCAAATGATTCCCGTTAGGGATATTGCTACCACCGGATATCCACCCTTAAGTATTAGCCGAGAGAGTAGTTCCTAGATACCTAAGGTGCACGGACCATATCAACTCGGGATAGCCTTCTATCACGGCCTTGTCCTAAAGGCACAGGTAACGAGAAATCATTACTAATCTCTGTTCTCCATACATTTTTACAGTCGCAATCAAGGCCCTTAAACTCTCTTAAATCACGAGAAACTGAGTACCTTTCAATGGCAGCTACTACTTCAGCATCGCATTTTTTACAATTGTGTGCGCCCCTAATTCTTCCACCTGCCGTAGGATGAACTATTGTTCGACAATTAGAATTAACAATTTCATCATGTGTTCTTTCGATCATTTCAACTAGAGACCATAGCCAAGGTGGCCTATATTCTCTATTACGGAATATTCGATCGACTACTGTATTCTTTTGAATATTCATTGGATTTATCGATACCTCGTCTGAAAGTGGCGCTACTTCTTTTAACCATTCACAAGTTAAGTTAAGCGCATCTCCTTCAGACATAAATGGAGGTTTGAATAATAGATAGGTTTTGACACGTAATCCGGCGTCTCTCAAATCAGATACTGATTTCCTCCATGTTTTAGTGGAAAATCCTTTGTTACAGTGAAAACGTAATACAGTGTCATCATATGCTTCTAAACCAATAGCAACAGTACAACCAGGATGCCTTTCTGCAACCCATGACAGCTTCTCAGGGCTACATAGATGTGCCTGAGCTTCTACAATCAATTCTAAACCTCGTTCATGTGTTTCCTTAAGCACCATCTCTTGCCATTCAGGAGGATTTTCTCTATCTTCAAAAAATGTACCTGAAGTATAAACTTTAATCATCTTACAACCTTTGAAATCATCTGTTTGCCTCTTAGCTTCTTCCCATTGGGCGAATAAGTCATCAGCTGAGACATCATCTCTAACATCATTAAAATAACCACAAAATGTACACCCAGATTTCCACCACCAGACGCAACCTTTTGTTCTTAATATCACTGTGGCGGCAGTGCAAGGAGTCCCATCTTGCAGCATTTCAGGCGTTTTATAGACGGTTGCTGGTTTGGTAGCATCCCAAGATTCTCTACGCGAGATTGATTGTGGAGTATTCTCTGGAGCCTTTACTAAATGGTGAATTTTGACGGCCTTTTTACCATCCCCCAGTATCCCAGAAGCCCCCACCATAGCCCTTCGGTTAGTTTCTTTCTCTTGATACTGCCGTCGACGAAAACATATTGGGAGATTGGTTCTAGGACAATTCATTGGTGTGCCTATGAAGTCATTCACAATCGTTCAAAATCTTTTGACTGCACTAGTAGTTCCTTTTCTTGCAGCAATTATCGGTTTATCATCAGTATTAGGAATCTATATTTTCTGGAAGATCCAAAGTTTGTGGTCAGGGAACGACCCTAGTTTATTCATTCATGATATTGATAAAGTCCCTTGGGAACAATTTGCAATAACTGGAATTGCTGCTGGAATGGGCATAATGACTTGGGGCATTACTTTAGTGATTAGTTCCGGACTACTGGGGGGTTTATTCAGACCTAGATTAGAACCCGGACGCTATCCATTACAATCATTTTTAACAATCCAATGGGCTTGGTCTATGGTGTTTCATAGAATTGCTCTTTTCTTCTTGCCATTCTTAGTTCCTTCATTCGTAGGTAACACATACTATTGGTTATCAGGTGCTAAATTAGGAAAGGGAGTTCAAATAAATTCAGCACATCTAAATGACGCCGGATCAGTAACTTTAGGCGATAGAGTGGTTATAGGTGGTAAAGCGATAATTAATGCTCATCTTACAGAGAAAGGAGAATTAGTAATGGCTCCTGTCTCTATTGGAAATGATGCACTAATTGGAATGGGATCGGTTATTCAACCGGGTTGTACTATTGGGAATGGAGCGGTTGTAGCTTCACGAGCGGTTGTCCCTAAGTGGACTAATATTCCTGCAGGAGAAGTGTGGGCAGGAATACCTGCAAGATGCATAAAACTCGCAGATGGGTCTAAACCAGAGTAATCAATCTTCGGATTCTTCTGATTCTTCTGACATTTCTTGAGCGTGTACAACCGCTTCTTCAGCTGAATCAAGTGCTTCATCCATTCGAGATTTGAATGTATCTTGTTTCTTTGCGAACTCTGCACTCTTTTCTATTGCAGAGTCAATCATTTCATAACGAGTTTGAATAGCTTGATTCAGGTTTTCGAATAGTTTCATATGTTGGACATACCAATCATCTCTTGCTGTAAGTTCAACTTGAGCAGTCTGAAGTGCCTCATCGAGCTCTTCTGCTACTTCAAAAACACGTCCTAATCTAGCCTTTTCGCGAGTATACATTTCTTCTGTTTTCTCTAATTTAGGTTCGAGATGTTTAATCCTTGTAGATGATTTTGCACCATCCATTTCCATCTCATGAATTCTGCTATCTTTATCGGAAAGTAAAGACTCCATTCCCTCTCTTTCTATTTCTTTGTCAATTGCTTCTTTTTCTAGAACTTCTATGATTGCATTCTTCTCCTCAAGCTCTTGTTCAGCTTTACGGTATGCTACATATAATTTCTCTAGACGATCTTGCTCCTCGACTAATCTTTCTTCGAGTTGTTTGATACGATTTTCTGGCGTTATTGAGCCGCCTTCACTATCAGTCATTGGATACCCTCGCTTATCTCGAGTCATATCCTCGCTTTAACTTCGGCGGATTCTTTGACTAAGAATCGTGTTATTCTAATCTATTTACTTTGATACTGCTGCAATTGTTGCAGAAAGTACCGCCGTCAGTCTTTTTGATGAAGGAATATGTAACTTTTCATCTGGACCGTGGGCATTATTCCCTGGTCCTCCCGTTCCTGTACACAGGAATTGTGCAGTAGGATATTTTTCTTGCATCATTGCCATGAATGGAATTGTTCCACCGACCCATGTAGCCATAGGTGGTAAACCAGTTACATGATTCGACGCTTCAAGAAGGGCCTCCGCCAACTTACCATCCATTGCTGGTGCATGGAAACCATCGGCTGCAGCATCAGGCATATATTCGACTTTTGCACCATAAGGTGGACTTTGCTCGAATTTCTCTTTGAGGATTACATCTATTTCTTCTGCATTAACACCCGGAGGTATTCTGAAACTTAACTTCAAATCAGTATTGGTACGAAGGACGTTTCCTGCTGTCTGAGTTGGAGGCATTCCATCAGCCCCAATTACTGACATCGCAGGTCTCCAATTCATATCAAGAAGAATCTCAGCAGCCCCTTCATTTTGAGGCCTTAGGCTATCAACAACAGGTAATTGAGACCATAATTCATCTCCCAATAAATTACCCAATTGTTCTGCTTCTTTTCTAACTTTACTACTAATTTCAACATGCATTTCAGGTATCAGAATTTTTCCTGTATGGGAATCTTCAACTCTATCGAGTAATAATCTTTGAATTCTAAATGAGGAGGGGATTACTCCCCCTGACATACCTGAATGTACCCCTTCATTAGAAACTTGAACTGAAAGATTTCCAGCAACTAAACCTCTCAAAGCCTCAGTGACCCAGATGTGTTCATAATCGGGGCCTCCACTGTCAAGGACGACTATTAAATTCGGATCTCCTAATTCATCAGTTAATGCATCAAGATATGGAGGTAGATCATATGATCCCGATTCTTCACAAGTTTCGATAAGGAAATGAGAACGAGGATAGGGGACCCCTTGCTCTTGTAACATCTTTAGTGCAGTTACACACAAATAACCACCATAACCATCATCTAAAGCACCTCTACCAAAAAGCCAAGGATCTCTACGAACTGCTTTGAGAGGATGGAGCCCATCTGACCAAAGATTTGCTCGGGATGGTTGTTTGTCCAAATGAGAATAAAATATAACTTCACCAGGGCCGGTTCCTTCTACTGTTACCAAAAGTACAGGTGTTCTTCCATCTATTCGATGAATTTGGTAAGTCATGCCATCTAATTCTTGATTTACTAACCATTTTGAAAATAAATCAATAGCCGAATCAAGTTCTCCTTTATTTTTCCAATCTGGCTCAAATCCGGGTGAAAGCGCTTCAATTTCAATAAATTCGCTTAAACTTGGAAGAATTGAAGTTTCCCATAACTCATCAGCCCTCTCGGTTAGCTTATCTAAGTCTACAGACATGGTACCTTGTTAGGCAGTATAGTCTTTGAATCTTTGATTTAGAGGTCCTGCGTCATTGGGCCACAAACTGGGAAAGGTTCTCGATGGAATGGGCAGGATAAACATGGCTCCGATTCCTCAACAGAAAGAGGCGGATGATTTTCGATTACATCTCTAGGGTCTAGAGAAATTTTAGCAGCTTGGGCCAAAATCTTGTCTAACTCAATATTCGCTTCTTCAAACATTTCTTCAGGATATTCTACTAATCGTCCGGTAACTCCAATCCATATTGCAGGGCGTAAAACTTTTCTGGGAGTTTTCCTTTTACTTTCCATTTTTTGTAATGCTCTATGGTAGATAACTAACTGCATACGATGATGATTTAGAATTTGATATTCAGAGATACAAGATGGCTCATATGACTCTTTACCAAGACTCTCTAATAATCCATTGGAATTATTTGAATACAATTTAGTTGCTTCTTCTGTTTTCAAATCAATTGGCCTTATACAAGGTCCGTCTTCACTAATAGTACATAGGACCAGATCAATTAAACCATCCATTACTACTGATGTTTTTTCAATTTGAGAAAGAGGTATCTCACCATTGGGAGTCCAACGTGTCATGAATAAGTCACTTGTAGATACATCGAAGGATATATGGAATGGCATCTCTGTCCTCAAACCTTCAACTTTTACACCATCTATTTCTTCTCCAGAAACAAGGCGTCCAAGTTTTCCAGCGGATAGTCTTTGAATCATTTGACAAACTAATGGGCTAATTTCAGATGAATCCATACTAGATGGAAGTATCTCTTTGTATACTTCGTCATGAATAATAGTATTCATTAAATTATTGGGACTTTTCTTAACCCATAAATCAGGTAAAGAAGGAGATTCAGAATCAATCAGCCCAGGATTAGGAATTCCAATTTCAACTATCCTATGAATCACATTACCGAATGTTGCAGCATCTATTCCACCAGGGAGATGAAATATTTTTTTACTATTCATTTCAGAAATAATAGGGTTAGATGAAATTCCAGCTCTAGTTTCTATCCAATGGCGACGAGAGCACTGACTTAATATCGAAAGACGACTAGGTTGAATTTTGACTACTGACAAGGAATCTTTACGGAGTTTATTATTTTGTATTTTTATATTGGAAGTATCTTTTGCAGCATTATGTTTACGTTCAATTTTTTGTAATGGAGTTAGTAGTATATCTGGAGTTAGATTGCCGAAATTAAAGCAATCGGGATGATGAAGAAGAGTAATTCCGGGCAATATATTATTTCCAATAAAAGAATTAATTTGAAGACTAAATGGATCAAGATGGAAATTAAAGTCTAAATTCTCAGGTGAATCCGAAATTCCGCTTGAGGAAAAATTAGAATCATTATGCCATGGAGAGTCTTCTTGTCCGGATCTATATGATTTCTGACGTAAGGATTCTAGCCACATTTGGCCAAGTTGAGGGATTGGAGTTTGATATTTCCAAGGCACTGATAGATAAGATTCTTCGGTGGTAGAATCATTATTTTTCCAAGTAGTTCCAGTAGGTGAACCAACTAAAATTAATTTTTTCTTCGCTCGCGTTGCACCGACATAAAACAGACGACGTGCTTCAGCGTCTGTTCTAGCTTGGTAGAGTCTTTTGGTATGTAACCAAGATGCAGGGACGAATAGGTCATCGTCCCCCCAAGGTTTTGGATTTCCTGCAAAAAGTTCGGGACTAACCATCACTCGGGAACGAGAATCTTGATTTGTTGTGGTTTGCGCTCTAGAAAAGATATTCACAAGAAAAACAACACTAGATTCCAACCCTTTGGACTTATGAATTGACATAATTTTAACCGAGTTATCAGAAGTTATTTTCGTATCTTCAATAGATGAAGATGCGCGCTCACTGAATTCTCTTAAGCGATTCGCAATTACCATTATATCACCACCTACTTCTGAACTTAGAGAACCTATTAATTCCAAAAATTGCTCAATATTATTCGCAGAGATGCGGTCTGAGTATGTAAGAAATAGGTCTGAATTGTCAATTGTATCTTCGAGTAGTTGGTTGATTCGACCTCTCTTAGAGAGCTCTATCCATCGGTTAACAAGAGATTTCTGTCTGTCATTGATAGTCATATGTAATAAACGCTCAAGTAAATTTTCTGAACTATCTGATTTTCGAATGAAATTATCTAACTGCTCATCATTAAATCCGATTAAACATGATCTAGCAACCCAAGAAGCATGGTGACGGTCAAAAGGACGAGCTAAAAATTGAATTAGACCGTTCAAAGTGTGGACTGCAGGATGAGCTAATACATCGTCCTCTTTATCTGATTGAACTGCTATACCGAAATCTTCTAAATAGCCGACTAATAAATTACCGATTTCATTACGTGTAGGGAGTAAAACCATGATTTCGCTAGGAGGCACTTTAGGTTCAGCAGGTAATATATTCTCGCCTATTTCTTGAGAACTTGCTCTAACTCTAATCGGCTTACCTTCTACTAAATTTTTAATCCTCAAAGCAATCATTAATGCCTGTCTTTCATGGGAAGTAGAGGAACTTATACTGAAGGGGTCAATGTATTGATTTAGATCCGATGGAGGGTCACCCGATATGTTAGTATCTACAGGGCAAATCCACTCAATAGAGCCGGATAAATTGTTATTTGGGGATAAAAGTTGAGTATCAGCATAGAAATTTGCATTAGGAATTTTTCTATGACGGGGAGAAAAGATATCTTTCCACCATTCGTTCATTAATTCGAGAAGGCCTGCATCTGTTCTGTAATTGATTTTAAGTGAAATTACACCCTCTTTTCGAAGTTTAATTTCTTCTGGAGATGGGGCTTCTTGCTCATCATAATGTTGGAAATCTACCCAATTATCTAGGTCTTGCCCCCCTCTTTCAAGGTGTTTGCTTGCTCTTGAAATTGTAAGATGATTAGCATTCCTTGGATCTCTACTTTTATTTTCTTTTCTTAATGGTGGAGAATCTGTGAGAAGCTTAATACTGGCAAATTCATGCTTATTGATATCACGTAGATAATCAGAATATAACCTAAAGCCTCCGACTTCAGCTTGTCTAAACGAATAGATACTTTGCTTAATATCTCCAACATAACAAATTGTGGGTTGCCAAGGAGTATCAGGAGGATTAATTTCATTGTCATTAAAGTGTCTTTCACCCCATAATCGGGCCAGGATTTGCCATTGAAGTGTAGAATTATCTTGAGCCTCGTCAATGACAAAGGCACGATATCTTCTACGTATCTTTCTTAATAAGTCAAATCTGTATTCAATATCTCTACGGATTTCCTGAAGATGTGAGAAGGATTCGCCGGCAAGACTCGGTGTTAATTCAAGCTGTTTTAATCTATCAAAGGCCAAGTGTATATGATTATCATCCCAGGGAGTAGAGGTGTTTGCATTGTCAAGTGCATCAATTATTGACTGGTGGTAGAAACTTCTACAATTCTCAGGACAGCGCGATAGGAGTAAATCTCTTACTAAATCCCTAGTATCTGAAAAATCATGAAGTTCATCAATCTGCTTTAACTTACTAAGAATTTTAAGAAACCCAGATAAAACTACTCTCAAATCATCAAGATGTTCAGCTTCTTGCTCTATACTAAATCGGTACACTACTTTCTCATTATATGGCGCTTGATTAGGTAAAACAGCACCTATATCAACAACGCTTGGAAGCCAGTTCGGTGGAGAAAATGGAATTTGAGTAGAGTCCATTAACATCATAATTTTTGTATAATGCAATATCGCTTCTGCTTCTTTAGAATCCCATAAGGACCTAAAATTATCGACAATAGGTAATAAATTTGTATTTAGTACTGCTACATTGCCAATTCCTTTTTCCCAAGAATCTTTATCTGGAAGGCTAGTTTTCTTCTTACCGCTGAAGAAAGTAAGATCATTTTCTTTGCCATTCAATGTTTTAATTATTGAAGAACGTGATGCAGTGCAATGAATTACGTTACTAAGCCAAACTAATTTTTCAGAGGTATCAGTATCGGGAAGATTTTGAGAAAGATAATCTAAGCAAGATATGCGAGTATTGGCATCCCATTGGCCACCATATGCTACAATATTATTCTTGATATATTGGCAATAATTATCTATTGAATCTTTAATTTTCTGGTTAAAATTATCTAAACTAGTCTCATCTATTGATTCTAGTAATTTTTCTTTCAAAAGAATGGGACTTATGCTCCGACCATCTTCGGTTAGATTTTCTGTGGCTTCATCGAGAAAAAGTGATTTCTCAGAAAGATTACGGATTACTGCCATCGCTCTACGACGACTGGAATAGTAATTCTGAATTCTATCTCTAGATGATATTAATTTTTCAACATCTTCAGGATAAATACCCGCATCGACTGCTATACTGAGGGGGTATGATGGTAGTCTCCAAAGTGTATTTAATGCAGAATCTTTCAATATTATTCTTTCAGAGATTGTCATCTGTTGATGACTGAGAGAGTTCCCGAGAATTCCTTTATATGGAGCTATTAATTGATGGAAGAATGAGTCTATTGTCCCTATAGGGGCATCATCTAAAAGGTATAGAAATTGTTCACTCAACCCGGCTCTCAATATCCTTGGGTCGGACATATTTTCTCCGTCATTATGTTTAGAACCTAAACTTAGATTAACTAATTTCCTTCTAAGTCTATCTCGCATTTCATCGGCAGCTTTGGTAGTGAATGTTAACAATACAACTTCACTGGGAAGCAAACCCTTATGATTTTCTAAGTCTATCCTATTTTTTGGTTCTGTAGAAATTAATCCACTAGCTAATTTTGATGGCCTGTCAGGAGTGGGTAGTATTCGTGTAGCTCTTTGATCTGCAGACAAGTAATGCTCGATTACTCTGTCTATTATGGTTCGAGTTTTACCGGTACCTGCACCTGCATCGATAACTATGTGAGAATCTATATTCAGAGCTAAACGTTGAGCAATATTATGACTCATTGAAGAACTCTTATTTTCTTTGAAATCTTCTGACATTAGAAACTGGCCTCCATTCTAACATCACAAATATTTCTTACTTTGCAGAATTTACATGACCCCTGAGGTATAGGATGAAAATATCCATTATCAGCATTATTTGAAATGTTTAATGCAGTAGAAATTCTAGATGCAAGCCATGCCCTGAATGGGTCACTTTGAGGACTAGAGTCTTCATTTAAGAAACGATATTTGTCGTGGGTAACCGTAGTCTTTTCACCTATATTATCAATAGATTTAGTATAATCAGAAGCCGATGTTTCAACATAGTGTGTTGTTTTCTGTCCAAGAATAGAAATTCCCACACCGACAACTAAGTCTCCAGGATTTTCTAGTTCCCATGCTCTAGCATACAGAGCTAACTGCAATTCTTGAAGAATTCCCTTTTTATGGCGATTGGATAAATCACTGGATTTAGTTTTCTCGGAGGTTTTTAAATCTCTAATTACAACGAGACGACGCGGTTTCCATTCAGAATTATATAATTCTAATGGGGCTATATTTTTACTTCCATTTTCATTAATCCAAATTTTTTTCCCACCAATGACAAAAGGAATTAGGTCGACTCTATCTATCGATCCTTTGACTAAAATTGGTGATAAATCATCACCATTAGGCATAGTAAGTTCTTTAGAAAGAGATAAATTTATTCTATCGAATCTCCATTCAAATGCTATAGGTATAGAATTAGATAATTCTAATTTTTCTGACTGAATCAGCTCACCTAGTCGACCTGAAAGAGGAATTGGTTGAGGGTTTGCAAGCCAGTTTTCCCACTCAGTTGTTGACATTCCACTCATCATCCTAAGTCTATTTTTTGATACTGAATCGGTTCTAGTTAACCATGGGGCTAGATTATCCATATGATGGAGCCCTTTGGCCATGAGATGTTCATCAGAGACAGTACAATTAGCTAAATTGGACGGAACTTCTAAATTATCAATATCCCTAATTATGCCTAATTTAAATCCTAACACATCGCATAATAAATCATAATGCAATTGGTGAAAGAATGAACCATGGACTCTAGAATCAAGTCCTTCATCAAGAGATGATTCTTCAATACCTGCTTTAATTCCATGAGTGAGCCAGCCTCGACGAGGGCAAATTAGCCAATCTTGAAGAGTTGTAGGAGACCATGTAATCTTGCCTAACTTAGTATCAAATAAATGTCCATTTCTCTTATCGCTAACTAATACACCTGTCGATTCAGGAGCAAATGGCCGGGGATCAACTGTTGGAGTAACGAATAATTTTTCACTCCATTCTTGTGTCCCAGAATACACCGGCCATCTTTGATTTAAGCGAGGCCATTCCACGCCATCAGGAAATTTTTTTGGTTTCTTTTTCCATAAATGTGAGGGGTTAAATTGAAATATTTTTCCTATATTTTCTTCTGAAATATAACCATCTATGTCTGCTTTCTTTGGTTGACGTCGTTCACGATCTCTTTGAAGACTGAGTTCATGAGATATTGTTATTGCATTTCTGTTAATAGGTGAGAGTGTAGGGCCGATATTATTTTCCAGAGACTTCCCATCTTTCTGACGTAAAAGTTTAGGAATAAAAAGATTTGATAATTCTAAATCGAAAACTTCTGATATATCTGCACAATCATTTTCTAAAACCCATTCACTAATAGGAGCGGCAGCAGGGGTTGATTCGTCATTGCTTGGATCGAGAATTATTACCTCTGGAGAACAATTGAAAATATGTTCACGTATATGGCGAGCATTTCTAACAGGACTATCTGCTCTTAGAAGGTTATACTTATTCCTTTCTTCATCACCTAAGAAATGCATCTTTGGAACCTTTAAGTTCCAAGATTGTGAAGAGATATTAGCTAAAATTATCATATCAGCAGTACAGCCTAATACTTTGTCAGCAGGTAATACCCTTAACCTACTACCTGTTTTATTGGACGTTACAAATGTTTCAATATTATTCATTAAATTTGAGATTTCTTCAACCCAGTCTGAAGAAATGTTCTTTTGATTTAATAAATTTTGAATTTTTCTAAGTTTATCTACTTCGGCCCAAATATTTTGTATTACTCCTGCAGAAGAGCTGGACAATCCATCTAAGCCCTCTATTCTAGAATTTTCTTTGGACAATTTTAGAGTTTCTAAAAGCCATTGGTCGCCAGATTTAGTAGCTTCTGGTAATGGAAGTGATTGGTCCGATAAAAGTCCACTTGTCATTTTACTCTTATTGATAACTTGTTGATCGGATTTACTGAGTATAGGATAAAGCCATTGGGATAAACAAAGTAACCACCACAGAGTTTCTTCTTGCTTCCTCACTCTTTCTAAATCAGAAGATTTTGTTGTTTTATCAACTTTGATATTTGTCCGAGATAAATTATTTATCCATCTTTCTAAAGCACCAGGGCCACCAAGAATATGATTTTCCATGGAAACTCTATTGAGAACTTCGATATCGGGAATTGGCGATAAATCCTTATCAAAGGGGTGTTGAGGTACTTCAGGAAACAGATTGATTGTTTTTTGGAGAGATAATGCTCGAAGATTTAATAATGAAAATGAATCGGAATCATGGCCTAATTTAAGATATTTATTTATCCAGTAACCTAATGGGTGGTTTTTGACATTTATAGATACAGGATTAATTGGAATGCCTAAATTTTTAAGGCCTATGTTCCATTTAGTTGCATTGTTATAATAATCTGGATCAACAATTATTATTCTTGAATCTGAGCTAGAATCTAATTTCTCGCGAGCAAAAGACAAAGCCGCATTGAAAGAATCGTTCTCTTCTTTGATTAATACTCTGCGTATTTTATTTAATCGAATTTCTTTCAAATTATCGAATTTATGTTTAGGAACCCAAGTTGGCAGACTTGATTCGTCTTTTACTGGATAATCATCTAATAATAATAATCCGTGTTCACCTTTACGGAAGTTGCCTTTATTCGCTAATTGGTGAATTGGACAATGATAAGAAACGGCGGAAATGAAATCTAGATATGCCTTGGAAGTTATAGGAGAATGGTTCAACATTATAATACCATCAATTCCTATTAACGAGAAAGGCTTCTCTGTTTTTTCTAAATAATTAACAAGACGGCTGGCTAAAAAATCTGGATATGTGAAATTCATTTTAATCTCTAAAGAAGTTAAGACTTTACTTATTGTGGGAATACCGGGCCCTTGCCATGAAAATGTGTCTATGCTTTCTGAAGAAAGAAATTTATGTAACTGAAGGAGGGCTCTGGTCTTACCATGACCCCAATGCATTGTAGGTAAAGGGTTGATTAAAGGAAATCCTAGTTTTGTTGATTCTTTAACGCATTCTTCATGAATTATTGAATCAAAGTACGGCGCTTTCTTGAATAATTGGGGCATTCTAAAATCATTCATAATTGAAATCATTAATGAATTAACTGTATGATGTAAATTTCGATCGATTACATATCCTTCGTCAGCAATTTTTGAGAGCATCTCTAGTCTAGATTCATCATTAGGATATATGATTAATAATTTAGAAAGACCACCTTTCGAATATGGAATTGGGTTAGAAATTTCAGAAATTATATGGTCATACAACCAAGCAGGAGATTGCCCCGAGAAAATCTCTTCATTGGTTATATTCATATTATGGCTACTCAAGTTAGCGCCTCCGAGTATTAATCATAACGACGAGGGTTTTTGAACCCGACGATATTACAATGTGAAAATTACATTGATAATTTATTTTTTCGAGGATGTAATGCCGCAACAAAAAGTGAAACTAATACAATTAAATTGGGAAATGGAAGAGCACTAAATGCACCACTATCATCATTATAATGCCAATCGAATACTAGGACTACGCTCAAATCAGTACCATCGTAAGCAGAATTGTAGTCTACTAAAATCTCACCTTCTTGAGAGGGGAGATCTACAATATCTCTTAAAATATTATGATAATACTCTTCTCCATTGCCGCCTTCCGGAAAGTAACCCACTTCTTCAATGAAGAAAAGCTTAGGACTTACCGTATATGATTCTGTCAATGAAGGAGTAGAAATATTCCAAGAAAATCTATCGGTATCTGACTCATTGAACCAATTTAATGTTGCTGAAAAATCTGAGTACTCTATTGATGGAGCGGTATCGAAAGAAATTTGATAATCAGTATCTAAAGAATCTGATGAAAATGTTGTTCCAACATGAAGCCTCTCACCATCAAATACGTTAGATGGAGCAATACGTTCTAAATCACCGGCTATATCTGAAGATTTACCGTATCTATCAACCCACCTATCATCAGTTTCTTGTGATCCAAAGGGGTCCTGAACTTCGGCAATAAAGCGGTGATAATGAATTTGCATTATACTTTCATTATCGGACAAAATCAGGGAATTGGTTATCGCCTCTGTCCTTACGCAATTAGTACACCAAGTAGCGGTGTATACCTCGATTAAATGAGGCCATTCTGCAGAACTCATAGTATTGCTATTGCTAGAAACATTCTCAGAAAGAGAAATTGAGACTCCACCCAAAGTACCCGTGTCTGTTGAATCAGAAAGTACGTTATGCCATGTCTTTATGTTATCAGACTCAGCAAAAGATTGCTGTGAAAGGAATATTAGAAACAGTGTGACCACTATGGCACGTACACGAGTCATAGTAAATCGGAAATTGTTTAAACACAAAAACTAGAGGGTTAATTGTTTATTTTTTTGAATGCATTAATGGTTCTATCAATATCTTCATCAGTAATATGTAAATGTATTACTGCCCTTACAGTAGAATCATTAATTGTCAATATATCAATGCCTTCTTTGGATAAATTATCGACTAATAATTGGGCTTGACCTTCATCACATGAGATATATACCATATTTGATTGAACGGTGTCTAAATTAACTGAAAAAGACCCTATGTTATTGATTGCACTTGCTAAATTTTTAGCACGGATATGGTCATCACCCAATCTATCAATGTTATTTTCTAATGCATATATTCCTGCAGCGGCTAACATACCTGCTTGACGCATTCCCCCTCCAAACATTTTCCTCCAACGATGAGCTCTAGCTATGAATTCACTAGAACCAACTAACACGCTTCCTACCGGTGCCCCCAAGCCCTTGGATAGACATATGGATATCGAGTCATAGTCTCGTACCATTCTAGCCGGATCAGTAGAAGTAGCGATTACTGCGTTGAATAATCTTGCACCATCTATATGTGCAGCACAATTATTTTCATGAGCAATATGAGCAATTTCATCTAGGTCTTCTTGAGAGTAATAAGTTCCACCACCACGATTAGATGTATTTTCAACACAAACAAGACTGCCGTTCGGATAATGCCCCAAACTTCCTTCAACCTTACGGATTGCTTTAGCAACATCATTCGGCTTCATAATTCCAAGACTGGCGTCAACTAAAGCTACTGAACATCCAGAAAGAGCGGCAAATCCTCCTCCTTCATAGACATAAATATGACTATATCTTTCAGTTACAATTTCATCCCCTGGATTTGTATGTGCTCTAATTGCAATTGCATTTGACATTGTTCCTGAAGGGATAAAAATCGCAGCTTCTTTACCTAACATTTTAGCCATACGTATTTGTAATTCATTGACATTCGGATCATCACCCAATACATCATCTCCAACATCTGCTGATGACATCATACTACGCATCTCAGGCGTAGGCTGAGTTACTGTATCGCTACGAAGGTCGACTCGTCCGCCCGGATAGTCTCTCATAGTGTTGCCATGAGGTTATCACATATCAAATAAAGCGATATTCAATCTTCCTATAAATGAGAATATTACTTCTTCTTTCTGACCCTCTTAGCGCCCTTTCTGGCTTTAGGTTTCGAACCTGGACGCATTAAGACAGCTAAACCTACTAGTATTACTGCTCCTACACCGCCAGCAATCATCATCATAGAGTTAGATTCTTTTGGATCAATTATACATTCTGCCTGACCAATATCTGGCTGTGATTCACCACTAGGGCAACGCGTCTGAGATGCCATCCCAGCATCTGAGACAAAATAATCTTCAGACGCGAAAACACATGAAGTTGACCCCATTAAAGATTGGTAACTACCAGGATAACATGGAAGTTGTTCTGTAGCAGTAGAAGTGTCAACATAGTGCCCACGATCGGCTGATTGACAAGATTCTTGACCTGTTAATGATTGAAAATTCCCCTCGGCACAGGCCACTTGTGCTGTAGATGATATACCGCTAGAGAAATGACCCGGATCTGCAAGGACACACCCAGATTGTCCGGCTTCTGATTGATATGAACCTGGTAAACAAGGCGAAGCAGAAGTAGCGCCAGCTGAAGAATAGGTTCCTGGATTAGCCATTATACATTCAGAAGATGCTGGTTGTGGTTGATACTGTCCTGCAGGGCACATTATCTGCATACTCTGTCCTTCGGATGGTACATGATGTCCAACATCAGAGAGTACGCAACTTGTCATGCCAGTTTCTGGTTGATAGGAGCCTGCTGAGCAAGGAGTCTGGGAAGATGCTCTGAGTGAAGAAACAAAATTTCCTTCAGCAGCATCAAGACATTCGGATTGACCCGTATCTGGTTGATAGGTTCCTTCCATACAGCCCTCAG
>DADI01000066.1:0-7351 GCA_002494975.1 Euryarchaeota archaeon UBA556
AATCTAGTAAACCATTCACGCTCATGAATAAGGAATCCAGAAGTATTTTTATTGCCTGAAGGATTCCAAATATCATTTTCAGTGTGTGCAATATTAAGATCACCGCAAAGTAAAACTGGTTCATCTAAATCTATAAATTTCTTAGACCAATTTAATAAATCTTCTAACCACTGATCTTTAAAATTCTGTCTTTCGATATTAGCCCCACCATTTGGAAGATAAATATTGATACAGTGAAGATTACCATGTTTTGTATGAAGTACTCTTCCTTCAGAGTCATCGAGGTCAACATTAGTAGAAATACCACGTCCTTCTTCAGAAATTCCTACTCTTGACCAAGTTGAGACTCCTGAATATCCTTTTTTCTCAGCGGGGTGCCAAATAATTTCATGGCCACCTATTGGTTGCCAATCTTTTGGCATCTGTTCAGGTAAAGCCCTTACTTCTTGAAATAGCCAAATATCACTATCTATTTTATTAATAAAATCATCAAGTCCTTTACGATGCGCGGCTCTGATACCATTTAGATTCCAAGTCACAATCCTCATGATATACGCCTCATTGAGATAGGTCTTTTACTTTCTCTACCAAATCCATATGCCTTAATCTCCAAACTCCAAATGGAGTCATTGCTACGGCAATAAGAACCACTCCTGCCATCAACTGCCAGGCGACGCTTGGGATAATAGTAACAGGCACTATAAACTGCCAGGATGAAAATGATGCTGCTAAGCCTACTGCTCCAGCATAGGCAAACAGAACACCAACAATACCTCCGATGACACCAATAAGAAGACTTTCAAACAGAAGCATCAGACCAAGACTACGTGTTGAAGCTCCTAATACTCGTAATGTTGCCAATTCAAAATCACGTTCTGCAACATTCATAATCATCGTATTGAACATTACCACTATAGTGAACAGGAGTCCAAGATACATCATGCCCTGGAAGATTTGGGTTTGTTGATCGAGTAAACTGTTAATGCCATCGAGAAGGGTTTGCCGCTCTACGATACCAGTAGAAGCCTCACCTAAATCGGAATTAACCTCTACTCCTTCTGGTAGCTGAAGATAAATGGAAGTTGCATTGACGCCTAGGATTTCACTTAAATCTCCACGTAGAAAATACATAGTTCTGGCGAGCTCAGAACTTGATACCCCCACAATTTCAACATCCTGTTGAACGCCATTAATACCCACAGTTTGTTGTTCTCCAACACTCCATCCTAGAAATCCCATACTGCCTTCATCCATAATTACTTCAGACAACTCTCCGTTGGCATTTGGGAAATCTCCCTCAATAACTGAGATTGGTCGCATTCCACTTTGGAAATTATCAAGACCTACAATATTGAATAACCGCTCAATATTTTCAGAATCAGTAACTGAACCAAGGGGCATTTCAATAATAATTTCATAATTGGCTGAGTTATTTTCTGCCCAATCTAAAACAGGGCCTTCGGCATCAGACATAATGTATACTTGGGCATCCCATATCTGATCATTCTCAAGGCTACCAACCATAGTTTCTTGCAGCCCTGCACCCATCATTTGAACCGAACCAAAAAGCATCAGAGAAATTCCAACTGCTACAAACGTCATCATCAGTCTAATGGGTTTACGAACACTTGATCGGATTGAAAGTCCAAGTGTCGTTGGCATCCATGAAGTAAGTTTACGGAGTTTGTTAGAGCCTACACGCATTTCATTTTGCCCACTTAATACTTCTAATGGATCAAGACGACTCGCTTTCCATGCAGGAAATACTCCGGAAAGAAACACAACTAACATGGTTGAACAGAGAACAGAAAAATAGATTGAAGACGGAACTGTTCTCTCAACAATTGGTAGACCAACAAGGTCTTGATAGAAATCTAACATTGCATTCATACCCCAAGGTCCGGCCAACGCCCCTAAAGCACAGCCTATTCCTCCAATGGCCAAAGGAGCAAAAAGATAGCCAATCATAAGCGATGAGCGTTCGACGCCAAGGGTACGTAATACCGCGATTTCTCTAGATTGACTTTGTACCAAACGTTGCAGGCTCAAAACAATGGTAATGGCTGCAATTGAGGCAATCATCACGGTGAAAGGAACTGTTGTTCTCTCGGCACTAGCCAAATCTTGTCGCATAATTTCTACCGGTTCATTTTGACCTCGATCTCTAATTCGTGCATCCAATTCGGTAGCATTGAGTGATGTTGTAACCAGCGCCTTCACCGCATCGATTTCTGAACCTTCATACTCTTGAGTGTCTGGTAAGTCATACAAAGGTGTGCCTTCGACATCCAAAACAATCGTATTGCTGGCGCCTATCGCATTACCTGTAAGTCTAGCCATTCCAGTATCAGAAAGATAGCCGACAACGTATTCACCAGATTCAGGAGGAAATATTGAACCTTCAGGAGCCATAAGAACATGCAATGGATGATAACCTAATCCTACGAGAGTAAAATCCACAGGTGCATTTCCTGCCCCTATGCTGATGATATCTCCAAGACTGAGGTTTAGAGCATCAGTGACGTGAGCGTCTATGACAATTTCATCCGCAGCAACTGCTGTACGACCTTCCGAATTACTCTCAGGCATCCATACGCGGTCAGCATTGGCATCAGCAGGTATTCCGTGCCAAAGAGAATTAATGATACGTTCGCCATCTTCGTTACTGTAAAACATCGCTCCCTGAGTAACGGTTCGCCCCTCACATGAATCTAGAGAGAATGAGCTTACGGTGTTTGATTCCCAATTTGTGAATAAGGAGTCGCAGAAAGCATTAACTTGTTCTGGCGTCCAGATTACACTTCTATTATCAATCCAAATATCTGCAAGATTAGCACCTCCATCATCATCATTTTGTATTGTGTCATACATGCCGCCAAGATTGTGCGCATAGCCGCCAAAGGTGATTCCAGCAAAAACACCAACAAACACCATCAAGACAACAGCAATAAGACGGGGTTTTGTACGCCAAAGACTGCGTGCCAAGCGTTTATTCAGTAGATTCGACATCGAACAGACCTCCAATCAGACTCCATCATGTAAACTATCTATCTTTTCATCAGAGATGATTTTACCACTATCAATTCGAATGACTCTTGTAGCATACTTAACTAGCCCTTCATCATGAGTAACAAAAACAGAAGTAATGTTTTCTTGTTTACACGCATCTACTAAAGCCTCCATGACTTTATTTGAAGTTTCAGTATCTAAGTTACCAGTCAATTCGTCTCCAAGTAAGAGCGTTGGTCTCTTTGCTATACTACGAGCGATAGCAACACGCTGTTGTTGACCGCCACTAATCTCTCCAGGGAAACGATCGATTTCGGCTTCTAGGCCGACAAGTTTCAACAATTTCTTCGCACGAGAGGAATCTTTGTTACCTGCTAATTCCTGAATCAATAATATATTTTCAAGAACTGTGAGATCCTGAAGTAAATTAAAAAATTGGAACACGTAACCAATATTCTGCCTTCTAAACGATGTCATCTTCTCGGAATTATTACGTGGAACTTCGACATGAAGGAATTTATATTTTCCACTAGTAGGACTGTCAAGTGCAGAAAGACAATTCAAGAGTGTAGTTTTTCCTGATCCAGACGGACCTAGAAGGATGATACGCTCACCTTCATGAATCTCAAAACTCACGCCATCGAGGGCTTTGACTACACCTGCAGGGGTTTTATAGTGACGTTCTAAGTTTTCCATTTGCAATAATTTATTCAAAATTTCACCTTCATTTAGACATTAGAATTACTTGATGTTGCAAAAAATGCCATAGACTCCCTAAATAATTCTTCTCTTCTTCTTCTTTTATTTCTTCTGAGATGGAGATATGTAAAGACAAAAGCAAGTAAAATTAAGAATGGAATGAATGTTTGAGCGTGGTATCTTTCCATAAATTCGATAATTCCTCTAGCAGTATATGCCCAAGTTATTGAAGCTGCTGAGCCGCCAACTAAACAGGCCAGTAGAACCCTTCTGAAACGCATTCTAGCTACCAAACCTAACATAGCGCCTACTAATACACCACTAGCCATGAATGGAATCCAAACAAATACAATCAATCCCCAGAACCCATATTTATCTATTCTAGATCTATTTGAGTGGGCAACATATTCAACCGAAGATAGAATATCTCCCATAAACGGATTCTGAAGCAATACTCCAGTTAATCCTGCTTGTTTAGCAACCATAGCCTCGCCCACTAGGTCATCTTGATTAGATCCTAGTTCAACTCTTCCTGCTAGTGCTCTATCTGAAAGTGTTGCTTTCTCGTTTCTAGCGCTAATTATCAATTCACGAGGTCCTAAGTTCTTAGCAAGCACTTCGCTTAGATAGTCGGTCAAATCTTCTTGCATATCCACAAATGACTTTCGATAGAAGAAATATGAGAAACGCATAATAGGAGTATATATCACTCTAATTAATACAGACTCATCATCAACAATTATAGCAGAACCATAGTCAATTAAATTGTTCGTCTTAAACCATTTATTCAGAAAATGGATAGTTTCATCTTCTAATTTGCCATTTGCGCTGAGACCTGAGAAAAACGAGCTGTAATCTTCTGATAAGATACTTCTCTCAGAACCAATGATTGAAAGATTACTCGAAAGTATAAATTCAGGGTTCTGATTAAGATTAATACCATCAAGAGAAATAGATTTTATTTGTAATGGCCTCATTTCACCAAAAACTGCAAATTCTTCTAATAAATCTCTGGTAAAAGCAGCACGGATATCTGTTGCTTGACCAATAGTTTTATTTGTTGTATTATAAGGAATTATGACGTCAATTGATATCGCTCTTTCTTGCATTTTCATTTCTTCAAATTTTATCGTTATTCTCTGATCGTTTTCAGATTTCCGTAAAGTCCTTTCAATAAGTCTACGTAGTTGTTTATCCGTCAACAAATCATCAGTATCTCGATGATACATACGATGCATTAAAGGATATTGAACACATAAGAAAAATATAGACATACCCAAAGAAATGAATGCCATCCACCATGCAGGCACGCTCGCACTGCCTCCAGTAAGCATTGCTGTTTCTCTACCACCTGCCCATTCAGCGGCCATCAAAATCCATCCCCAACCACCAAGTATTTCCATTGTAAAACAAGCTCTAGGATCAGGGTCTGAAATATAGATTGACGAATGAGTTGTTACTTCTAAATCTACTATCTTTTCATTTCCGACCATCTTAAGTTTTTCAGAGACTTCTGAGAATGTTGTTGAATTAGTAACCGAAAGTTCACTATCGTAATCTCCTTGGTAGAAACTAACGATTAATAAAAAATCACCAGGGTTAATTTCGTCACTTAAGGTAAATGAAATATCAATATCGCCTTGACCACTTTGATAATGGACTTCACCAATATCTGATTCATTTAAATCAGTGAATCTAACTACTAATACTGAAGATTTTTCATCTCGGGCATTATGAGTTTCAACAAAAATTTCGAGATGTTCTGAATAAATCTGATACCATAATTCGCCTTGCATGTCACGACATTCTCCCCCTGTATCAAGAGGAGTTTTAGACAGTGTCTGATCAATTAATATTGAATCTCCAGCAAACATCCCTGAAGAAAGCAAGGTCACTCCCCCGAAGAACACAATTCCAGCAATTACTCCGAAAATTAAAACAACATCGTCAAATGTTTTAGGGAACTTCTTATCTTTATCTGTTCGCCTCAACCTTATTCTATCAAGTTCTCTGTCGAGACTATCTTTTTCAACTGAATTATCTGTTTCTGACGAATCATTGGATTCCACCAATGAGGCGTCCTCGACAGACATATTACCTCATGAGAAGGAGGGGGACATTAAGTCAACGGTATGAAGTTAGAAGATATAAAAAACCAAATCAACTAATTCATGTTTTAAAAGTGGTGCAGGGGACAGGATTTGAACCTGCGAAGCACTACGCACTGGGACCTAAACCCAGCCCCTTTGACCACTCGGGTACCCCTGCTTGGTTCTGCGGGAGAGCATTTGAGTCAAGAATGCAACGGATGGCGTCTCTTCATACCCAAGGGGTCTTAACGGGGAGTTAAAGCGACTGAAATGGAGTGGCACTATGGCTCGCATAGGTATAATCGGTTTGGGGAATTGGGGAACAGCACTTGCGAAAGTATGGTGTGAAGACGGACATAATGTAATGGGGTGGACCATTGAACATGAAGTATATGAGTCAATAATGACTGAAAATATCAATAAAAAATATTTACCCCATACAAAAATTCCAGAATTACAGGCTACTATGCAAATTGAAGATATCACTACAGAATGTGAGATTATTGTCTTAGCAGTGCCTAGTGGCATAATTCTAGGAGTTGTTGATCAAATAATTCCATATTTACGACCATCACATTTACTAATAGATTTAGCCAAAGGATTAGCCCCTGAAGAAGAAGGAGGTTCAGGAATAATATCTAAAGCAATCACAAAAAGGTTAGAAGATGCAAAGAAATCTAATCCGTTAGTTGTAATGACCGGCCCTACAATTGCCCCGGAGGTTGCAAGAGGTGTAATGACGACTGCTCTAGTTGCTTGCCATGATCGATCTATTGCAGAAAGAATAGCTGGAAGACTTTCTACCAATACATTAGTACTAACACCTGCCGATGATCCTGAGGGTGCAGAATTATGGGGGGCATTCAAAAATACTGTTGCACTTGCTTGCGGGCTAGTTGATGGCCTTAGGAATAGCATAGGAGGAGACAATCTGAAGGCAGCATTAGTTCTAGCTGGGTTCAGTGAAGGAATTAGGCTATTGAATGCAATGGGAGCAGAACCCACAACTGCATTCGGGCCTGCTGGACTAGGAGATCTATATGTCACTGCAACTAGCCCAAGAAGTCGAAACAGAACTTTAGGTGAAATGTTGGGCTATGGAAAATCATTAGAAGAAGCTCTAGATGAAATGCATATGGTTGCTGAAGGCGTTAGAGCGACGAGAATGTTCGTAAAAATAGCTCCGAAATTAGACGTAGAAATTCCTTTCCTAACATCGCTTAGTCAACTTTTAGATGGTGAAATACCAGTTGAAGACGCTGTACGTAAAATGGTAGCTTCATATCAGCATTAATTAGAAAATCGGATAAATAATTTGATTATTATTTTAGATTTTTAATCATTCCAGAAGGTAGAATGACACTCAACCATGTTGGTTTAGGTAAATCACCTTCTTCAGTAAAAAATGAACGCGCAAATATAGAAATTAAGTCAATAATTAATACCACTATAAAAATAATAATCAAATAAGCAATTACTTTGTCATATTGTAAGAATTTTAGATAGAGATTAATGTAGTAACCAATACCTCCTGCACCTACAATACCTATTAC
>DADI01000066.1:7524-11087 GCA_002494975.1 Euryarchaeota archaeon UBA556
AAGTAACCAATTGTATAAACAGTCATAGCGAGAACACCAGATAAAGGACCAAAACCAACTAATATCACGAAAAATATAGCCCAAATTATACTGGGTAAACTTCTGAATGCGGCTAGAATAAATCTAGAACTATATGATAACCACCAGGGGTTAAGATTACGCGCAGCAAGGAGAGATATTGGAAGAGATAATATCATACCAAAAACGGTTGAAACAAACGCTATCTTAATCGTTTCAAGTAGTCCAATCCAAGCAGTAGAACATGTGAAATCAAATAGCGGATATGCAGTACAAACAGGATATGCTTGAGGTTCTATGACACTCCAGTCAGGAGGCCACAATGATTCATTGATAAAAATAAATAGATTATCGATACTTCCAGATAATCGGCCCCAGTCATCAATCATCCCGTTAAAGATCCAAAAAGAAAACAAAAGAACTAACACAGGAAATGATTTCAGCATCAGACCAGAAGATTTAGAGAATAATTCGTCAAAACTCATATTTTCACCTCCATAGCAGTTGCCTCTGTAATGAATGGATTAACACGGCCATCATCAATGACCAGTAATCTATCTGCCATGGATTTCGCTCGAGAAATATCGTGTTCGACAACTAATAATGCGGCTCCACTTTTCCGGACATAATCCGTCACCTCTTTTAATACCATATTCATAGTTTCTTCATCTAATTCACTTAGAAATTCATCAGCCATTATCAAAGATGGTTTTTGTGCAAGAGTCCTAGCTGTAGCAACCCTTCGTTGCTGACCGCCAGAAAGTCTTCTTATAGGCTCATTTAACTTATCTGAGAGACCCATTGAATCAATAGATTCCAAGGCATGCTTTTTAGCTAATGAGGATGGTAAAAGTGACCAAAATGATTTGTTGTGTCCAGCATTAGCCCCAATCATCACATTATGCATAACACTAGTATGTCGAATAAGACCGAGTCGCTGAGGAACATAACCTAGTACACCTTTACCGGGCTTGAAAGGACTTACCTGCCCACATACCTCTAATTTCCCCGATATTGGACGGATTAAACCTGCAATTGTACGCAGAAGAGTAGTCTTACCCACTCCAGATGGGCCCGCAATAGCTACTATCTCTCCAGGATAAACTTCTAAGTTAGGAATTTTAACTAACGGTTCAGCTGCTTTGTAACCAATCTCAACATCTATTAGCCTTATTATTGGGCTCTTATGAGATTCGACTTCTTCCAAAACATCAGCCATAATCCAGTCACCACTGTTCAGAAGCAAGTTTAGGGGCGACTAAACCATTATTTGGTATTGCCGGGAGATAAATGATGAAGCCTACCTCCCAGCAATTGTATTTTTATTACTCTTCAATTTCAAACTTATCATTATAGTAAGATGAAATACCTGGAATATTACTGATCAATTCAGAATAACTACCTAAATGATCTTGAGATGTTACTCTTACTAAGCCAGGAGTATTTAGGATATTAGCCAAAATCTCAGAGCCACAAGTATTTCTTTGGGATTCTTCATCAATTACGTGCACTGAAATATCATAACAGCCAGTGAATGTACTTCCCATAGCGGTATAATTTTCAACATATGTTTCATAATTCAAAGACATTAATGAGTTTAATATTGCAGTCCTAGTTTGGACATCTAAACTACTTGGATTATACATTATTGGGTGACTAGGTGCTTGTCCAAATGAGTCGAGTGCAACATACTGGTTTCTATCAAGACACCATTCTTCATTATCATTGATATCTTCATTATCACAGTAAGAATCTACAGTACTATCCTTAGCAAAAGCCACATCTCCTGAACCATCCGATAGGCATTTGACAGCCCCTGAATAACCATAGTAAGGAGTTCCTGAATCAGGAATTGAGGCATTTGGACTAAAGAAATTATAGATTGTGCTTCTTAATGAATCAATATCATTCTCATCGCCTATTACCGGAGCATAATTATTTCCAATTAGGTAGCCCATCGGTAGAAGCATACCTGCGGATTTTAACCACCCTGTATGACATGAATTTTTACCTTCAAGAAGAGCAAATGGATCTGTTTCTGGGTCATCATCGAGATGTGCCGCGGCCATCTCGCTATCCGCTCTAACCCATGCATGAGCATTGTAATGAGTACGGCCATCCGATTTTTGATCAGCTGCCATTACTGCTAACCCATATTCTTTCCAACCAACCCATGCTGCGCCACCATCCATGAATGCAATATCTGCATTTCCAAATCTTAATGCTTCAATAATTGCTCCTTCTGAATCTACACTGTATAATTCAACAGGGACGCTCAGAACTTCCGATAAATAGTCAGCTAAGATTTGAGGATTTTCATCAATATTTTCATAATCTGCCTTAACCTCATATGCTATTCTAACTTTTTCTATAGTCGGAGAAACCGTCCCATTTATTGTAAATTTATCGTTGTAATATGCAGATATACCTGGGATATTAGAAATCAATGATGAATAACTAGTCAAATGTTCCTCCGCATTTGTTGCGATGATACCCGGAGTATTGAGTACATTTTCTAATATAATACTGGCCTCTTGATTTTCACTCATACCAACAAGAACTTCAGTTATTTGAAGTAAGAGATCTGAATCCATTAATTCAGGATTATACATGACTGGGTGACTAGGAGATTTACCAAAGGCAGGAAGTGCTACATATTCATCTCTCGAAAGACACCAATCGCTATTTTCTTCTGACAACTCATTGCCACAAAACGAATCAACAGTGCTGTCTTTAGCAAATGCAACATCTCCTGTACCATCAGAAAGACACTTTATAGCTCCTTCATACCCATAATATGGAGTGCCTGAATCAGGTATTGATGCGTTCTCATTAAAATATTCGAAGATCGTATTTCTTATAGTTTCAACATCATTTGGATCGCCAATAACATTTGCATAACCATGACCAATTAAGAATCCCATCGGAAGAAGCATACCTGCTGATTTGAGCCATCCAGTATGGCAAGAAGTCTTTCCTGAAAGAAGGGCGAAAGGATCAGTGTAGGGGTTTTCATCCAAATGTGCCTCTGCCATTGCACTGTCAGCTCTTACCCAAGCATGGGCATTGTAGTACGTCCTTCCATCACTTTTCTGATCAGCTCCTAGAGCATCAAGACCATACTGCTGCCAGCCGACCCAAGCAGCACCACTATCCATTAAAGCAATGTCTGCATTACCAAATCTTAGTGCCTCAATCATAGCACCTTCTGAGTCTACGCTGTATAGTGATACATCATAATTTAGTTGTTCAGACAGGTAATCTGCTAATTGCTGTGGATTTTCATCAATATTTTCGTAATCTGATTGTATTTCATAGGCTATTACTAAACTACCTTGTTTTTCTTCATCATTATTCAAGCACCCAGCTAAAGTAGTTGTCAAGAAAAGCAATGAGATTAAGCAAGTTATCATTTTATTTATATTCATTTTATTATCACCTGACATTATTTTTAGGGCTACCTAAACTTCCGACGAAGGTAGTCTATATTAATTTTAGGACCCCCTAAACTGTAAAACATGAAGGCGATACAATCATGTTGTCAT
>DADI01000027.1 GCA_002494975.1 Euryarchaeota archaeon UBA556
TCTGCCACTGTATAATTATCATTAATATCACCAAATGATGCTATGTCAAAAAGTAAACGAGCGGCTAAATCACCGTCTGTAGAATACTGTTCTAAACTAACATCATTACAAGGATGTGGCTCTAAATCAGAGAGCATCATGGCAAGATGACGGATTCTCATAACCTATCGCAGATTGCTTATACGTTTGAATTAATTCTAATTAATGTCCCGTAAAGAACTATTCATCAGATTATTCGATTCATCTAAAATTCCATCTGCTAAAATTAATTCAGCTAAAAGTACACCATAACCTGCTGCTCCAAGAATTGTATTATCAGATACTACTTTAAATCTTAATTTTTTCCCTGTGACTTCTATTTCGCCAATGGAAACCGCCATCGCTGCAGAAAGATTTTGATTAGGATTTCGTGATTCAGAGCCAGACCATCTATGTTCTTCAACGTCTAATTTACCGTCTACAAAATTAATTATGTTAGTCGAAGAAGGAAGCCTTGAATCAAAAGATTCAAATGAATATTTTTGCCACTCTTCAATGACTTTGTGCGCACTTATTTCATTGACGAATTCGACCTCTATTGAAGCTAAATGCCCAAATTCGCGAGTTACACGCGAACACCAAACTTTACTACCAAGATTTGCTTCTTGGAAAATACCATCATATTTTTTCCCTAGAATTTTATTCAACTCCCTTACCACACTCTCTGACTCTCCTGGAATTGCAGAATTTATTGGCATACCCATTCTGCCTTTAGTAAGAAGGCCCCTACCGCCTCCTGAAAGTGACTGTTCCGTAACTATATTCACAGATAAAAAGTCAAAATTAGAAATTAATGGATGTAAAGTCAAAGCTATAGGGACAACCATACAGTTACTACATGAGATTAAGTATCCTGTCCCATAATTTTGGGATTCTAATATCGTTAAATGGTCTGAATTAACGGTAGGAATTACAAGAGGGACGTCACTATCCATTCTATGAGCCAATGCATGACTAATGACAACAAATCCTTCTCTGGCTAATCTCTTTTCTACCCTAATTGCTACATCTTCGGGTATGGCAGAGAATATGATTTGGACATTTTCTGCCTTCAATTCGAAAATCAACTGATCGATGTCAACTAAGTCTTTGACTACAATATCGGGCAATTTTGGCCGAACTTCATCTAGGGACCAAGGTAATTCACTTATTTTTAAACCAACCGTAGAACTAGAACCAATGACTGATATAGGATTTAGCCAACTATGATTGACCATTCTTTGAAGATAACGTTGTGCTACAAGACCTCTAGAACCGAGAATTGCACAATTCACTGTTTCCACGCTTCCCATACATGTCGCAAGAGCGCAAAGTACGTAAGAACAACTGTTTATCGATTAGAGAAAATATGATTTAAACAACGAGTTAAAGTACTATCGATATTTATACTAAATTATGGAAATTACGGGACTGGTATACATCTCATTGGGGCTTTTGCTTGGAGGCACCATAGGCTGGATGTTATCTAAGCAAAAAATGAGTGCAATGATTATTCGTTCTGAAGAAAGACTTGCAGCCAACATGGAAGGAAAGGATACTATGCGTGCAGAATTCCAATCAATGGCTCTAGAAGTCGCCAAAGATAGTAATGCAGCGTTTCTTGATCTTGCCGAACAACGATTAGGTAAAGTTCAGGCAGAAACAGAAAAAGACTTAGTCGCTAGAAAAAAAGAAGTTGATGATTTAGTATCTCCTCTTAAAGAGCAATTGGAAAAACTTGCAAAGTCGAATTTAGATTTAGAAAAGAACCGGATAGGGGCCTATGAAGGGATCAAAAGACATCTCGATAGCCTGGATCAAAATACTCGTTCACTAGGACTAAGAGCCGACAATTTGACTGAGGCATTGACTGGATCGTCCCAATCAAGAGGAAATTGGGGAGAAGTTAAGTTACGTAGATTATTAGAAATCGCAGGAATGACGGAGCATGTGGATTTCTTTGAACAAGAAACCACTGATGATGCAAGGCCAGATTTTGTAATTCGTTTACCTAACTCAGGAACTATACCTGTTGACTCTAAAGCAATAGGAAAGAAGTTTTTTGAAGCCATAGAAAATGCATCCGATGACGAAAAATCAGAATTAATTATTGAACACGCCTCGGGTATGAGGAAAACTGCGAGAAAATTAGGAGAAAAATCATATCATGACAAACTAGAAGGTGATATTGACTACGTAGTAATGTGGGTCCCAAGTGAAGCCCTGCTAGCTGCCGCCTTTGCCGCTGATCCAGATTTACATGAATATGCATTGTCAAAATCTGTGCTAATAGCTACACCAGTGACAATGTTAGCCTTATTGAGAACGGTGGCAATCTATTGGCAACAACAAGCATTAGCAGATGGTGCAAAGGAAATATATGATGTCAGTAGGGAGATGTATAAGAGAACTGAAGTATTCATGAGACATGTAATGAAGATAGGGAGTAACTTAGACAATGCTGGAAAGGCGTATACTGCAGCTATGTCCTCATATGAAAATAGAATATTGCCACAAGGACGAAAACTAGAAAATTTACAGGTTAGCGGAACTCTCCAAAGTTCCCTACCTGAGCCTCAAGAGTTAACAAATATCCCTGATTCTAATTCTGAAGATTATTAATCATCGAACATTTCGCTGCCATATATGGTACAGTGGCAAACAGGCAGATACCACCCCGTGGTCGATTTACCAGAACATTATGAGGTACGAGACTTTACTGGAGGAGATTATACACCATCTAAAATGACGTATGACATAGGTAAATATGATGAATTAAGACCAGGGATGTATAATACTGATTTGTTTAAAGACAATAGATTCTTGCATATTGGAATAGATATCGGAGCGCCAGTAGGAACTCCCTGTATGGCTTTTGAAGATGGAGTAATTTCTCATTTTGGATATAATCCAGAAGATGGAGACTATGGAAATGTCATAATTACAAAACATATTATTGGTGGAGTTCCAATTTGGGCATTATATGGGCATTTAGATTCTAATTCTATCTCTAAGAAGAAGATTGGCCAGAAAATTTCTCGTGGTGAAGTTATTTGCTGGATGGGAGATAAGCATGAAAATGGAGGATGGGAATCCCATCTACACTTTCAACTCTCGATAATTGAACCTAAAACTCACGATATGCCAGGAGTAGTCGACCCAGTAAACAGAAAAATTGCATTGATTGAATACCCAGACCCAAGATTAGTTCTCGGCCCTATATACTAGACCTTAGAGAGATGAGACTTGAGTTCAATTATTGAACCCATTTCAGATGGATCTACACCTCGCAATAGTGCTAGTGCGATACTTATCCAATCGGAAATATGAGATGCATAGAGTAATCTTTCTAGTAAACTTTCACCTTCACAGTCAATTATCCAAGAGTTTTCATTTGCAATATTTTCTAACATCCAGTTCATTCTAGAACGTATTCTAGGATGAATATCTTCGCATGAAAAATAGATTAAAGAATGTTCATTACTTTCTGAAGAAGCCCATGCAACTATCTCATTATGATTCATTTCAGGTAATTCTGTGGAACGAGCAAAAACATCTGAGTTCTCATTTAATTGATTAGAAAAGCGTCGACCAGCGCAACTTAAAACGGTAGGAGTAATTATACCAATTTGTTTACCAAGCATCGACTCTGCTACAGAAATAACCAATCCATTCCCTCCACTTATGTCTGAGTCTATCGATAGAGAACGTAAGCGGCTTAACATAGATGTGATTTCTTCGGGATTTGGCTTTTCAATAATACCTATTTCCCAACAAACCGCTAATTGAGTTCCGAATAAATGACCAAATGCTGAACGTGGCATTTGACCACTTGGAACCTGTAAATATAGGCACTCCTCATCCTCAGTAATGACTTTTTTTAATTCACCTCCTGATGAAATACCAATGACTGTACCTCCTGACTCTAATGCTTCTTTCACACCATCAAGTGTTTCCTCGGTATTTCCTGAATAAGACGTTGCAATTATTAGCCAATCAGGCCCCCACCAAGAAGGTAAACCATAATCTCTCCAAACGACAAATGGTAGTCCTCCTGAGTGATCTGATAATGCAGAAAGATACATCCCCCCTGCACCGGAACCTCCCATTCCTAAACATAATACACCGGACCAATCAGTATCTTTGGGAATATCTAACTTAGAATTAATCGCTTGTTCAAAATCATCAATGAAATTACGAGTATATCCTGCCATGTCACGATGATCTAAATTTTTCAGAAGCTCGTCCATATCTCTCGGAATCATATCGCATCCTCCGCCGTAAACCCAGGTAGTGCCACCCATACATCATGTATGTAACCAATTCGTAATTTAGTAGATTTAATGTCATCATCGTATGGGAGAGCAACTGTAGTCATGGTGTAATCTTGAGGGCTCATAACTTCCGCAGCAGAACTATCTCTATTCATAATATCGACAATATGTTGTTCCGAAGTTGAACAAATAATCCTCGCTTTTTCCATATCTCTCCATGTTGCTCCAGAGCGTTGAAAGAATTTTAAGCGGCGGATAATTGGTCCATCTTTCTGCCATGAATCAATTAACCACAAATCATTGTTCAGCTTAACGACATCTCCAACAGCATAGGCTGGCTTACGATAACTAACAGTAAGTCTAGTAATTTCTATTCCATCCCTCATTCCAACAACTGTTGAAGTTTCTTTTATTGTCCCACCAAATTTCTTTGTTAAAATTCTCCCCCAAGATCTTGCCATTGATTTAGAGCCTAGTTGTAAATCCCAACCCCCTGTCACTATACCTTCCTTAGTTATAAAAAACATAGGATCAGCTTCCATTCCCCCAAGCATTTCATCTAGAGTGGCTCTCAATTCTCTAAGCTCACTTTCCGACAACTTACGACCTGCTGAACGAAGTTGAACTATCGCTTCAAAGTAGGCACCATCTTTCCTCGTGCAAGGAGTACATATTGCATTACTAGTCTGAATTAATACCTCATAACTATCTTCAAAAAAGAAATTATCAATCATGCCTGAAACATCTAAATGAACTCTGTTGGTTCTATCGTCAATTACTTGCAGAGCGAAATCAACATTAACATCATCTGCTCTATCATCAATTTCAAGATTATCTCTAATTCTTAAGTCTGCTAAGGTTTCATGTTCCATTTTTGACCAACGACCACGAATTTCATAGCACTCACACTTTGGACATCGAAATTGTTGAATCACTTTGGGCATCTTAGATAAGTTGACTCGCTTACGAAAACATACTTCGCATAGCCTATTTGAAGAAAGAGTAGTAGTATCGCCACAAACAATACAAAATGCGTCTTTAGACATGTCTCTCAACCTTTGCGAAAGCATCCTACATTAGAATCATTCGTGATAGAAAAATAAATCATTCTTCAGAATCGGTGCCCTGAAGTCTCCATTTTGCTTCTTTAATTCTAACTCTAGTATCATCTAACTTATGCCCGATGTAAATAATATAATAACACAGCAATGAACCTAATATCGAGTAAGCAATCACATATGATGTAAAACCGTTCAATGTACCACCTCATCATCTAATAATTGAAGAAGATTATTTAGTTCTGATTCAAGTTTATAAGCTAAAAATGTCAATATAGAAAGTCCGACCATAAGTATCCAGAATGAGAAAATACCAATCATAAGAACTTCTAACATTTTTGGGTCAAGTCCTGTTTCATCGGATTGTGCTATTACTACTGAAGGGTGTCTCTTCTGATAAACGCTAGTAGCAATTGCAGTTATCGGCACTAAAGCAAATCCAAATAATCCAATAGTAGAAAGTGTATCTCTAGTATCTATACCGTCAGGTTGAGAACGTCTAGAAAGTACGATAAAGAGTGTCACTGCAGTTAGTAAACCAAATGTATTCAATCTTAAATCACCCCAATCCCAAGGCACTCCCCATTCAGCAGAACCCCATATTGGTCCCGAAATAACTACGCCTAGACCAAAAAGTAAGCCTAAATCAGCACCAGTACAGAATAGAACCCACCCCCATTCTTCTCTTTTCAAAAACCAAGTAATTGCCCCAATAAATAATAGACAAAAAGCGATAAAAGAGGTCCAAGCAAAAGGAACATGCCAAAATAAAATTCGATAAGCCTCAGGTGAACGAAATGGAGGTGATTGAACCATTGGGGCATACGTATAACCCATTACAGCAGTCAGTAAAACTCCGGCACCACCAATACAAGTTAGGGCCCAACCATAGTGTTTCATTGAGACCATAAACATGCGAGCACATACTCTATGATGAATGCTCGTTTTCAGGAATCCGGAAGATACACTGATATTGCCCAGACTAGAATACTCACTGAGAAAGATAAAAATATCATTGATAAGGGTTCATCTAAAGAAAATCCGAAGCTCATACCATCATTCATAATCATCACCAAAGCATCAACTAATTCAAGAAACGGCCAGACTAATACCAATAGTAAAAGAGATGCTGCAGAAGCACCGACCCTTCTCAAATCAGAAACTAATAAATGGAGAGCAGATGCTGCAATTGCCACACTAAACATAACTATACCAGGAAGCCATAACCAAGAGGAAACAGCACCTAAATCTTCTCTTTGGACTCCAAAATCAGTAATAACTAACCAAGAAATATAAATTAATGGTAAAGGGAGGATGATTGATGAACCTATGATAGAGGAAAAAGTGCGAAATTTCGGCCCTATTACTGCTTCCCACCATCTACCACAATTTTCTTCAGCATACCTCGAAATTAATGCAGGAGGAATTACTACAGAGATAAATGAAGGCAATAAGATCATTGCTGCGACAAAATCTGGACCAGCCACTGATATCTCATCTTCATTTATCAATGTATGAATCAATAATAGTGCCAAGATAGATGGGATGAAGCGGCTTATTGTATCAATGGGATTTCTCTTTTCCATTCTGTAAGCCCAATGAAAAAGACTCGAAATTTTACTTATTTTAGCGTTACCAGAAGGTTTTGGTAGATCAAAATTAGATAAAGGATGTTTTTGCTTTTTGACAGAAACACCTCTTTTTTCATCAAATTCCATAATTCTATCTGCTGCTAACATAATTTGAGGATCATGTGTGGCCAGAATTACTCCATGTCCTTTAGATGCCAACGCCCTTAACCAGTCGACTAATAATTCCCTAGCGGATTCATCTAATCCTTCTGATGGTTCATCAAGTAAAATTGCACGAGGTTTTTCTGACATTACCGCAGGTGCTAATCCTGAAAGTACTGCAAGACGTCTTGCTAACCCTCCTGAAAGCTGGGAAATCCTGTCTGATTTACGATGTTCAAGCCCCCAATAATTGAGTAACTGAGATACTTTAGTTGAATCATAATGACAGCCAGAAACTGCTAGGACTGTAGTCAACCTCTCTTCTATTGTTTCCTCCCCTGACATTCCATTTTTTTGTAGCGTTAATCCCATAGGTGGCAAAGAACCTCTTCGACCTTCTGAGTCTCTAACAAGTTTCATCTCAAAACCTTCATTCCTCCAAGAAATTAGACCCGAAGAAATTGCATGCATGCCTGCACTTGATTCAAGTAAAGTGGTCTTACCACAACCATTTGACCCCACAAGAGCAACTACTTCTCCTTCGAATAATTCAAAGTTCATTTCTGATATAATGAGGCGATTGCCTCGGTGAATATCTAAATCCGAAATCTGGATTAGCGGCAGCACACTCACATACCTCCGAGGGTGGTTCATCGTTTGAGACGTTCGTCAAAGAATCGAAGGCGCTATTGCTAGAATACCTGCGGGTATGATTTGTGACAACCAACTCCGGAGGTGATATGTTTTTGTCAGACTTAGAAAATAGTGATGTGATATTTTTATCAATCTATATTGTCGTAGCACTAATACCATTCATTAATTCTTACAGACAAAAGACAAGTGTTGCTTTAGCAATGGTTTTGTCACTACTCTTAGTAATGTTAGTTAGGTTTATTTTAGCAATAGCAAATGTTGGATTCAATGAAATAGAACTTTTAGCAATGATTCCGGTAATATCAAAAAATCCTGATCAATTATATCGATTTGTAACTGCCGCTTGGTTGCATGCAGATTGGTTACATGTTCTCTCAAATATTCTTGTTATAGGGTTGGTTGGTGTTCCTTTAGAGCAAAGACTAGGCAGTAGGAGATGGATAATAGTATATTTCTTAGGATTTATTGGAGGTAATGTCGCATGGGTCATGACACATCCAGAGTCCCATAATCCTGCAATTGGAGCCAGCGGAGCAGCATTTGGACTACTAGGTGCCTACATGGCATGCTGGCCAAATGATGAAATTGAATTCCCTCTATTATTCTTGATAAGAGCGTGGCCAATATGGTTAATTGTATTTGTCAGGTTAGGGCTAGAGATCTATCAAATGTACTCCATTCAAGAAGGAACTTCGGGGGAAACAAATATTGCACATATGGCACATATTGGAGGCTTCATTTTAGCTTATCTTTTAGCAAGAATAATCGCTAGAGGTGCACCCAGTTCTTTAAGTACTGAAAGTTCTAATCCCACCGCTGCATCTCATAATGAATCTATGAGAGTGATTGCAAAAAAGAAAATGGGTGACTTGACAAATGATCCTTGGGAATCTGCAAATAAACCACTCGAGGGAAATGCCGGAAGGATACTATATCAACTCAGGCTACAAGGTGATGAACTAGAAACAAGACAGGCGTGGCTGGAAGAACTTGCTGAGAATACAATCTGTCCAATTTGTGATGGGGAAATAAGATTTAATGAAAAAGATGATGTATATCGACTTGTTTGTTCGATAAATGGTGAACATCTATTTTGGCCATAATCAAGTATTATTGAATTAATTATCGGTTCAAATTATACCTCTCTTGGCGTTGGCTCTCTAAGAGAGCCATGGTAAGAGCATCGAAAACAGTAGGCCCAATATTAGTTGTAGCGTTGATGTTAGTCCTAGATTTATCGGCGGGAGCATCAGCAATTGTTTCGGTTGAAGACGACAGTATTCATGATACAAATTATGAATCAGAAGTAATTACTTCGAAGACTGAATTAGAAATACCAGAACTGAAATGTCAAGGTGAAACCTGTCCTGAAAAATACCTAGGTATCGGATTCCCACCTTGGGATGCTAGCCCGGCAGTAGAAGAACCATATTGGTGGATAAATTTCGCTACAGATAAAGATGCTAATGGAATGGAAGATAGTCTTCAATATATGATTGATGGTCAAAAAGAGTCTCACTCAGCAACTGCAATACTTGGAAATGACGGTCGGATGACTACGGCAATTATAGTCGGCTATTCATGGCATCCTGGAGAAACTGATTTACTTAAATTAAAGGAGGTACTAATTCAACATGGTTGGGAAGAAGAGGGGTCATGGTTTTTCCCAGTTGAATATATCGATTCAGTTGTCATAGATCATGTGCCTGTTAGTTCACTAATTGAGATATGGCAACAAGACGGAGTCATAATGATTGAAGAGCAAGACAAAATAGTTTCATATCTAAGTATAGCTACTAGAGGTTCCAAAGTTCGAGATTCAGACGTTTATGACGAAACATTAAGAGATTTTGGCTACGATGGTTCAGGAGTAGTGATTGCAGTCCTAGATTCTGGAGTGGATAATGAACATTTCTCACTTGATGATTTCTCAGATGATAATAATGATAATGAAAAACAACCAGATGATTTATCTGATCCCAAATGGGTTGCGGGATGTGATGCGACTTCGTGGAATTCTCAGGAATGTAACGATGGAGAATTCGATCCGGATGATGGTCACGGACATGGAACTCATGTGGCTGGTATCGCATTAGGAACTGGAGATGAAAGAAGAATAAATCAAGGTTATGCCCCTGGTTCATATTTAGTAGATGTCAAAGTAATGACTGACTCTGGAGGCAGTGCCGGTGGAGATGAAGGCCCTATAATCAAAGGTTTACAGTGGGTTCTACAAAATGTAGATACAAATTGGGGAAATAATGAGTCTAGTGAAGGTATCGACATTATGACTATGTCATTTGGAAGTGGAAGTTCACCTGTAGGCGATAATGACCAAGGAGATGATGGGAATAATTCCGCAGCAAGACTTGTCAATGATTGTGCAGAAGCAGGAATTGTACCTATTGCTGCAATCGGTAATGATGGAACTAATCGAGTCACATCAGTTGGAGCCGCAGATTCTGCAATAACTGTTGGAGCTATTGATGATCAAAATACTATTCAGAGAAATGATGATGACATAGCTGATTATTCTAATTCAGGACCAAGAGTAGATGATAATGATGGAAATAAATGGGATGAGTTGAAACCTGATGTTGTCGCTCCTGGCTCGGGTATGACTTCTGCTCAGCATGCTGCATCTACCTCGACAATCCCGGGGCAAGATTCTACATCATTGGCGGATGATGGATATGTTTCAATGGATGGAACAAGTATGTCCACACCTGCTGTTGCAGGCCTTGCAGCAATTATTCTACAAATAGATGATAAACTTGAACCGCAAGAAGTTAAAGATCTCTTTAGGAATAATTCTGAAGCCAGAGGTTCTCCATCTATGCCATCAGTCTCAGACATTTGGAATAAAGATTATGGATTTGGAATAATTGATGGAAATTTAATTCTTCAAGCACTGCTTGGAGATGACTCAGGAGGCGGAGACCCACCAGGAAATGATACTGGAGGAGGAGATCCACCTGTTGGAGAAGGTACTGGTGATTGGGTAGTTATCGAAAAACCCAGTGGGCTTTGGCTAATAGAAGGACAAAGTTATGGCATACGTGGACATATTAGTGAAGCAGGAGAAGAAAATGGTACAACAGAAGAGGTTCAAGTTCGTGTCACTTACAAGTATAGACCTCTAGATGGGGGGCCACTTTCCACTGGAGTTTTAGTTGATTGGCATCAAGCATTCGGAACTATCAATTGGACCACTAACTTTGACTTACCTAATTTCGAGGATGAAGAAGATGTTGACGCCGAAACTCTTCAAATTGAAGTTAAATCAAAGAACGAATTCGAGCAATGGAGTAATAATACGAAGAATACGCATAATATTGGAAGATTATCATTAGAGGTTAGTTCACCAAGTAGTCAAGATATTGTAAGTGGAAATATTGAAATAAATGGAATTATGGAAACTGTTAACGGAGCACAATTACAATGGAGATTAGGAACTGATGATTGGAAAAACGCGACTTATTATTCGAGTGTAGGCAATAGACAAATAGAATGGGCAATACCTTGGGATACCCAAGATAATGATGATGGGGACCAAAGATTTTCAGTTAGATTTGTTAGTGGCGTAGGGGTTAAGTCAGAAGAAATTCGTACAACGATAGAAATTGACAATATTCCACCGGCGCCTAATTTAATGTTCAGAACGGGGCTTTCAATACAAGAATATGGGATTTCAGTGACTGAAACCTATGTCAACACATTTTTAGAGGCAAAAGTACAAATTAGAAATATCGGTGACTTGTCTGCAGAAGATTTATCGATATATCTCTTAGAAGATGGTTATAGAAAAGATGAGATTATTATTCAAACCATAGGTAGTGGGGATATAATAGAAGTTTCACTATCATGGAATCCATCGAGTGTAGGCGATAAACAACTGACAATTTCTCTCGACCCACTAGATGAAATTCAAGAAAATAATGAATCAGATAATGATATTTCAATAATATTTCCAGTATTACAACGCCCTCAAGGAATCGACCTAGCCTTCAGAGATGGAGCTATCAAGACAGAACCATCTATACCTAGACCTAATGAACAGTTCTTGATAACGGGTAGAATCGATAACTTAGGTTCTACTGATGCCATGGACGTAGGTGCAACACTTTGGCTCAAGAATGATTTAGGTTGGACTGAAATTACAACTACTAAAATTTCACTAGTAGTCGGACAAGGTGCCAGTCAAGTAGCATTTGCCTATATCGCTAATGAAGTTGGCCCGATAGAAGTAAAGATAACAATAAATGGAGAAAGTCTATCGGATTTGAACTGGGATAACAACGAAGTTACTTCAACGATACTTGTAGATCAATCGGCTCTGACAGGTGCAAAACAAATATCATTTAATTATGGAGAAGAACCAATTAAGGTAATAGATTTGAATGGAGAAGGCTTGTTAATTACAAGTAGTGATGGAGGTTTATCCTTATATCGAATAAATTCTAATCTAGCATTAATTCCATGCTCAAATATGCTAGAAACTAAATGGGCAGGAGATTTTTCATCATGGAGTACAAGCGATGGTTATGCACACATAACTTGGACAAGAAGATACATCGATAATCAAGGATTTTTCCTGCAGACACTAAGTTATTCCAGAATAGATGCGACATGTGAAATGACACCTATACAAGATTTAATGGAACCAATTTCATTATCTGATGGGAAATATTACGGGATAGATTTAGATGTTAAAGGAACTGAAATAATGATTGGAGGATACCATAGAGATATATCAACTGGTGGAACCTACAAAGATCTGACAAGCGTTTTCTTGCTTAAATCGGATTACCCTACCTCATCATCCGATTGGGTTTTCACTCCAAACATCATCGGAGATATTGAAATTAATAGGAATGAGGCTGACCCAATAGTTATTGAATTTGGCGAGGAACATACACATATATTATATCAATCTAATAGAGATGACGTAACTGGTGAAGAGAGACTTGGTTTGTGGTACGCACATGGCTCTAGTCAGCAGAGTTCTTGGACATATAAGAAGTCAATCGGAGACACTGCAAGTATGCAGATGATGTCTGTAAAAACTATAGATGACAAGGATTATCTTTTTGCTGTTTGGAAAGAAGGTATTGACTCAGAGTCTGTATTAGTGGCTATGATTGCAGATTCTACAATGACTGCTGAAGAAAACCTAAGCATGAAAATTCCTTCGAAAGGAATTGGAAATATACAAATGACAGATACACACCTTGGAATACAAGTATTCTATGACTTTGTAGGGCCAACAGGATCTCAGATACAGTATGGTATGATGAACCCTTCATTAGATGACCAGTGGATTGGACTATCTGATAGAATAACTTCAGGAAAGAATCATTTATCATCAGTCGATAGAAGTCCACTAAGTGACGAAACTATCGTGCTAAGTTGGAATGAATTGTCGGGATGGCAAATAAGAGCATTGATTGACGATAATGACCCAGATGTTGGAGAATTAAACATTCTAGATGAATTAAGAGTATATTTAGGGCTGGATGAACAAAACTTTGCAATTCTAACAGCAGGAGTTGCGATCACAGTGCTTATTCTTTGCCTAATAGTTCTTTCAACAATGTCAGTTAGTGCTCTAAAATGGGCTGGTAGAAAAAGAAAGAAAGTCGCAACAGGGAATATTATATTAGAAGAAAATGTAGTGGATATTGTAGAATCAACTGATATCGAAATTAGATCTTCTGAAATCGAATTGATTGATGTAGAATTAACAGATGGAGCTAATTCAAGGAAGGAAAGAAGGCAAGACAGAAAAACTGTAATTACGCAAAATATGGCTCAACCTATGCCTTCAGCAGTTACGCCTACTACCAAAAGTGAGATTCAAATTCCAACTCTAAATAGACCGGTATTATGCCCCACATGCACCTCAAAATTTGAGGCTTCAATGGAGTTAAAGATGGTTAAATGTCCAATTTGTGATTCGAGAATTGATCTTTAGGTGGTAAATATGCGAGTTTTACTTGCATCAGCATCTAAAAGGAGGCTTTCGTGCCTAAAAGAGATTTTAGATTGTGAAATTAAAGCTCAACCATTACTTAGTGATGAAAAAAATATGATTAACGGAGAAAGTGTAGAACTACAAGTAAACGAAATTTGTCTCTCAAAGGCAAAATTTGCGGCTATAGAATGGGACATTATTGAGAAAGAAGGGATAGATGCCCCGGAAATAATTATTGTTTCGGATACCATCGTAGAAGACCCTGATAATTATCTAAATCCGATGGGACAGCCAAAAAATAAACTCGAAGCAACCAATATGCTACTAAGGCTTTCAGGAAAGAGACATAAAGTATGGTCATCAACAGCAATTCTAATCAAAAGTAATGAGAAATATCTCCCAATTCATGGGAAATGGGGATATCAGAAATGGACAAGCCATTCAATAGTTGAATTTGAACAGTTAACAAATGAGGATATAATCGCGCTAATTCAAAATGAGTCATGGTATGGTAAAGCAGGAGGGTATGATTTAGCAGGTGAAGCTAAGAAACATACTAAGTTAATTCAAGGAGATGAGTTAACAGTATTAGGATTTGCATTTGAGTCGATAGAAGAGCTCAAAAGGATACTAATCTAAACAAAAATAACGCCACCGAACTTAAGTACGAATTCTTTCTGAATCTCATCAAACCATTCTAACATTGAAACTGAAAATTTAACTGAAAATATTTCATCATCAATTAATAAATCATCTTGTATTCCTTTCAGAGTACCAGGTGCAGCCCCACATGAAACACACGCACCATCTAAATCTATAACCAAAGAAAGCGCTTTGGCGCCATCATGTTTATCTTTAATTTCTCCTGAACTGACAATTAAACCCCCACCATGTCCATCTAAGGCAGCCCTTACAGGACCTAATCTTGACATTAAAGCGGGCACTAAATCTGAATCATTGGATTCAAATAATTTAATCAAGGATAATTTGTTAAGACGTTCTAACTCTTCAGGGTTATGATTTTCTTCAATTCGACGTATGGATTCCGCTTTCATTATCTCTTCTATCTGGTCCCGATATGAATCAGAAAGATTTTCAGAGACGGGCAATCTATTGTCGCGGGAGTCCTTCATTAGATTACCCGAAGAGGTGATTTGACTTTAGGATGACCAGTTGGCGTCTAAAAATCGTCAGGATTTTTACAAGCAAATAAGCATCCATTCAAAAGGGACGCCATACACCACAGTCTAGGGAACAGCATGTCTAATGAGTCGAACTTACTAAAAATCCAAGATTTATATGCTGGGATCGATGGAACACCAATTCTTCGCGGAATAAACTTGGATATAAAACCGGGAGAAATTCACGCAATAATGGGTAGAAATGGTAGTGGGAAAACAACTACGGCTAACATAATAATGGGACATCCAGATTATGAGGTTGAAAGTGGGACTGTAGAGCTAAATGGTGAAGACTTACTTGAAATGGAAACTTGGGAAAGAGCGAGAAAAGGAGTTTTTCTTTCGTTTCAATACCCTCAATCAGTACCTGGTTTACAAGTTGGAAATTTTCTTCGCAAATCAGTTGCGGCGATTCTGGGAGAAGAAGCGGCTAAAGGTTCGGATTTTAGAACAAAGTTAAAAGAAAGTATGAAAGAACTGGACATTCCATCATCATTTCTTGGCAGATATGTCAATGATGGTTTTAGCGGCGGTGAAAAGAAAAGGTTTGAAATTTTACAGTTAATGTTAATAACACCAAAATTAGCAATTCTTGATGAAACTGATTCCGGTTTAGATATTGATGGCATTAGAACTGTAGCTAAAGGAATAAATGCAGCGATAAGAGGTACTGACTCTGGAGCATTAATCATTACACATTATTCAAGAATTCTTGAGCATGTGCAACCAGATAAAATACACGTACTAATTGCAGGTAAAATTGTCAAAACAGGTGGTCCTGAGTTGGCATTAGAGCTCGAAGAAAAGGGATATGACTGGTTAGAAACCGGTTCTGAGAAATAAAGGAGATATTGAGATGACCGAAGAAGCAAGAGAAGCAGTTGGAGATTATAAAGCGGGTTGGCATGACCCAGAAAATTCCACTATTCGATTTGATGCGGGCCTATCTGAAAAGGTAGTAAGAGATATTTCAGAATTAAAGAATGAACCTGAATGGATGACTGAAATGAGAGTAAAAGCATTCAAACATTTTGATGATAGGCCTATGCCGACTTGGGGTAATATGTCCATGTTGAACGAAATAGATTTCGAAAAAATTTGTTATTACCTAAGGTCATCCAAAGCAACAGAAAATGATTGGGATGACGTTCCTGAAGATATTAGAAATACATTTGATAGGTTAGGAATACCAGACGCTGAGCAAAAATGGCTTAGTGGAGTTACTGCTCAGTATGAATCTGAAGCAGTATATCATTCTATTAGAGAAGATTTACAGGAACAAGGAGTAATCTTCTTAGATATGGATAGTGGGCTAAGAGAACATGAAGATCTTGTTAAGAAATGGTTTGGTAGTGTTGTTCCATATTCAGATAATAAATTTAGTGCACTAAATACAGCAGTTTGGTCTGGCGGTTCTTTTATCTATGTTCCAAAAGGTGTCCATGTCGAACTGCCGGTTCAAGCATACTTTAGGATTAATGCAAAAAACATGGGGCAATTTGAAAGAACATTAATCATAGCAGATGAGGGGAGCAGTATACATTACGTAGAAGGATGTACTGCGCCAACATATTCTACTGACTCATTACATTCAGCAGTTGTTGAATTAATTGCACTACCTGGAGCACATATTAGATATAGTACAGTACAAAACTGGAGCGCTAATGTATACAATCTTGTCACAAAGAGAGGTATAGCTCATGAAAACTCAAAAATTGAATGGGTAGATGGAAACATTGGCAGTAAATTAACTATGAAATATCCCTCTGTAATTCTGAAAGGAGAAGGAGCACATGCTGAAGTTATTTCAGTCGCATACTCAGGTGCAGGTCAGCATCAAGATGCAGGGGCAAAAATACATCACCTTGCTAGCAATACTACAAGTAAAATTTTATCAAAATCAATAAGTAAAGACGGAGGGAGAGGTTCTTACAGAGGTTTAGTTACTGTATCCCCCAAAGCTCAAAATTGTAAATTAAATGTCGTTTGTGATGCGCTCATTCTTGATGAGGATAGTAGAAGTGATACGTACCCTACAATGGAAGTAGCAAATCCTACTGCAAGATGCGAGCATGAAGCAAGTGTTTCAAAAGTCAGTGATAATCAGTTATTTTATCTTATGAGTAGAGGTCATTCTGAAGAAGAGGCTTTAGCATTAATTGTCAATGGTTTCTTCGAACCATTCACAAGAGAATTACCCATGGAATATGCTGTTGAATTAAATAAATTAATGGCATTGGAAATGGAAGGAAGTATTGGTTAAATAGGGGTTTTAGAAATGAATCCTGGCCAAACATATCTTTCACTAGAGGAACCAAGTAATGCTGATCATCTCTGGAGATATTCACCTTGGAAAAAAGTTCATCCAACAGGTAATATCAAAGAAGTGCCGGAAAATTTCTCACAACCAGAAGTTAGTCTTTCTATGTTAGATGGAAGCAAGGCACCAGATAATATTTCAATTTTAAAAGAGTCTATTACTACCAAGGAAAACTCGTATAGCGACCCGGTCTCAATGAATTTCATTGATGCTGTGTCTAGTAAAAATAAATTTACTTTGAAAGTAGATAAAAATACTATTCTTAAACAACCAGTATTACTAAAGATAAACTTGGGAGAATCGAATTCATCGATGAACCTGACCATGAATATTGGTAGACACTGTCAATTTGAGTTGGTTACTCAGATAGTAGGCAGTGCGCCATGGTTTGGCTTGATTCGTAATGGAGAAATAGGTGAAGGTTCAGTAATTAATGATGTTTTAGTTGGTCAAATGAATGCTGGAACTTTGATGAGAGTTGATGCGATTAATATTGGAAGAGATGCTCAAGTAAAAGCAGGAAGTATTAGTTCAGGTTCTGAAAGAACTAAGGCAGATTTGAGATATATGATGAATGAAAATGGAGGTAATTTAAGAGTATTAGGTTCGATTCTATCTGCAAACGAAATGCATATTGACCATCATGTTGAGATTCATCATGAAGCTGCTAATACCTTTAGTAGATTAGATTGGCATTCTGCTTGTGGAGGTAATAGTAGAACCATAGGCACAGGTATGTTAAGAGTAGCAGATGGAGCAACAGGTGCTGATGCAGGTCAATTATTCCATAACCTATTACTTTCAGAAAAAGCAGAAGCAGATAGTATACCTGAATTAGAAGTCAGCGAACATGATGTAGTGGGATGTGGTCATGGCACTGCAAATGGCCCTGTAGATGAAGAACAATTATTCTACTTAGAGGCTAGAGGGTTCAATCCAGAAGACGCGAAGGATGCCTTGATTGCAGCGTTTCTAAATTCTACACTTTCAGATATGGGGAGTGATTTATTACACCAGTGGTTAGCAAATAACCTACAAGATGAATTGAAATCGTTAACTACATGAGAAATGAATTAGTACCTGTTTCTTTTAGCAGTTTCATGGATTATGATCACTGCAAGTCAATTTTCTGTATATGCGGATTTAGGGGGTCAGCAATACCTGTAAGACAGCATATGGAATGCCCCACTTGTAGAAGAGTCGTGGAGGCATGTTGTGAAGGTGTCCCCTATTATTCATGATTAGAAAAATAATCTGAAGAGAAATGTTGATATCAATATTAACTATGGTCGAGTCTGAAAATGTTGGCAAATGG